>NZ_BCSN01000023.1 GCF_001570885.1 Micrococcus lylae NBRC 15355 | reverse complement strand
TGCCGTGTGCGCCGACCGGCCGCCCGTCAGACGGAGGCCAGTCCCTCGACCGGCGACATCCGCGTGGCCCGGCGGGACGGCATCACCGAGGCCAGCAGGCCGGCCAGTGCGGCGACGCCGACGATCAGCAGCAGCTCCAGCCACGGCACGGCCGGCGCCACCACGGAGCCGCGGCCGAGGCTGTCCATCAGCTCCCCGAGCAGCAGCTGCGAGCCGGCCCAGCCGTAGAGCACGCCAAGCGCGCAGCCCAGCGCCGCGGCCACGGCCGCGATCAGCACGGCCTCCAGGGCGATCATGGTGCGCAGCCCGCCCTTGGTCAGGCCGAGGGCCCGCAGCAGGGAGTTCTCGCGGGTCCGCTCGATCGCCGAGAGGCTCAGCGTGTTCGCCACGCCGATCAGCGCGATCACCACGGAGACGGCCAGCAGGGCCACCACGATCCACAGCATGGTGTCGATGATCTGGGCGTACAGCGCGCGCATGGGGGCGCCGCCGGTCACCGAGCCCGGGTCCACGTCCGCGGCGCGGGCGACCTCCTGGGTGAGGTCCTGCAGGCCGGTGACCGGGACGTCGTCCGCGGTGGCGACCAGCAGGCGTGGGGCCATCGTGGCCTCGCCGCCGTCCGACGCCTCGCCGGTGACGGCCTTGCCGTCCCAGCCCAGGGACTTCGCCTCGGTGTCGGTCATGTAGACCTCGGACTCCAGGCTGTTGGCGCCCACCGGGTGGAGGGTGGCCTCCTTGCCGGCGACCGTCACGGTGACGTCGTCCTCGACCCAGCTGGGCGCGAGCACGGTGCCCTCGTCTCCGAGGCGGGACATGCCGTCCCCGGGCAGGCCGGAGATCACCTGGCGCAGGCCGTCGGCGTCCACGGCGTAGGCGGGGGAGCCGTTCTCGGTGGTGCCCACCGGGGTGGCCACGGTGACGGCCTGGACGTCGGCGAGGTCCCCGACCCGCTTCGCCACGGCCTCGGCGTCCGCGTCCGCGGCGAGGGTGACGGAGAGGTCCACGGGGTACTCGGTGTCCAGGGCGGCGTCCGTGGACACCTGGGCGGTGCGACCGCCCACCAGGAACAGGGTCACCAGGGTGGTGCCGATCAGCAGGGCCGCGGCCGTGGAGGCCGTCCGGCTGCGGTGGCGGACCGCGTTGACGGCGGCCAGGCGGCCGGGCACGCCGGCCGGGCGGGCCAGCAGGCCTGCGGCGGAGACCGCCGGCGGCACGAACACCGTGGCGAGCATCAGCATGCCGATGAAGGACAGCATGCCGCCGCCGATCGCAGGGACGGGCGACTGGCCGAAGGCGCCCCAGAGCATCAGGGCCGTGCCGCCGAAGAACAGGACCGCGCCGAGGACCGTGCGCACCGCGCCGCCGCGGGAGCGGACGGTGACCTCCGGGACCGGCTGCAGCGCTTGCAGCGGGGAGACCCGGGTGGCCGCGAAGGCCGGGGTCAGGGAGGCCAGCACGGCCACCAGCACGCCCACGCCCGCCGCGATCAGCAGACGGACGGGGTCCGCGCCGAAGGTCAGGGTCGAAAGGTTCAGCGGGTCGCGCAGCAGGGGGATCGCCACGGCGGCCAGGCCCACGGCCAGCAGCGTGCCCAGCACGGAGCCGATCAGGCCGACCAGCAGGCCTTCGAGCAGCACGGAGAGGCGGACCTGGCGCGTGGAGGCGCCGAGGGTGCGCAGCAGGGCCAGCTCACGGGTGCGCTGGGCCACCAGCACCTGGAACGTGTTGGCGATGACCAGGGCCGTCACCAGCAGGGCCAGGGCCGCGAAGCCGCCGAGCACCCAGGCGAACACGTCCGTGCCGCCGGAGCTGTCCGCCAGCTGGGCGCGTACGGCCTCGTCCGGGGTGGAGACGGTGGCGTCGACCTTCTGCCCGTCCAGCAGGGACTGCAGGCGCTGCTGGACGGCGCCGGCGTCCGCGCCGTCGTCGAGGCGGAACAGCACGGCGGAGGCGGACGGATCAGGGGAGGTTCCCTCGGCGTCCGTCTGGCGCACCTCCTCCACCAGGGACTGCGGGCCCCAGGTCTGCGGCAGGGCGGACAGGCGCGGGTCGGCCGAGGGCTCGGCCAGGCCCACCACGGTGACCTGCACGGACTGCGACTCCGGCCCGCCGGACTCCAGGGAGAACTCGGAGCCGAGCGTCAGACCGAGGCGGTCCGCCGTGGTGGTGTCCACCACCACCTGGCGCGTGCCGGCCTCCGGGGTGCGGCCCTCGGCCAGAGTCATGCCGGCCAGGTCGACCTGCTCGGGAAGCGGGGACAGGGCGGAGTACTCCCCGCCGTCCAGCGCGGCGGAGCCGGAGTCGTCGGTCTTCGGGGTGTCGGAGACCTGCACGTAGTCGGTCTCGGCGGCGTAGGCCTCGGCCACGCCGTCGACCTTCGCGAGCTCGCCGGGCTTCGCGGCGGTGCCGGTGAGGCGGGAGAGCGCGACGTCCGGAGAGTCCTGATGGGAGACGCCGGTGCCGCCGGGGACGGCCACCAGGTCCGCGTTGGCGTAGGTGGCGCCGAGGCTGGAGCGCAGGGTGGCCTGCGCGGAGGAGGAGACCACGAAGGACGCGGCCAGGAACAGGGTGCCGATCAGGATGGCCAGCACCACGGACACGTAGCGCCGCGGGTGGGTCCGCAGCTGGGAGAGTGCGATCTTCAGCATCGTCTCACCTCGTCACTGCAGCTGGGCCAGGGCGGCGGCCACGGCATCCGGGGTCGGCTCGAGCAGCTCGCCGGCGAGGCGGCCGTCGGCCAGCAGGACCACGCGGTCCGCGGAGGAGGCGGCCACGGGGTCGTGGGTGACCATGATGACGGTCTGTCCCATCTGCCTCACGGAACGCCGGAGCAGGGCGAGGACCTCGGTGCCGGTGGCGGTGTCCAGGTTGCCGGTCGGCTCGTCGCCGAACACCACGTCCGGGCGGGTGAGCAGGGCACGGGCCACGGCCACGCGCTGCTGCTGGCCGCCGGAGAGCTCGGAGGGGCGGTGCTTGAGGCGTTCGGTGAGGCCGAGGGTGTCCACGATCTCCTCCATCCACGCCCGGTCCGGGGAGGTCCCGGCGAGCTCGAGCGGAAGCAGGATGTTCTGTTCCGCGGTGAGGGTGGGGACGAGGTTGAAGGCCTGGAACACGAAGCCCACCCGGTCGCGGCGCAGGCGGGTGAGCTGGCCGTCGTCGAGGCCGGTGATCACGGTGTCCCCGAGGGCGATGGTGCCGGAGGTCGGCACGTCCAGGCCGGCGAGGCAGTGCATGAGGGTGGACTTGCCGGACCCGGAGGGGCCCATGATGGCGGTGAACTGGCCGGCGGCGAACTCGACGTCCACACCGCGCAGGGCGTGGACCTCGGTGTCTCCGCGGCCGTAGGTCTTGGTCAGGCCGTGTGCGGAGACGGCGGGGCGGGTGGGTGCGTCGGCGGGTCGGGGGAGGGTGCTTGAGTGGCTCATGGTGTCCACTGTGCCGCCCCGGCCCCGGTGGGTGGATCCTCCGGGAGGAGGCATTCCGGACCGGTTCGGGTCATCCCCTGGGATGACCCCGCACGGAACCGGGGCAGGAGCGCGGAGTCTGGGAGAATCGTGGGCATGAGATCCGATGCCCGCGCGAACCGTCAGGACCTGTTGGAGGCGGCCGAGGCGCTGTTGAACGTGCACGGCCCCACGGTGTCCCTGCGTGCGGTGGCCCAGGAGGCCGGCCTGGGCGTGGGCACCCTGTACCGGCACTCCCCACCCGCCGGCACCTGCTGACGGCGCTGCTGGGGCGGATCATCGAGCGGGTGGACGCGATCGTGGCGGACTACCTGGAGGAGTCGGGGCGTCCCGACGACGGCCCGGTCGCCTCGGACCCCGACCGCGCCACGGCGCGGTGGCACCGCTTCGCCACCGAGCTGGTGAAGGTGAACCTGTCGGTGGCGGCCGCCTCCCTGGACTCGCTGAACTGCAAGGACCTTCCCAGCGAGGAGATGATCGAGGCCGCCGAGCGGACCCTGACACAGCGCATGGAGGACGCCCTGGCGCGCGCCCGCGCGGACCGGCAGGTCTCCGAGGACCTCACGGGGGAGCGGTTCTTCCTCGGCCTGCTCACGGTGTCCCGGCCGCTGATGTCCCAGGAGCGCTGGCTGCTGCCGGGCCAGGAGGACTGGATGCTCAGGACCTACCTGCGGGGGCTGCGGCCGCAGGGCTGACGAGCCTCGATCCGGGCGGAGATGCGGGCGGTGACCGCCCCGACGCCCACGGCCAGCACGATGGCCACCACCATGCGCGCCGTGGCCGGCACCGGCACCACGAAGGTCAGCACCATCAACGCGACCGCTGCCGCGACCAGACCGGTGAAGCACGCGATGGTGCCGTGGTCTGCCGCATCGGCCGGTGCCTGCGGTGAGGGCCGCTCTGCGGTGCTCCTCATGGGTCCCCCTTCGGTTCTGCCGGCGCGGTGCCGGTCTCTCGGCGCGGTGCCGGGCTCGTGCAGACCAGTCTTCTCCGCTGCGCCGGGAGCGCGGCACCCTCGTCAGGATGAACTCTGCGCGCCGGGGGTCCTCCTGAAGGAGGAGGCCGGGGCGGGTGGACGGCTCCGAAGGTTCCTGTCCCGGCGGGCAGGCCGTTCACTAAGCTGAGGCCGCCGGCCCGGCAGCGGCCGCGAGAACAGGAGGGACGCATGTCCGCACACATCCAGCAGGCCCTCGACGGCATTCGTCGCCCGGACGAGTCCGTCTTCTTCCTCTCCCGCACCGAGGCCGGCAGGAACCTGCTGGCGGAGTTCGCCGTGGACATGGCGACCGGGGGCCTCAGCGTCGGCGGCGGGAGCCGGGATGCGGCGAAGAAGCGGCGCTGGCTGTTGCTGACGAACGGCACGGACGCCCGCATCCTCAATGTCCAGCACGACGCCGTGGTGGCCGAGTTGCCGGTGGACGGGTGGGCTCCGGAGCGTCAGCGCCTGATGCGCAGCCACGTCCAGGACGGCTGGCGCTACCGCATCACAGGCCGGCTGCGCTGACGCGGACGCGGCGTTCAGGGGCGCACGAGCCCGGCGCGGTAGGCGGTGACCACGGCCTGCACCCGGTCCCGGGCCTGCAGCTTGGCCAGCACGCGGCCCACATGGGTCTTGACGGTGGCCCCGGAGAGCACCAGCTCCGCGGCGATCTCCATGTTCGAGTCACCGCGAGCCATGAGCACGAGCACCTCGCGCTCGCGCGGGGTGAGGGTCTCGATCGCCTCCCGTTCCACGGCGCCGTGCGCGTCCACGGCATGTTCGGCCTGCAGGCGCGGCGCCATGTGCTCGAGGAGCCGGCGGGTGGTGGACGGCGCGATCACCGCATCGCCACGGTGCACCGTCCGGATCGCGGCCAGCAGCTCCTCCGGCGGGGCGTCCTTGAGCAGGAACCCGGAGGCTCCGGCCTGGATGGCGTCCAGGGCGTACTCGTCCAGGTCGAAGGTCGTCAGCACCACCACCCGTGGGGCGTCCGGCTTGGCCAGCAGCGCCTCGGTGGCCGCGATGCCGTCCATCTGCGGCATACGCACGTCCATGAGCACCACATCCGCCCGGGCGACGGCCGGCGAGCCCACGGCCTCCCGGCCGGTGGAGGCTTCGGCCACCACCTCCAGGTCCGGCTGCGAGCCGATGAGCATGGCCAGCCCGGAGCGGATCAGCTGCTGGTCGTCCACGAGAGCCACATGGATCGGTGGGAGGGGTGTTGGGGCGGCCATGGTCCCCTCTTTGCTGCTCATAGTGCCGAGTATCTCAGGGGCGTCGGACGGCGTCGTCGAGGAAGCCCTTGGTGGACGTCGGGGAGGGCGTGGGGGCGTCGGGGTCGTGGGGCTCTTCCGCGGTGACGCCTTCGGGTCCGGTGGGCGCCGGGGTCTGGGTGGACTCCGGCAGTGGGACTGGGCCCTGTTGCGCGTCGGGGACCTGGTGGGTGTCGACTCCGTCGCCGTCGGCGTGGACGATAGCCCGGCGGTCCAGGCGGGAGACGGTCATCAGGTGTCCCTTCGGCATCTCCAAGCACTGGCCGGTCGCGTGCAAGATTGTGCGCGGGCGTTCACCGTCGTCGCGATACGTGAGGGTCAAGGTGAGTTCGAGGTCGGGGTGGTAGCCCTGGTAGAAGGCGGGGCCGGCTCCGCTGCCCCAGTCTTCTTCGGGGCGGGTGATCCAGCCTTGTCTTTCGGCCTGGGTGCGGACGGAGGCGCCTACCTTGCGCGCGACCTCCTCGTCACGGACGTCCACCTCGACGATGCCCTTGATTCTGGTCAGTCGTGGCCGTTGGAGCGGGCCGGCGGTGAGCTGGCACGTCTCTTCGCGCAAGGTGTAGATCGTCTTGGCTCCCATGGAACGGGCCAGGTCGGGCAGGTCCTTCTCCACCGTCTGCAGCTGCCGGGCGGAGAACTTTTCATTCTCCTGCTCGGAGCGGTCCGCCTCAGGCGGGGGCCAGGGGGCCGGAGTCTGCGACGATGCCGGCGCGGACCCGTCGGTGTCGGCTGGAGTAGGCGGTTCTGTTGAGCTGCAGCCCATGGCGAGTCCTCCGATGAGTGTGATGCTGCCGATCCAGGCTAAGGGTTTCTCAGTGGAAAACGCGGTCATAGGGAACCTTTTTGAAGTCACTCTGGTTTTTGATGCCCTGGTCCTCGAGGGCATCGTGGAAGAGGCCGTTGTCCCCGGCGTAGAGGGTGACATCCTCGCCGTAGATGAAAGCAGTCGCATTCTTCACTGCGGTTGATTCTTTGGCGAGAACCGCATTGTGCCCCCAGGTCTCTTGGTCTTGGACTCGTCGTCCGTCCTCCATGAGTCCGGCCTCGAGTCGGACGGCACCCATCAATCGGTCAGGGTGCCCGCCGGTGAAGAGTCCACCGCCGTTGGCTCCTCCGCCCAGGTCCTGGGCGATGGCGATCTTGTCTGTACGAGACTGAATCATGGCACGGTGGGCGTGGGGGCTGGCTACATCCGCCGTGGAGGCAACGTCGTGGCCGGTCCCCGCCGGTGCCATGTAGAGGACCTTGTCCGCCGTCAGACCTTCTCGCTCCGCGGTGCCCTGCTTGGACGCGCCAGCCGAGTGCGCAACCCACGTCTGCGTCGCATTGACGGCCTCGCGGTCGATAGCACGGTCGAAGGCCGACTGGCTTGCCGCGTCCCGCTCCGCGAAGTCCGGGGTGGCGTTGTCCGAGATGAGGGAGCCGAAGGTGTCCTCTCCGGTGTGAGGATCCGTTTTCCCGGGGAACTGGCCATCCGCCCAGTAGATTTCCACCGTGTCTGGACGGCCCTGACCCATGGCGTTGACGACCTCGTTGTAGTTGCCGACGGAGCCCATATCGGTGTGGGTTCCCGGGGTGAACGCCACGACGTTTTTGGTCTCTGCGGAGAGTCTGCCGCGGATCGTGGAGATCTGCCCCTCACCCTCCAGCGAGGCGCTCAGCACGCGATATTCATCGCCCGTGGTTCGGCGGTCGTCTGCGTAACGGTCGCGGTCGTTCTGATACGCCCTCCACGCATCGTCGAGGCCATCCTTCTGAGCTTCGAGCCGGAGGCGTTCGGTGTGCCACTCACTTTTGTGCGATTGAAGCTTGTGGACGTTTCCGGGGCCGGGATACAGCTCCGACCACGAGGGCTCATGCTTATATGGTTCGAGCTGGTCTTCGACTTTATGTCGAAGACCAGCCACGGTGATCTCGTTGACGATTGCCCGCTCTTCGATGGAGACCCCGTTGAGATTGCCGAACACGTAGGGGTACGTCAGCAGCAGTCGTTGCCGGTCGGCCGCCAAGAGGGACTCCCAAGCGCCTGCCACCTCGTCAACGCCCTGTCGCAAGTGGTGGGGATCATGGGCTTCGATGGCCTGTTTCATCCGTGCCTCGGGCGAACCGGGAGCGGGGTGCTCGGGGAGGCGGTTGTCCACGAGTTTTTCGGCCAGGTCGGGATTCTCAGTGAGCCACCTGCGGAGCTGCGCTGCATTCATCGCGGCCAATTCCGCGGCGATCCACGCGGGATCCCGCGTTCGCATCGCGACGTCGACAGAATCGGCGAGTCCGGACCAGTTCAGACATTGGCGGAAGCCCCCCCTGCCGGCAGGCAGGTCCGCGTTCTCTCCACCGGAGATGCCCTGCAGAGTGGCGGCGTAGTCCTGCTGGACTGCGGTCCAGTCGGTCTCCAGGACGATGACATCCTCGTTGTAGTCCGTGACCCTGGCCGTCACGGAGGAGATCTGCTCTGGATCGCCGGAGCTCAGTGCCGCGGTGCGTGCCAACTCGAGTGGGCCTGCCTGCAGAAGGAGGAAGGTGCGGCGCACCAGGAGCCCGTCCACGGCGTCGGCAAGTGTCGTGGTGGCGATTGCTGCATCCTTCAGGGCGGCATGCCATTCATCGAGCGGTGCCTCGAGGAGGTCCAGTCCTACCCAGACCTGTTCCTGCGTACCTTCGTGGTGATAGGAACTGTGCAAGCCCTTCCAGGAATCCTGTGCCTCCTCGAACCGTTCCTTCACGTGGCGGCTCTCGGTGTCCATGGCATCGGCACCGTTGCGGAGGGCGGAGGTCTCGACGTCGATCTCGGGCAGTGTGTGCAGCGGCGGGATGCTCATCGTCGCGCCCAGCTGTCGGTGATCGAGGCGGCTTCAGCAGTGCTGACGGTCTGCTCGGCCTTCGTGGACATGTCCTGATCCATCGAGATGAACGAGGCAGCTGCCCGCGAGACCTGGTCGATCTGGTGGTAGATCGTCTCCGCAGCAAAGGACCCCAATCGGTCGCGCGCGGCCCAGAACTCGGCGAAAGCCGCCTGCGCTGCAGCGGCCGTCCCGAAGGCCCCGGCCACGTCCTCACCGCCGTCGACGGCGGCGGCGGCTGCCTCGTCGAGGCTCCGCCCGGCCTCCACCGCACCCGTCAGGGCCTCATGGACGTCCCAAGGGACGATCTCCACCTTGAGCACGGCAAACTCCCCTCTGTCGTCTCAGCGGGACTTCCCGTGGGCCCCTCTGTCGTCGATGCCAGTTTTACACACTTCTCACGGTGTGCGCCGTCCTCGCGGTCATCTTCGTAGAGCGGCCAGACGCCGACGTCACTGCGCCTCGTAGGGCAGGCGCGCGGTGACCCGCCAGCCCACGCCGGTGGAGGGCGGGCCGGCCTCGAGGGTGCCGCCGAAGAGGCGGGCCCGTTCGGCCATGCCGCGCAGGCCGTTGCCTGTGCCGGCGGTGCCGGGCGAGGCGGCGGCGCCGTGGCCGTCGTCGTCCACGGTCAGCTCGAGCCCCTCGGCGGTCCAGGCCAGGGTGACGGCGGCGCGGGCGTCCGGTCCGCCGTGGCGCAGGGTGTTCGTCAGGGCCTCCTGCGCGATGCGGTAGGCGGCCAGCTCGCCGCCGGCCGGCAGCTCCCGGCGCCACTCGCCCGTGGTGCGCACGGCCACCTCCAGCCCGGACAGCCGCAAGGTCTCGGCCAGCTCGTCCAGGTCCGCCAGGGTCGGCTGGGGCCGCAGCAGCGCGCCCGTGCGGCGGCGTCCCGACGACGGCCCCTCACCCTGGCCGTCCGCGTCCGGGCCCGCCTCGGGGCCGCGGGAGGAGGGGCCCGGGAAGGCCCCGGCCGTGGCGAAGACATGCCGCGCAGCGCCTCGCGGTGAGGGGGACGAGGAGGTGCCGTCCGCGGCGGAGGTGCCGGCGGCGTCGTCGGGAAGGGAGGGGGCACGGAGGACCCCGAGGAGGGAGCGCATCTCCGCCAGGGCGGAACGGCCTGTGCCGGAGATGGTCTCCAGGGTCTGCACGGCCAGCTCGGGCTTCGTGGCGGCGGCGTAGCGGGCGCCGTCGGCCTGGGAGATCATCACCTGCAGCGAGTGGGAGACGATGTCATGCATCTCCCGGGCGATGCGGTTGCGCTCGTCCGCGGCGGCCAGCTCACGCTCCTGCTGGGCCTGCACCTCCAGCCGGTGGGCCCGGTCCTCCGTGGCGCGCACGGCGATCAGGCGTGTGCGGACCACGTCGCCGTAGGCCCAGGCCGCCAGGACCACGGCCGCGCAGGGGATGGCGATGGCCAGGGCGATCAGCGGCGCCTCGCTGCTGGCCGGGACCCCAGCGATCATCGTCATCCGGGGGAACCAGCCGGTCTTCACGCCGCGGGCCACGGCGCCGGCCAGGGCGATGGCCAGGACGATGAGGGAGCCGCGGCGGCTGAAGGTGGCGGCGGCGTGGTGCACGTACATGGGCACCACGATCAGGGAGAGGCTGAAGTCAGGGCCGATCAGCAGCATCACCAGACACAGGGCGACGGCGCAGCGGACCGCCGCCACCGGGGCACGGCGGCGGAACGCCCAGGTGCTCACGAGCGCGGCGTCCACGAGGGCATCGATCATCACGAGCGGGCTGGGGGTGTCCGGCACGCCGAACATGCCGCCGCCGGGCGCGAACATCAGGTAGGGCATGACCACCTGGAACACCAGCATCGTGCACGCCACGATCGCATCCGAGGCGAACGGGTGCTCGCGGTGGAATGCGTCGATGCGGCGCAGCGGGTTCATGATGTCCAGCGTAGGAGCGACTGCAGGTCCGGCACGTCAGCCCACGGTCTGATCCCCCCTGCGTTTTCGTTCGCGAAACCGTCGAGTTCCGAAGCATTTTCGTTCGGGAGACCGTCGAGTTCTGGAGCGCTTTCGTTCGGGAAACCGTCGGAATACTGGCCCCTCGCCGGCAGAACGGGTCCGCCCGCGGTGACCGGCCCGTCCCCACCGTGCTCAGGGCGCGAGCGACCGCACCACCTCGGCGGCCGGGACCTGCCGTGCCTTCTGTGCGCCGGTGCCGGCCCAGAGGTGCACGGCGTCCAGGTCCATCGCCGCCGCGGCGGCCTTGCGCAGGGCGCCGGTGAGGACGTTGACCTCCGGGTAGGCCGCCGGTGCATCCGCGAACTCGGCCATGAAGGGCACGGTCAGCCCGCGGGCCCACCGGCCGGTGAACGCCCGGGTCACTGTGGTGTCCGCCCACCCCGGAGCGCTTTCGTTCGGGAAAGAGTCGGGTTCTGGATCGCTTCCGTGCAGGAGACCGTTGCGTTCCGACGCCCGTGCCAGCCCCGCCCGGTGCGCCGCCGACGTCCCCGCCTCCGGGGTGCGCAGGAACGCCGTGCCGGCCTGCACGGCATCCGCCCCGGCCTCCAGAGCCGCCCGTGCCTGGTCTGCCGCGGCGATCCCTCCGGCCGCGATGAGCGGCACCGACGGGCACGCCGCCCGAACCTCACGGACCACCTCCTCCAGGGGCGCGGTCCCCGGCTCGGCTGCCGGGTCGAGCGTGCCTCGGTGCCCGCCGGCGTCCGGCCCCTGCACCACCAGCAGCCGCGCCCCGTTCCCGACGGCGGCCCGCGCCTCCGCCTCGTCCGTCACCGTGACGCCGGGGGCCACTCCGGCGTCGACGAGCCGCGCGAAGACCTCCGGGCCGGGCAGACCGAAGGTGAAGGTCACCCACGGCCAGGCCTGCTCCTCGGCCAGCGCCAGGAACTGCTCGAACTGCGCCTGCTCCGACTCCGGGTCCGGGGTCGCCTCCTCCGCGGTGGGCACCGCAGCGCCGAGCCTCGACGCCACCGGACGCAGCCGCTCGGCAAAGGCCTCCACCTCGCGCCGCCGGGCCGCGGCGGCCCGCCCGTCCCGGGCGGGCACACGGGTGTTCACGGCGTCCGGGACGAAGAGGTTCACGCCGAGGCGGAGGTCGGCGCCGTCGTCGGGACGCATGTCAGGGGAGGAAGGGCCCGCCCCAGACCGCCCTGCTGACGACGGCTGCGCCGCCTGTCCGAGCAGCGCCCGCGCCTGTTCCACCTCGGCGCGGACGGCGTCCGGCGTCTTCATGCCGCCGGCGAGCATGCCGGAACCGCCGGCACGGATCACGGCCGCGACCAGCTCGGGCGTGGACGGCCCGCCGGCCATCGGTGCGGCGACCACCGGGACCGGCGCCGCGGCGAGGGCGGCCAGGGCGGGGAGACCGGAGTCCGGTGCAGGGAAGGTCTGAGGCTCGCGCATGCCGCCACGGTAGGCCGCCGTCGACAGCAGGGTCCAGGGACCGAGACGGAGAGCGGGACACCCGCGCCCGTGTTGCAGTTACAAGTGAAAACCCGTTAGGGTGGTGCGCCGACAGCAGGAAGGAGGTCTCGCATGACCGGCATGCTGACGCGAGACAACATCACCATTGACGACGTGGACGTCCAGCTGGCGGTGGAGACTCCTCGACCCCAAGGGGCCACTCTGGTCCTCCGTGGGCCGGACGGCAGCGAGATCGAACTTCCGGACCGCATCCAGAAGATGTTGCTGGGGACGCTCGCCGCCGTGGCCGAGACCGGTGAAGCGTCAGTCGGACGCGTCCCGGAAGAGCTGACCAGCACTGTTGCCGCGGAGATGTTGGGCGTATCTCGCCCGACCCTCATGAAGTGGGTCGGCGAAGGGCGCATCGCCAGCTTCAAGGTGGGGAGCCATACCCGTTTCAAGCGCGGTGACGTCTTCGCTCTGCGAGAGGAACGGGCAAAGGAGCGTCGTGCGGCGTTCACCGCTCTGCGTGAAAGCGACCAGGATTGGAGCTGAGGCGCGAACCTCCTGCAGGGGTGCGGTGCAGGCATCGCACCCCTCAGTGGTGAACACGGACCGCTGGGGATCCACATCATGACGCGCAGAGTACTTGTGGACGCGAATGTGCTGGTCAGCCGCACGACGCTGGACTGGTTGCACTTCTTGCGTGAGTCCAATGAGGGCATGTTCCAACTGCACGTCACGCATGACATCCAGGCGGAGGCGATCCACGCGCTCCGACGCAGCCATCCCCGCAAGGAGGGTGGAGCGATCCGCGATCGTGTGGAGAAGATCAGCGGCATGATGGACGAGGTCCTGGCGGACTTCTCAGGCGTCCTGGACTTCACTGGTACGGATGAGCATGACTACCACGTCCATGCTGCGGCGGTGGCGGGGCGTGCTGATCTGGTGCTCACCTACAACGCGCCGTCCGACATCACGACGACCCCGGACCTGGAGCACTACGACGTCATCTCACCGGACGACTTCTTCATCCTCGTGACCGACTCGAACCCACACTGCCTCCTGCCCCTCGTCAAGATCCAGTTCGACTACTGGTCGAAGAAGCCCGGGCACGCCCAGCTTGACGATGCACTTCGGAAGGCAGGATGCCCAGAATTCGCACAGAGGGTGCGGCAGACCCTCGGCAGACTGGCCTGACCTGGAAGCCGGCGCAGGTCTGCCTATTTCTCGTCGTCATCGTCGCCCGCATCTGCCCCGCAACCTTAGAGGAGGACCGCCCATGCTCGCCCTGCTGGCCTGCCTGCCCGTCCTGCTCACGCTGATCCTGCTCACCCGCCCGCTGCCCGGCTGGGTGGCCCCTGCAGCCGGCACGGTCAGCGCGCTCGTCCTCGGCGCCACGGCCCTCGGCACACCCGCCGCCGAGCTCGCCGCCCCGTTCGCCCGCGGTTGGCCGATCCTCGTGGAGGTCCTGGCGATCATGGCCGGCGGCATCACCCTGGCCCGCGTCATGGAGCGCGGAGGCGGGCACGCGGCGCTCGGCCGATGGCTCTCCGGCGGCACCGGGCCCGGCCTGGCCACCGCGCTGATGATGGTCCACGGGGTGGTGCCGTTCCTGGAGTCCGTGACCGGCTTCGGTGTGGGCGTGATCGTGTGCCTTCCACTGCTGATCACCCTCGGCTTCACCCCGTTCCGCGCCGCGTGCCTGGCCCTGGTCGGCCTGTCCGTGAACCCGTGGGGCTCCATGGCGCCGGGGGCCCTGCTCGGTGCGCAGCTCACGGGTCTGGACTTCCGGCAGTTCGGCATGGCCACGGCGGTCTTCAACGTCATCCCCGCGGTGGCCGCAGGCGTGGTGACGGCGCTGATCGTGCGCGGCTCCCGCGCGGACCGTCACGACGACGGCCCCCTCCTTCCGCTGTCCGCCCTCCTGACGCGGTGGCTCCCCGTGGCGGTGGCCTCCGCCCTGGTCTACGCGGGCCTGCTCCTCGGGGCGAACGCCCTGCTGGGCACCCCGCCCGCCGGCGCCACGGCCGGCCTGGTCATGGCGCTGGCCTGGCGGACCCTGCTCGGGCGGCGGTCTGCCCGCGCCGCGCGGAACGGCGCCTCCACCGCCGCGGGGCACCTGGGCGAGGACGGCGACGGAGGGGGAGCGACCGTCGTCGGGACGCCGGGGCTGCCGCTGCGCGAGCTGACTCCCTACCTGGTGCTGATGGTCGGCACGATCGCCGGCACCGCGGCGAAGGCCGCCCTCCCGCTGGGGGCGCTGGGGCCGTTCCTGCGCTCGCCGGCCACGTGGGCGCTGCTGGGCGCGGCGATCGGGGTTGCGGTGCTGCGCCTGGACGCGGACCGGCGACGGCTGGTGGGGCGGGAGACCGTGCGGCTGTGGGTGGCCACCGCCATCCCCACGGCCCTGTACATCGCCTTCGGCTATGCCCTGACCGGCGGCGGGCTCGCGGAGGAGATGGCCCGCGGGCTCGGCGCCCTGGGCGGGGTGTTCCTGTGGCTGTCCCCGTTCGTGGCGGGCCTGAGCGGCTACGTGACCGCCTCCACCACGGGCGCGAACGCGATGTTCGCGCCCCTGCAGGCGAGCACCGCGCAGGCGTTGGGCGTCTCGCCGCTGTGGCTGACGGCCATGCACTCCTCGGCGGCGAGCTGGGCGGTCATCACGTGCCCGGCGCGCATCGAGCTGGCCTCACGCCTGGCGGGCGCCGAGCACCGCGAGGGCACTCCGGGCCTGCTGCCGACGCGCCGGAACCTGGTGGCCGTGGTCGGGCCGACCGTGCTGATCACCCTGGCCGTCATGGCGGCCGCCACCGCGTTGCTGCTGCCGCTGGCCGCGGGGTGAACGGCTCGGGCCACAGAAGGGCGACGGCCCGTGGAGCCGGGCCGCTCCGGACCACGCCGACTCCCCACTTTCGTCGGTGCCGCGCCCGCCCGCAGCCCACCTAGGCTGGAGCCCATGATCACGGTGATGGTGGTGGACGACCAGGAGCTCATGCGCACGGCCCTGGAGCACTTCGTCTCGCTCGCGGAGGACATGCGGACGGTGCCCGGCGCCGCGGACGGCAAGGCGGGCCTCGAGGCGGCCCGCACCCACCGCCCGGACGTGATCCTCATGGACATGCAGATGCCGGTGATGGACGGCGTGGCCGCCACCGAGGCCGTCACCGCCGAGCTGCCGGACACCAAGGTCCTGGCCATCACCACGTTCTCCTCCGAGCAGTACCTGGTCCCCGCCCTCCGCGCGGGGGCCGCCGGCTACCTGGTGAAGGACGCCCCGCCCACCGAGGTGGTGGACGCCGTCCGCAAGGCCCATGCCGGGGACGCCGTGTTCTCCGCCGGGGTGGCACGGGACCTCATCGACGCCGTCACCTCCGCCGGCCCGGAGGCCTTCGCCTCAGCAGACCCGGCCGAGCCGCTGCAGGACTTCGAGCGCCTCACCGCCCGCGAGCTGGACGTGGTCCGCGAGCTCGCCCACGGCTCCTCCAACGCGGAGATCGCCTCCGCCCTGTTCCTCGCCGAGGCCACCGTGAAGTCCCACCTGGGCCATGTGATGGAGAAGTGGGGTGTCCGGGACCGCGTGCAGGTCCTCATCCGCGCCGCCCGCGCCGGCCTGGTCGAGATCGGATGACCGCCCCGCCCGCCCACAGCGGCACGTCCCGGATCCTTCGCATGAGTGCGGATCCGGCCCCGGCGTCCCGGCTGCCCCACTGGCTGCAGGCCGAGCCGGTCCGCCGCTGGATCCGCATCACCGTCATCACGGTGTGCCTGCTGCTGATGGGCGTCGACCTGCTGACCACCGTCCTGGAAGAGGTCTGGGGCATCGGCATGGACAGCACTGACCTGGCGAGGGAACTCGAGGTCGACCCGGCCGATCTGGAGCCGGTGATCAGCCCCTACGCGGACATGGTCGTCAACTGGGCGCCGGCGCTGCTGACCATCCTGGTGATGCTCCAGCCGAGCGTCGGCGCCCTGATGACGCTGCTCTACATGGCGCTGTTCGTCGCACTGTCCGCCCGGCTGGACAACAACCTCGTGGATGTCTTCGCCCCCATCGCCGGCGCCGTGTTCGTGGCCCCCGTGGTGGCCCGTTATTCTCGACGGCGCTTCGCCGTGGGCATCGGCATCGCCTACCTCGTCCTGCTGGCGGTCGGCCTCGCGGTGTCCCCGTGGGACCCGGAGGGCGTGGACATGGTGATCCTCACCGGCCTCGCCGCCTGCACCACCGTCCCGGCGCTGATCATCCGCCGGGCTCGCCTGCGCGCCCGCGCACAGCAGGCCGCCCTCGAGACCGCGGCCCAGCGGGAGCGCGAGGCCGCCGAGGCGGAGCGCCAGCGCATCGCCGCGGAGCTGCATGACGTGGTGGCCCACGGCCTCACCATCATCTCCATGCAGGCCGCCATGCTGCAGACCACCGAGGACCCGGACCGCCGCCGCGGCTCGGAGCAGGCGATCGAGAGCGCCGCCCGCCAGTCCCTGGTGGACCTGCGCCGCATGCTCACCGCGCTGCGCGGCACGGACCGCAATGCGGCCACCGTGGGCGCGGACGGCGTCCAGGACCTCTGCGCGCGGATCGAGGAGTTCGCAGGCCGGCTCGAGGACGCCGGCTTCCGGGTGGAGCGGGACCTGCGTGACCTGGAGGACCTGCCGCCCTCCCTGGAGTTCACGGTGCTGCGCCTGGTCCAGGAGGCCACCACCAACATCCTCAAGCACGCCACCGCCGGCGGCCTGGTGGTGCTGCACTCCGCCCTGCACGACGGGCACCTGGACCTGGAGGTCTCCAGCCCGCTGGACCAGTCCGCCGAGTCCGGCGAGAGGACTGAGGGGGAGCCGGGGCGTCGCCGTCGCCGCTGCGTTCCCTCTGGCTTCGGCCTGGCCGGCATGCACGAGCGCGTCGCCGTCTTCGGCGGCCGTCTGACCGCCGGCCCGGACCTGGACTCCGAGCTCGGCCTCCGCTGGGTGGTCAGCGCGGAGCTGCCCACCCGCTGAGGCGAGTTCCCCCGGAAGGCGGGCGGCCGTCGTCGGGAAGCACCACCGGTTTCCCGACGACGGCCCCCACCGGAAGGCTCCCGACGCACCGGGGCGTCGGGAGCCTTCACAGGTCTGCGGCGCGGCTCAGCCGTGGAGCGGGACGGTCACCTCGCCGCCGGGCTGCAGGGTGAGCTCCTCGCCGGCCACGATCATGTCCACCGGGCGGATCATGCCCTGCTGCGCGGTGACCGTGACCTGCTGCTGGGTCATGTGGATCTTGATCGGCTGCTCGCGGTAGCGGATGGTGAACGTGGCGCCCGGCAGCTGACGCGGCAGCACCGGGTTGACCTTGACCACCTCGTCGCGGGTCTCCAGGCCCGCGTAGCAGCGGATCACGGTGTCCACCGTGCCGGCCATCAGCCCCAGGTGGATGCCCTCACGGGTGGTGCCGCCCTGGGTGTCCGAGAGGTCGGACTCCAGCGCCTCGGTGAACAGGTCCCAGGAGGTGTCCGGGTCCGTGCGGGCCGTGACCCAGGCGTGCACCAGGCGGGACAGCGTGGAGCCGTGGGTGGAACGGGCCGCGTAGTACTCCACCGTTCGGGCGAAGGCCTCCCGCGGCAGCTCGTAGCCCATGGTCTGGAGGATGTCGTCCAGCTCCTCGGGGCTGAACAGGTAGGTCAGCATGAGGGCGTCGGCCTGCTTGGAGAGCTTGTACCGGTTGGTGGCGTCCCCCTCGGCCTGCAGGATCAGGTCCATGCGGCCGATGTTGCCGTACTTGGCGCGGTAGCCGTCCCAGTCGAACTCGAGCAGGTCCTGGTAGCCCTCGAACTGGGCCGGGATGCCGGCCTCCTCGCCCTCCGTGAAGAACGGGACGGTCAGGCGGGAGGCGATGTGCTCCCAGTGCTCGATCTCCTCCTCCGTGATCTCCATCATCTCGGTGAGCGGCTCGTCCAGGGTGTCCAGCCAGCGCACGAGCTCCGCGGTGCGGGTCAGGAGCCAGGAGGTCAGCACGTTGGTGTACGCGTTGTTGCGCAGGCCGGACCCGGGGGTCTCCGGATAGCCGTCGTGGAACTCGTCCGGGCCCATCACGCCGTGGATCTCGTAGCGGCCGGTCTCCTCGTTCTTCAGCGTCATGGACGTGAAGAAGCGGGAGATCTCCACCAGCATCTCCGCGGCGTAGTCCTGGATGAAGGACTGGTCCTGGGTGACCTCGATGTACCTCAGCACCGAGTAGGCCACGTCCAGGGAGACGTGCCGCTGGTTGTGGGAGTTGTCCGGCATCCACATCTGGGACCGGGGGTTCCACAGCTCGGTGGGGGTCTCTTCGCGGCCGTCCGAGCCGCCCTGCCACGGGTACATGGCACCGGCCCAGCCCTCGGCGCGGGCGTTGGCACGGGCCTCGTTCAGGCGGCGGTAGCGGTACATCAGCAGGCCACGGGTGATCTCCGGGCGGCGCAGCGTCAGCATGGGGAAGATGTAGATCTCGTCCCAGAAGATGTGGCCCCGGTAGCCCTCGCCGTGCAGGCCGCGGGCGCCCACGGTGGCGTCCAGGTCACGGCGCTTGCCGTAGGCGCACTGCAGCACGTGGAAGGTGTGCAGGTTCAGGGCCAGCTGCTGGCGCAGGGAGGCGCCGTCCTTGCCCATCTGCGCGGCGGAGCCGACCGAACGGGAGACGCCGGCGGAGAACTCCGGGTTCACGAAATCCTCGCCCGGGGCCAGCTGCGCGGTGGAACGGCGCTGATGGGAGTACTGCTCCGCCAGGTCGATGCGCACCGCGAAGCGCTCCCAGTTCTGGCCCCAGCGCTGCTCGTGCACCGTCAGCAGGTTCCGGAAGCCCGGGGAACGCTGCAGGGTCTTGATCGCGGACTCGGAGGCGGAGGACTGCGCGTGGTCATGGGTGTTGGCCACGGAGGCGACCTTCTCCAACACCAGCGGGACGCCCTGCTCCACGTGCAGCTCGATGTCCTGGCCGGCCACCATGTCCGAGCAGTCGTCCAGTGCGCGGCGGATCGGCTGGGTGTGGCCCACCGGGGCCACCTGCCGGGTGCGGGTGGCCATGGCGATGCGGATGTCCGACTGGCTGGTGCGGGTCTCCAGCAGCACGGTCTCCCCGTCCACCTCGCGGGCCTGGACAGGGCGCAGGTGGCGGTTGGCCAGGGTGCGGTCGTCCGAGACGTTCAGGTTGGCCACGCGGCCGTCGATCATCGAGCGGACACACACCTCGCCGGACCAGTTCTCCGCGGTCACGGTGAACTCGAGGGCGGCGATGTGGCGGTTGGCCAGGGACTGGAACTGGCGGGTGTGCACGGTGGTGCGGCGGCCCTGCTCGTCCTCGAACACCATGGTCCGGGACAGGACGCCGCGGCGCAGGTCCATCTCCTGGAGGAAGTCCACCATGTTCTCGTCCCCGGGCAGCAGCGGCTTCCCGCCCTCCGGGGTGACCACCAGCGGGGTCCAGTCCTGGATGTTCACCATGTGCTCGGTGTCCACCGACTTGCCCTGCACCTGGGAGGTCAGGCGGTTGAACACGCCGGCCATGTAGGAGCCCGGGTAGTGCACGGAGGAGATGCGGGTCCCCGGGACGGAGCCGCGGGTGCCCCAGTAGCCGTTGGCCAGGGTGCAGAGCACCTCGCGGGTGCCCTCCGACGCCGCGTCGAAGTGGTCCCAGCGCAGCACCCAGGCGGCGTCGAACGGGGCCGCGGTGCGCTTCTCCAGCTCGAGGGCGCCGAAGTCCTCCACCACGATGTGCGCGCCGGCGTCCTTCAGGCGGGCCTTGCCGAGCTCGGGCTCGCGGTCCACACCGACCACCAGGCCGAAGCGGCCGTCCGCGGCGGCCTTCACACCGGAGACCGCGTCCTCGAGCACCATGGCGTCCGCCGGGTCCACGCCGAGGATGCGGGCGGCCTCCCAGAACATCGCCGGGTGGGGCTTGCCGGGCAGGTTCCTCTCCACGGCGGTGTGGCCGTCCACGATCACGGGGAAGTGGTCCAGCACCGCGCCGGCGGTGAGCACGGCGCGGGAGTTCTTCGAGGAGGTCACCAGCGCCACCGGCACACCCTTGCGGTGCAGGTTCTCCAGCAGCTCCACGGCCTCCGGGAACACGCGGGCGCCGTCCCGGGCCAGCACGGCCTCGAAGAAGCCCTGCTTGCGTTCGGCCAGGGCCTGCACGGTCAGGTCCGGGCGGGCGTCCGGGGCGTCGGCCTCCGGGCCGTTGCCCGGGGCGTCGGCCTCCGGCACGGTCAGGCCGCGGGAGGCGAAGAAGGAGCGGACGCCGTCCTCGCGGGGGCGGCCGTCCACGTGGTGCAGGTAGTCGCCGTTGAGGTCGAACTCGCGCAGCGCGCTCGGGTCTGCGGCCACGGCGTCCGCGTTCTCCGGCAGGGCGCCCACGGACGGCAGGGCCTGGTCGAACAGCTCCTTCCACGCCTTCGCGTGGACCGAGGCGGTGTCCGTGATGACGCCGTCCATGTCGAAGATCACCGCGCGGTAGCGGCGCAGTCGATGGCGGCGGGCGTTGCGGTCCTGGATCGGGGCCGGGGTGAGCTTCTGGGTCTGCATGGGCGTCAGGCGTGCCTTCACGTCGGAGGGGAGGGGCCGTCGTCGGGCCCTGCGGTCTGCATCCGCACCAGCGTAGAACGGGGCGACGGGGCGGTGTCACCCCTTTTCCGGCGCGGTGCGGTGAGACGTGTCACCCGAAGGGGGTGGTCGTCCCGTACTGTGGTGGCGATCACCGTTGTCCCCGCATTCCCCACACCAAGAGGAGTCCCCGCCATGAACTCCCTCGTCCTGGCCCTGGTCGGCATCGCGATGATCGTCGCCGGCTACCTGCTCTACTCACGCTTCCTGGCCAAGAAGGTCTACCGGCTCGACCCGGACTACACCATGCCGTCGCACCGCTATGAGGACGGCGTGGACTTCGTCCCCACCAACAAGCTGGTCCTCTGGGGGCACCACTTCACCTCCGTGGCCGGCGCGGCGCCCATCGTCGGACCGGCGGTGGCGGTGATCTGGGGATGGGGTCCGGCCTTCCTCTGGGTCACCCTCGGCACGGTCTTCTTCGCCGGCATGCACGACCTCGGCGCGCTCTGGGCCTCCGGCCGCAACAAGGCGCAGTCGATCGGCACGCTCTCCGGCAAGTACATCGGCAAGCACGGCCGCAACCTGTTCCTGGTCGTGATCTTCCTGCTGCTGCTCATGGTGAACGCCGCGTTCGCCGTGGTGATCTCCGGACTGCTCGTCTCCACCCCGACCGCCGTGATCCCCACCTGGGGCGCGATCATGGTGGCGCTGCTGATCGGCCAGGCGATCTACCGCTTCAAGTGGAACCTGCCGCTGGTCTCCGTGGTCGGCGTGGTCGCCCTCTACGGCCTCATGCTGCTCGGAGACCGGTTCCCGATCGTGCTGCCCGAGACGATCCTCGGCCTGTCCGCGGGTGCGTTCTGGATCGTCGTCCTCTTCATCTACGCCGGCATCGCCTCGCTCCTGCCGGTGTGGATGCTCCTGCAGCCGCGCGACTACATCAACGGCCTGCAGCTGTTCATCGGTCTGGGCATCCTCTATGCGGCGATCATCGTCTCCTCGCCCACCGTGGTCGCCCCGTTCTACAACGAGAACGTCCCGGAAGGCACCCCCGGCATCCTGCCGCTGCTGTTCGTCACCATCGCGTGCGGCGCGATCTCCGGCTTCCACGGCATCGTCTCCTCCGGCACCTCCTCGAAGCAGATCGACAAGGAGACCGACGCCCGGTTCGTCGGCTACTTCGGCGCCGTGGGCGAAGGACTCCTCTCGCTGGGCACGATCATCGCCGTCACCGCCGGCTTCCGCACCCTCGCCGACTGGGAGGAGGTCTACTCGGCCTTCGGCGAGGGCGGCGTCGGGGCGTTCGTGACCGCCGGCGGCCAGATCCTCAACACGGGCCTGGGCATCCCCACCGGCCTGTCCTCCACGATCCTCGCCACCATGGCCGTCCTCTTCGCCGCGACCACCATGGACACCGGTGTCCGCCTGCAGCGCTTCGTGGTGGCGGAGATCGGCCAGATCGCCGGGGTGAAGCTCGGCACGCTGGCCTCCACCCTGATCGTCATGGTCGTGACCATGGGCCTGGCCTTCGGCGCCGGTGCGGACGGCTCCGGCGGCATGGTGATCTGGCCGCTGTTCGGCACCACCAACCAGCTGATGGCGGCGCTGACCCTGTCCATCGTGTCCGTGATCCTGCTGCGGCTGCGCCGGCCGGTGTGGCCGGTGCTGATCCCGCTGGTGTTCGTGGCGTTCGTGTCCGTGTACGCCCTCTTCGTGCAGATGGTGCAGTTCTGGAACGAGCAGAACTGGCTGCTGCTGGTCCTGGACGTGGTCATCCTCGTCAGCGCCCTCTGGGTGCTGGTGACCGCGTTCGGCGCCATGAACGCCGCCCGCAAGGGCCCGGCGGTCACCCCGGAGGAGGACGAGGCCGTGGACGCCGAGGACGCCTTCGAACCCGCCGGCGCCCGCCGGGACTGACCTGGCAGGCGGAGCACAGGCATGGGGTTCGGGGCACGCCTGAGGGCCCTCGCGGCCGGGCTGGAGGAGTTCTACGCCGGTCCGTACCGGCAGACCTTCGCCAGCGCGAGGAGGGACGAGGAGGACCTGTTCATGATGATGGTCTTCTCGGACGCCCTCGGCGTGCCCAACCCCGCCGCCTACTACACGGTCGAGCTGCTGCCCGTGGTCTACGAGCGCTTCCATGAGTGGCACCGGCGGATGGGCATGGAGCGCTCTCCGCTGGACACCGTGAGCTGCTGCTGACCGGTCCGGGCGCCAGCGGCCGAACCGAGCATCCGCCGAACCGAGCGTCCGCCGAACCGGGCATCCGCCGAACCGGGCATCCGCCGAACCAGAGGAATCGGCTGCTTCGGGCGGCCGTGAACCAGCCGAAGCTTCTGGCTCGGCGGAGGGAAGGAGTGCACCGGCATGGGAAGCACGACGACGGACACCCACCTGTCCGCGCACCTCGCCTCCCGGGAGGTCGTCTTCTTCGGCGGCAAGGGAGGCGTCGGCAAGACGACGGTCGCCTCCGCGGCCGCCGCGGCCCTCGCCGCCGCGGGACGACGGGTGCTGGTGGTCTCCACCGACCCGGCCCACAACCTCGGCCACCTGTGGGACACCCAGGTGGGGGACAGTGAGACGGAACTGCTGATCATGGAGGGCGGGGGAGCCGTCGTCGGGCTGGAGGTGGACCCGGACGCCGTGGCGGCGCGGCACCTGGACGCGGTGAAGGACACGGTGCGCGGCCTGATGCCTGAGCACCTGCACCGGGAGGTCGACCGCTACTTCCGGCTGGCCGCGGCGTCCCCCGGCACGCATGAGGCGGCGCTGCTGGAGCGGATCTCCCGGATCGCCCTGGAGGCGCGGGAGCGGTTCGACGTGGTCGTGTTCGACACGGCGCCCACCGGGCACACCGCGCGCCTGCTCGAGCTGCCCACGCTCATGGGCGCCTGGGCGGACGGACTGCTCGCGCGGCGGGACAGGACCGAGCGGTTCGCGGACGCGATGCGCGGTCTGGACGGTCGACGCGGCCTCGAGGGGCCCCGGACTGCGCAGGAGCGCCGCGACCTGCGGATCCGTGAGGTCCTCACCGAGCGGCGCCGGATCTTCGCGGACATGGAGGCGCTGCTGACCGACGGGCGGCGGTGCGCGTTCGTGCCGGTGCTGACCGCCGAGCGGATGCCCGTGCTGGAGACCGTGCAGCTGTGCCGTCGGCTCGCCGAGGACCGGATCGCCGTGGCCGCGCTGGTGGTCAACCGGCGCTCGCCGGAGGATGTCGGAGAGGTGCTGGCGGCCCGGGCGCGGGCGGAGGCCGGGCATGTGGCGGACCTCGTGCGGCAGGTGCCCCACGTGCCCCTGGTGCAGGTGCCGTGGGTGGACGGCGAGCCGACCGGGCCGGCGGCCGTGCAGGCGATCGGCCGGCTGCTGGGCTGAGCCCCTGCCCGTGCCGAACCGGGCTGAGCTCGCTCCGGCGCCCGCGCCCGCTCCCACGCCGAACCAGAAGAATCGGCCCCTTCGCGAGGCCCTGAAGCAGCCGTTTCTTCTGGTTCGGCGGCAGGGAGGGACCGGTCCTGCCTGACCGGGCTCAGCGGCGGCGCAGCAGCACGAGCGTCTCGGCGTGCGCGGTCTGCGGGAACATGTCGAACACCCGTGCCCGCTCGAGCCGGTAGGACGGCATCCGCGCCAGGTCCTGCGCGAGGGTCTTCGCGTTGCAGCTGGAGTAGAGCACCAGCCGGACGCCTGAGGCCTCGAGCGCCACGGACAGCTCCGCGCCGATCCCGCGTCGCGGCGGGTTGACCACGACGACGTCCGGCGCCTGCGCGTGCCCGTCGCCTCGGCGGGGGTCGGGGGCTTCGTCCGGGGCCGTCTGCGGCGTCGTGCGCGAAAGCGTGTCCGGACTCGACTCTTTCCCGAACGAAAGTGCTCCAGAATCCGACTCTTTCCCGAACGAAAGCGTGTCCGGACTCGACGGTTTCCCGAACGAAAGTGCTGCGGTGGCGTCGCCGACGTCGAACGTCACGCGGTGGGCCAGGCCGAGGGCCGCGGCCGTCGCCTGCGCGGCGGCGACCGCCTCGGCGGAGACCTCCTGGCCCCACACCTCGCGGTCCTCGCCCGCCAGATGGAACGCGAACCCGCCCACGCCGCAGTACAGGTCCCACACCCGGCGCACCGCCACGCCGTGCTCGCCGGAGGAGGCCTCGTCCACCCACTGCGCGGCGTCGGCGTAGAGCGCGGAGGCCACGGCGGTGTTCGTCTGGAAGAACCCCTGCGGGCGCAGGCGCAGGCCGATCCCGTTGAGGCGCATGGTCAGCGTCCGGTCTCCGGCGAGGGGGATCTCCTGCTCGCCCTCGGGCAGCGCCACGTGCGCCGGCAGCAGGTTCGCCGTCACGACGACGGCCGGCACGCCTGCGGCGGCCAGCTCGCCCCGCAGCGTGGGCACCTCGGCGCGGAGGGCATCCAGCTCGGCGGTGGAGCGCAGGACGAAGCGGACCATGCACTCGGCGTCCGGGGAGAGGGTGACGATCACGTTCTTCAGCTCCCCGGTGCGGGCGCCCACGTGATAGGGCGTCAGGCCGGCCCGGGAGATGGAGCGCGCCACGGCGTCGAACACGGTCTGCATGCCCGGTGCGTAGAGGCCGCAGTCGCGCAGGTCGTGACCGGTGCCGTCGTGGTGCTTCGGGTGCTGGTTCGGGTCCAGGATGCCGAGCCTCGGGGCGGCGGCGGTCCCGGTCACCACGAGCTTGGCCTTGTTGCGGAAGCCGGACTCCGCCGAGGCGAACGGGGCCTCCCAGCGGGTCTCCGGCAGGGCGTCGCCGCCGACCGTCTCGGCCTGCCTCAGGTGCGCTGACAGCTGGCCGCGGACCTCGGCGTCGGCGCGGGTCAGCTGCTCCGCGTAGGGCACGCCCATCAGGGCGCACGAGCGGCATCGGCCGGCGTCGAAGTGGGGGCACTGCATCGGACGGGTGGCCTCAGTAGTCGGTGGAGGCGCGCAGGTCCGGGCGGTCCAGGCGGTCGGCCACCCGGGTGAGGGCCAGCTCGCCGGCGTTCGCCAGCTCCGGGTCCACGTCCATCACCAGGGTGGTGAGCGTCGGCACCACCAGCTCCAGGTCCCGGCCCTCGGCCAGCTCGCCCAGGGCCGTCGCGGCGGCGGCGCGGACCTCCGGGGAGGCATCCCCACAGCGGTCATGGACCTCGCCCACCAGCGCACGGTCCACGGCGTGGTCCGCGCGCAGCTCCTCGGCACGCACACCCAGCACCGTGAGCGCCGCCGCGCGGACCTCGGCGTCCTCGTGGCCGAGGGCCTCGCGCACGGCGGCCAGGGCCGTGCGGTGCCACACGCCGGTGAGCACCAGGGCGCCGGTGGCCTCGGTGCTGAAGTGTTCGCCGTCCCCGGTGAGGGTCCCCACCAGGCCGGAGGTCACGTCCTCGACCGTCGTGCGACCGGCGAGCATGCGGACGGCGGCGGCGGACACCGGACCGGGGCCGTGGGCCTCCACGGCCTCGTCCACGCGTGCCTGCAGGCGGCGCAGCGGGGTGTCCTTGACGGGCGGAAGGTTCACGGGCTCCATCGGGGACTTGGGGTGCTCTCCGGGGGTGGTCATGCCCACCATTGTGGCGCGGATGCGCCGCGAACCCGACCCGTGTCCGAGGCGCGCCGGACGCCGCAGGGGGGGCCGTCGTCGTCGGGAAGCCGCCTCCGCTGAGGCAAGGTGATGTACAGCACAGCTTCAGCCGCCGGGGTGATAGATTTCCAGGCATGCAAGTGCGCGGTGCCCTCTCCCTCGAGTTCACAGCGGAGGGGTACACCCACCCGTCGGGCACGGTGGGCGCCGGCACCGTCATCACGTGGATCGACAAGGCCGGCTACGCGGTCGCCGCGAGCTGGGCCGGCACCTATGTCCGCGCCTCCTACGTGGGCAACATGCAGTTCGAGAACCCGGTGCCCGTGGACACCCGCGCCGTCGTCCAGGCCCGCGTGGTCCACACGGAGGGACCGTACGTCCACGTCCAGGCGCGGCTGATCATGCCCAGCCTGCCCGGCGCGGACGGCGGACCGATGGTCTGCACCGAGTGCCTCCTGGTCTACGCGGCCGAAGAGGGCGGGCACCTGGTGGACGCCCCCGCCTGGATCCCGGAGACCGAGGCGCAGCGGATGCGGGACGAGCAGGCGAACAGTGCCAAGGTCCTGCGCACCACCATCGAGCAGGGCATGAACGCCCTGCCGTTCCCGGAGGAGGCCGGCCCGAACGACGAGCTCGTGAAGCTCTGCTTCATCGCCGGGGCCGACGAGACCACCATCGGCTCCACCATCCGGGCCTCTGCGATCATGCGCTGGATCGACGAGGCCGCAGCCATCTGCGCCGCCCGCTGGTCCGGGTCCGAGAACGTGGTGGCCGCCTTCGCCGGCGGCGTGCGGTTCCTGGAGAACATCGAGGTCGGCAACGTGGTCACCGTGGACGCCCTGCTGGTGCACACCTCCCCGCGCGCCATGCATGTGGCGCTGCGCGTCTACGCGGCCCGACGCCATGAGCGGGACCCCAAGATCGTGGCCCACTCGTTGGCCGTCATGGTGGTCCCCGGCGACGGCCGCGCCCAGCCGGTCCGCCAGTGGGAGCCCGAGTCCGAGTGGTCCGCCTCCCTCGAGGCGGCCGCCGTGGAGCTCGTGCGGCTCCGCTCCGAGGCCGGTGCCACCTGGACCTCCGGCCAGCAGCGCGAGGCCTGACCGGCACGGATACCCCCAGTCAGCTCTGCGCGATGTCGCCGCCGAGGCGGGGAAGCGGCTCACTAGACTCGGACCATGGCTCGTCTCTCTCCCCTCGACGTCCTCGGCTCTGCGGAAAGGCTGCGTCCGGTCCTGCGAAAGGCCGCCCTCGGGGCGCTCGCCGCGGTGACGGTGGTCCCCACCGCCGTGGCCGCGGGCCTCACAGCCGTGGACATGGTCAAGCGCTCGGGAAGGAAGGCCCGCCCCGCCGAACGGCCCGGCACCTTCTCGGCCACGGTCGGCGACTCGGAGCTGACGATCTTCACCTCCGGCGAGGACCTCTACGACGACATGATCCGGGAGATCGACGCCGCCGAGCGCTCGGTCAAGCTCGAGACCTTCATCTGGAAGGGAGACCGGACCGGCCAGCGGTTCCTCGAGGCCTGCAACCGGGCCGCCGAGCGGGGCGTGGACGTCTGGGTCATCTACGACGGCTTCGCCAACCTGGTGGTGCCGCATTCCTTCTACCAGCAGTTCCACGAGGACGTGCGCGTCTTCCGGATGCCGGCGTTCACGCGCCCGTACTGGCGTGGCGTCGTCCGGCACACCGGGTTCAACCACTCGAAGATCCTCGTGATCGACGGGCGAGTCGGCTACATCGGCGGCTTCAACATCGGAGACGACTACGCCCACCTCTGGCGAGACACCCACGTGAAGGAGGTCGGTCCCGCCGTCTGGGGCCTGGACCACTCGATCGCCACGGTGTGGAACGCCGCGCACGGCGAGGACGATCAGATGGAGTGGTTCGCGCCGGGCTCCTGGGACCAGCGCGTCACCGTCGCCTCGAATCTGCCCGTCCAGCTGGTCTATCCGATCCGCGGCACCTACCTGAACGCCATCGAGCGGGCGACGAGCCGCATCCGCATCTCCACTCCCTACTTCATCCCGGACCAGCAGGTCCTCACCGCACTGAAGGCGGCGGCCCAGCGCGGGGCGGACGTGCAGGTGATGGTGCCGATGGACTCCAACCACATCGTGGCGGACTGGGCCTCGCGCGGGTTCACCGCGGAGATGCTCGAGGCCGGCATCACGATCCTGCTCTACAAGGCGGGCATGATCCACGCGAAGACCGCGACGATCGACGGCCAGTGGTCCACGGTGGGCACCGCGAACATCGACCGCCTGTCCCTGGGGTACAACTACGAGACCAACCTCGAGGTGGTGGACAAGGACTTCGCCGCCCGCATGGAGGAGATCTTCGAGTCGGACCGTCAGCACTGCGAGGTCGTGGACCCGCACCGCTGGCGCGAGCGCCACAAGGGAGCCCAGGTCGTCGAGGCGCTCATCGCCCCGCTGCGGCCGCTGCTCTGACCGCCGCAGGTGGGCTTGGCGGGTTGCGGCTCGGCAGGCTGCGGCCCGCATGCTGCGGCCCGGCGGGCTGCGGCGGCGGGCTGCGGCTTGGCGGGCTGCGGCGGCGGGCGGGTCAGGGCCATGGGTGCGTCGGCACGGTGCCGTCCTGTCCACCGTCTGCGCATCATCGGCGCATCCGGCGTCCACCGCGTACAGTGCTGATCGGGCCCTGAACTCGGTCCCTGCGTTCTGCCGCCCGCTCCGCCCGCGCCGCCGGCTCCGCCCGCCTCGTCCAGCTCCGTCCAGCTCCTTCGTCCGGTTCCGTCTTCCCCGACCCATGTGAGGACCCCATGACCCTGCGTTCTGCGACCATCGGCTCCGTGTCCAGCGGCACTGTCCTCGCCGCCGCACTGCTGCTCACCGGCTGCGGTGCGGCCGAGCAGACCCCGTCCGAGACCACGTCCCCGTCCGCCTCCTCGAGTCCGTCGGCGTCCGAGTCCACCGGGTCGACGCCGAGCGAGTCCACCGAGGGCACGCCGAGCGAGTCGGCGTCCGAGGAGTCCTCCCCGAGCCCGTCCGAGTCGGAGTCGTCCACCGCGGAGGAGACCGAGTCCGGCTCGCCGTCCGCCGCCGAGTCCTCCGCGGCGCCGTCGTCCACGGCCGCCCCGCAGTCCTCCTCCGCACCGACGGCCGCCCCGGCCCCGTCGTCCTCTGCGGCACCCGCTCCCTCGACCCAGGCACCGGAGCCGACCACGCAGGCGCCTGCGCCGACCTCGAAGGCGCCCGCCCCGACGACGAAGCCCGCGCCGTCGACGAAGCCCGCCCCGACGACCCAGGCTCCCGCCCCCTCGACGAAGCCCGCGCCTGACCCGACCACGTCGGCTCCCGCCCCGACCACGTCGGCTCCCGCCCCGACCACGGCACCGGCCGCGGAGCCGGAGCCGCCGACGACCTCTGAGCCGACCATCCAGGCGTCCACGGCCGACGGCAACGACTACCTGTACTTCGAGACGCAGGACGGCGTCCTGTGCGACATGTACAAGTTCTACGTGGAGTGCGAGACCTCCCCGGAGGGCGAGTTCATGCGCGCCCGCGTCCTCAACAGCGGCCCGGCCGCCCTGTTCACGCCGTCCGGCTACATGGGCGGCGCGGAAGGCCTGGACACCCATACCCTCGTGCCGGGCCAGTCCGCCCGCCTCAACGAGTTCCTCTGCACCGCAGGCGCCTCGGACGTGACCTGCCAGAACCTCAACACCGGCGCGTCCATGACCGTGGGCCGCGAGATCTCGCTCGGCTCCGGCGGCTGATCCCGCCCGCGCTGCTTCCCGACGACGGCCGCTCACCTTCCGGTGGGCGGCCGTCGTCGCGTCTGGGGTCGCTCCTCGGGGCCTCTCGTCGCCTTCGGCGTGAACTCCGACACCGCCTCTTGTATACCCCAGGGGGTATGGGTGTAGTGTGGCGACCACATACCCAAGGGGGTATCGGCGAAAAGGCGAGGAGCCGTCGTCGGGAAGCCTCGGGGAACAGTCCAGACCGCAGACGGCGGCCAGAGACCACCCCACGGAAAGGGGAAGCCATGCTGCTCGAGCGCATCTACGACGAGGACCTCGCCCAGGCGAGCTACGTGATCGGCTGCCAGGCGAAGGGGGAGGCGATCGTCGTCGACCCCCGCCGGGACGTGCAGGTCTACCTGGACCTCGCCGCCCGGCACGGCATGCGGATCACCCACGTGACCGAGACCCACATCCACGCCGACTACCTCTCCGGCACCCGGGAGCTGGCCCACGCCACCGGCGCCCAGATCCACCTCTCCGGCGAGGGCGGCGAGGACTGGACCTACGGCTTCGAGGGGAACCTGCTGCGCGACGGGGACACCGTGACGCTCGGCAACATCACCGTCCAGGCCGTGCACACCCCGGGCCACACCCCGGAGCACCTGTCCTTCCTGGTCACCGACGGCGCCTTCGCCGACGAGCCCGGCTACATGCTCACCGGCGACTTCGTGTTCGCCGGCGACCTCGGCCGCCCGGACCTGCTGGACGAGGCCGCCGGTGGCGTGGACACCCGCTTCGAGGGCGCCGAGCAGCTGTTCCGCTCCCTGCAGGAGAAGTTCCTGACCCTCCCGGATCACGTCCAGGTGTTCCCGGCCCACGGCGCCGGCTCCGCCTGCGGCAAGGCCCTCGGCGCGCTGCCGTCCACCACGGTCGGCTACGAGCGCAGGAACGCCTGGTGGGCCGGGTACCTGGCCGAGGGCGACGAGCGGGGCTTCATCGACGAGCTGCTGGACGGCCAGCCGGACGCCCACGCCTACTTCGCCCGCATGAAGCGCCAGAACCGGCTCGGCCCGGCCATCCTCGGCGAGCTGAAGGAGCTCGAGGAACTGGACGCCGAGGGCGTGGAGGAGGCGCTGGCGTCCGGGGTGGTGTTCGCGGACACCCGCGGCGTGGCCGAGATCCTCGCCGGCACCGTGCCGGGCGCGCTGGCCCTCCCGTCCCGCGGCAAGATCGCCACCCACGCCGGCTGGGCCTACGACCCGGAGGACGACGACGCGGACATCGTGCTGCTCGCCGCGGACCGTGAGGACGCGGAGGGCATGCGCGACCACATGATCCGCGTGGGCGTGGACGCCGCGGCGGCGTTCGTGACGTCGCTGGGCGGGCTCGAGCTCGAGCCGGTGCCGACCGTGACCGCCGCCGAGCTGAGGACGCAGATCGAGGCGGGACAGGTCGGCGGGCCGGAGTCGGGGGCGGACGCCGTGCTCGTGGACGTGCGCAACAGGACCGAGTCCTCCGCGGGCACCGTGGCCGACGCCATGCAGCTGAACGCCGGCAAGGTCCTGTTCCACCAGGACCGGCTGCCGAAGGGCCGGCGACTGGTGACCTTCTGCCAGTCCGGCCTGCGCAACGTGGTGGCCGCCCAGGCCCTGCGCCGTGACGGGTTCGACGTGGTCGAGCTCGAGGGCAGCTATGCCGCGTGGCAGGCTTTGGATGAGGGCTGACCGAGGTGATGATCATGGAGGAGGCGGGGGAGGGCCCCGCCGTGGACGCCGGCCGTCGGCCGGAGACCGGAGCCCGGGAGGAAGGAGGCCGCGGCCGTGCTGTGGCTCGTGCTGATCCTCGCCGTGGTCGTCGGCCTCTTCGTGGGGCTGCTCGGCGGCGGAGGCTCCATCCTCACGGTGCCGCTGCTGGCCTACGTGGCCGGGCTGCCGCCGGAGCAGGCGATCGCCGGCTCCCTGTTCGTGGTGGCCGTGACCTCGGCCGTGGCCCTGGTGCCGCACGCCCGGCGCGGGGCAGTGCAGTGGCGGGTCGGGCTCGTCTTCGGGGTGACCTCGATGGTGGGCGCCCTCCTCGGCGGACTGCTGGGCGCGCAGCTGCCCGGGGCCCTGCTGATGGTCCTGTTCGCCGTGATGATGCTCGCCTCCGCGATCGGCATGATCCGCGGCCGGAGGCCTGCCGACCCCGCCACCCCGCCCACGCCGCTGTGGAAGTCCCTGCTGCAAGGGCTCGGCATCGGCCTGGCCGTGGGCACGGTCGGCGCCGGGGGCGGCTTCATGGTGGTCCCCGCCCTCGTGCTGCTGGCCAAGCTGCCCATGGGGCAGGCCGTGGCCACCTCCGTCATGGTGATCGCCATGAACTCCGTCGCCGGACTCGGCGGGCACCTGACCGGCACCACCATGGACTGGTCCTGGGTGCTGCCGGTGACTGCCGCCGCCGTGGTCGGCGCGCTGGTCGGCGCGCCGCTGACCCACCGCGTCCCGCAGGCCGCCCTGAAGAAGGGCTTCGGCTGGTTCGTCCTGGCCATGGGCGCCTTCGTCCTGGTCCAGGAGGGCCTGACCCTTCTCGGCTGACCGTCCGGCCGTCGTCGTTATACCCTGCCGGGTATCCGATCAGTCTCCTCCGCCCCCGCACGCATCTCGCACATACCCAAGGAGCCGCCATGCGCGCCGCCGACGACGCCACCCAGCGCAAGATCCTCAACCGCCTCAAGCGCGCCCGCGGGCAGCTCGACGCCGTCATCCGCGAGGTCGAGGGCGAGGGCAGCTGCCGTGACGTGGTCACCCAGCTCGCCGCCGTCTCCACCGCGTTGGACCGGGCCGGCTTCGCGATCGTCTCCTCGGCCATGCAGCACTGCATCGCCGATCCGGAGAGGGCCGAGAAGGAGGAGAAGCTCACCGTCGAGGAGCTCGAGAAGCTCTTCCTCACCCTCTCCTGACCGAGCCCACGGTGCCGCCGGACCCCTGCGGCGCCACGCGGGCGGCGCCCCCACAACGCCGCCCACCGAACACCTCACACGGCGGCCGGCCGGCCGCCACCGCCTCCTGATCGGAAGGAACCCCCACCATGTGCCGTCCTGTGAACTGCAAGGTCTGCGGCAAGACCACCTGGGCCGGCTGCGGCCAGCACATCGACTCCGTCAAACGCACCGTCCCCGCCGGGCAGTGGTGCGACGGCAAGCACTCGTCCGCCGAGGTCGAGGCCGCCCGCGCAGCCGGCGGCGAGCAGAAGGGCTTCTTCGCGAGGCTCTTCGGTCGGTGACGCGGCAGAACGGCTGAGGTGGCGCGGCCGGCGGGCTGAGCCGGCCGTCGTCGGGAAGCCCCGAAGGGGACCGGGCCCGACGCCGAACCAGAGGAATCGGCCCCTTCCGAGTACGTGGAAGGGGCCGATTCCTCTGGCTCGCGGGGTCGGACTCTCAGTCCTGCTGCTCGATCAGGTGGTTCGGCAGGCGGTTGCCCTGAGCCTTCGCGCGGATCTCGAGCAGGTCGCGGGCGTGCTGCCAGAGGGCCTTGTCCTCCTCTGAGACGGGCACCCAGGCGGGGACGGGAACGGCGTCGCCGGCCTCGTTGCGGGTCACCATCACCGTCAGGCAGTAGGTGGTGAGCGCGAGCTCGTCGCCCTTGGGGTCGCCGGAACGGACGTGGACGGCCACGTGCATGCCCTTGCTGCCGGTGTAGATCAGCCGTGCCTCGACCTCCACGAGGTCCCCGATGTGCAGCGGACGGTAGAAGCGGATGCCGCCGGAGAACACCGCCACGGTGTCCTTGCCGCAGTAGCGGGAGGCGCACAGGTAGGCGGCGGTGTCGATCCACTCCATCACGATGCCGCCGTGCACCTTGCCGCCCCAGTTCACGTCCGTGGGGGCGGCGAGGAAGCGCAGGGTCACGCGCTCGGCGGTGCCGGCGTCCGTGTACGGCTGGCCCTTCATCGCCTCGGTGACAGCGTTGCGGACCTCGATGCGGGAGATCGCGTAGTCGCGGGCCAGCTCCTGCTCCAGGGACTGCGGAACGAACTCCGGGACGCGCGTCGGCCTGCCGTCCTGCACCGCCACGAACACCACCAGGCAGCGCGCGGCCTCGGTCAGCTCGCCGGTCTTCGGGTCGCCGGCGCGGACCACGGTGTTGATGTGCATGGACGTGGACCCGGTGTAGAGCACCGTGCCGGTCACCTCGACCATCTGGCCCACCTGCACGGGCTGGCGGAAGTGGATGTTGCCCACATAGGCGGTCACGCAGTAGGTGCCCGCCCAGGCCGTCGCCGCGGCGAAGGCCGCCTTGTCCACCCACTCCAGCACGCGTCCGGCGTCCACCGTGCCGCTGTGACCCCTGTCCGTCGGTGCGGCGAGGAAGCGGAGGGTGACCTCGTGGCGGCGGTGGGCGTCGTGCGGGAGGGGAGCGGCAGTCGTCGTGAAGGACGGGGCGGGTGCGCCCGAGGCGCTGGTGCCCGGGACGGGGGAGGCGGTGTTCTGTGCGGCGGCATCCATGGAGTCAGTGTGCCTGCGGCGGGGGCGCGGAGGCGCTGCGGGCGGCTTCGTGACGAGTACCGTGCCTGATAATCGATGGTTCGTCACCGGATCGCGGAGAATCTCTGCGATCCGGTGACGAACCGTCGATCCTGCGGGTGAGGCGCCCGCGCCCCTGCCCGCCAGCCGCCCGCACATCCCCATCCGCCCCGCACACCGAAGGACCACCATGCTCTGGACCCTGATGCGCCGGTACCTCACGCCCGCCCTGGGCATGGTGCTGGCGGTGCTCGTCCTGCAGCTGGTCAGCACGCTGGCCACGCTGTACCTGCCGAGCCTGAACGCCCGGATCATCGACGAGGGTGTGGCCCAGGGGGACACCGGCCGGATCTGGCAGCTCGGCGGGGTCATGCTCGCCGTGGCCGCGGTGCAGGTGGTCGCGGCCGTCTCCGCCGTGTACTTCGGGGCGAAGGTCGCCATGGGCTTCGGCCGGGACCTGCGCCGCGCCGTCTACACCCGCGTGGACCGCTTCTCCGCAGAGGAGATGGGCCGGTTCGGCGCCGGCACGCTGATCACCCGCGGCACCAATGACGTCAACCAGGTCCAGATGCTCACGCTGATGGCGTTCAACTTCATGGTGACCGCCCCGATCATGGCGATCGGCGGCATCATCATGGCGATCCGCGAGGACGTCGGCCTGTCCTGGCTGGTCTGGGTGTCCGTGCCGGTGCTCATCCTGATCGTCGGCCTGATCGCCTCCCGCCTGATGCCGCTGTTCCAGCGGATGCAGACCAACATCGACACCATCAACACCACCCTGCGCGAGCAGATCGTGGGCATCCGCGTGGTCCGTGCGTTCGTGCGCGAGGAGCACGAGGCGGCCCGCTTCACAGAGGCCAACGCGGACATCACCGCCACCTCTGTGGCCATCGGCCGCCTGTTCGTCCTGCTGGGTCCGGTGATCACCATGGTCCTGCACCTGGCGACCGCCGCCGTGCTGTGGTTCGGCGCCGGTCGCGTGGACGCCGGGCAGATCGAGGTCGGCTCCCTGACGGCGTTCATGCAGTACCTGCTGCAGATCCTGATGTCCGTCATGATGGGCACCTTCATGCTGATGATGCTGCCGCGCGCGGTGATCTCCGCCCGCCGCATCGGGGAGGTCCTGGACACCGAGCCGACCCTCCACGAGCCCGCCTCCCCGGTGACTCCGGCCGAGCGCCTCGGCCGTCTGGAGTTCCGGGACGTCACCTTCGCGTATCCGGGTGCCGACGCCCCGGTGCTGGACGGCGTCTCCTTCACCGTGGAGCCGGGCACCACCACCGCGATCGTCGGCTCCACCGGTGCCGGCAAGTCCACGCTGCTGGGCCTGGTCCCGCGCCTGTACGACGTCACCTCCGGCCAGGTCCTGATCGACGGCGTCCCCGTCACCGACCTGTCCCGCACCGAGCTGACCGCGGCCCTCGGCTACGTCCCCCAGAAGCCGTACCTGTTCTCCGGCACGGTCGCCGAGAACATGCGCTTCGGTGCCCCTGACGCCACCGACGAGCAGATCTGGGCAGCCCTCGAGACCGCCCAGGCCGCGGACTTCGTCCGCGCCCGCACCACCGGCGAGGGCACGACGACGGTCACCGGCCTGGACTCGAACGTCTCCCAGGGCGGCACGGACGTCTCCGGCGGTCAGCGTCAGCGCCTCTCGATCGCCCGTGCGCTCGTGGCCGAGCCGCGGATCCACCTGTTCGACGACTCCTTCTCCGCGCTGGACGTCACCACCGATGCCCGCCTCCGGGCGGCGCTGGAGGAGCGGTTCGGGGGCACCACGCGTGTGGTGGTGGCCCAGCGCGTGGCCACCATCACGGGGGCGGACCAGATCCTCGTGTTGGAAGAGGGGCGGATCGTCGGCCGCGGCACCCATGTGGAGCTGCTGGCCGGGAACGAGACCTACCGCGAGATCGTGGACTCCCAGGTCCGTGAGGAGGAGCTGGCATGAGCGAGAAGAAGGCGACCGCGGAGCTGACCGACGAGGAGATCGTCGGCCTCCAGGAGTCCGGCGCCGGTGGCGACCACGGCGGCCCGCCCCGGAGGGCGAAGGCGTTCTGGCCCTCGGCCAAGCGGCTGCTGGGGCTGTTCCGCACCGAGCGCCTCGGCCTGGTCCTGGTGTTCGGCATGGTCCTGGTGGCCGTGGTGCTCAACGTCTGGGCCCCGCACGTGCTCGGCAAGGCCATGGACGCGATCTTCGGCGGCCTGATCTCCGGGCAGATGCCGGCGGGGACCAGCCGTGAGCAGGTCATCGCCGGGATGCGCGCCCAGGGGCAGGACCAGGCCGCGGAGATGCTCTCCGGCATGGACTTCGTCCCCGGCCAGGGCATCGACTTCGATCACCTGGGGCGGCTGATCCTCATCGTGCTGGGCATGTACGTGGTGGCGCAGACCTTCATGTGGCTGCAGGGCCGGGTGCTCAACGACCTGGTGATGCGGATCGTCTACCGCCTGCGCCAGGACATCGAGGCCAAGCTCAACCGCCTGCCGCTGTCCCACTTCGACACCCGCCAGCGCGGCGACCTGATCTCCCGCACCACCAACGACGTGGACAACGTGCAGCAGGCCATGCAGCAGGCGTTCTCCAGCCTGTTCCTGTCCGTGCTGACCGTCATCGGCATCGTCGGCATGATGTTCTGGCTGTCCTGGCAGCTGGCCCTGATCGCCCTGATCGCCCTGCCGGTGGCCGGCGTGGTGGTCGGCGTGATCGGCAAGCGCTCTCAGCAGCTGTTCACCGCCCAATGGCGGGAGACCGGCCGCCTCAACGGGCACATCGAGGAGTCTTTCACCGGCCACGAGCTCGTCACCGTGTTCGGCCGGCAGGAGGACATGGCCGACCGCTTCGACGAACGCAACGAGGCCATGTACCAGGCCTCGTTCAAGGCCCAGTTCTTCTCCGGCATGATCATGCCGATCATGCAGTGGGTGAACTGGCTCGGCTATGTGGGCATCGCCGTGGTCGGCGGTCTGCGCGTGGCCAACGGCCAGATGACCCTCGGCGCCGTGACCGCCTTCATCCAGTACTCCCGTGAGTTCAACCAGCCCCTCGGACAGGTCGCCGGCATGGCCAACATGCTCATCTCCGGCGTCGCCTCCGCCGAACGCATCTTCGAGCTCCTGGACGAGCCGGAGGAGACCGAGGACGCCCTCCACGCCGACCCTTCCGATCAGGCAGGCGGACGGGGAGAGGCGGGTGCCGTCGTCGGGAAGCCGGTGGAGATACAGGCGGGAGGTGACCGTCCGACGAACGACAGCGGCCTGGAACGCGACGGTTTCCCGAACGAAAGCGGCCTGGAACGCGACGGTTTCCCGAACGAAAGCGGGGAGGGGGTGCGTGGGCGCGTGGAGTTCGAGCACGTCGCGTTCTCCTACACGCCCCAGAAGCCGCTGATCCGGGACCTGAACCTGGTGGCCGAGCCGGGGCAGACCGTCGCGATCGTCGGCCCGACCGGCGCCGGCAAGACCACCCTGGTGAACCTGCTCATGCGGTTCTACGACGTGGACGGCGGACGCATCCTGCTGGACGGGCAGGACATCGCGCGCATGCCGCGCCGGCAGCTGCGCGCCCGCACCGGCATGGTGCTCCAGGACGCCGTGCTGTTCGGCGGCACCATCCGCGAGAACATCCGCTACGGCCGCCTCGACGCCACGGACGACGAGGTGCTCGAGGCAGCGAAGGCCACCTATGTGGACCGCTTCGTGCACACGCTGCCGGACGGGTATGACACGGTGATCGAGCAGGACGCGGCCAACGTGTCCGCCGGCGAACGCCAGCTGATCACCATCGCCCGTGCGTTCCTGGCCCAGCCGGACCTGCTGATCCTGGACGAGGCGACCTCCTCCGTGGACACCCGCACCGAGGTGCTCGTCCAGGAGGCCATGGCGGCGCTGCGCTCGAACCGGACGTCCTTCGTGATCGCGCACCGGCTCAGCACCATCCGCGACGCGGACGTGATCCTGGTGATGGAGCACGGCGACATCGTGGAGCAGGGTTCGCACGAGCAGCTGCTCGCCGCCGGCGGGGCCTACGCGCGGCTGTACCGCAGCCAGTTCCAGGGCGCCGCCGTGGGCGAGGCCGAGGACGAGGCCGGTGCGATGGCCGCCGGCCCGGGCGTTGGTACGCAGGCCGCCGGCCCGGGCGCCGCGATGCCGCCGAGCTGACGGGCCCGCACCCCCGGGGCGCCGAGCCAGAGACTTCGGCCCCTTCACGCGCCAGTGAAGGGGCCGATTCTTCTGGTTCGGCGCAGCGGGGGTGGGACAGTTCGGCGCAGCGGGGGTGAGACGGCCCGGCGCACAGGTTCGCGTGGAGACCCGCGGATGCCCACAATGATCCGATGAGTCCGCACACCGCACCGATCCCGCTCGTGCCCGAGCCCGGAGCCCCCGGCACCGCCGACGGGCTGCCCGCCGCCGCGCCCGGCCTGCCTCCGGTGTCCCAGCGCCCCCGACGACTCCGCCGCATCCGCCCCGGGCGCACGGCGGTCGGCGTGCTCATGGTGCTCAGCGCCTGCCTTTCCCTGCAGCTCGGCGCGTCCCTGGCCGTCGGCCTGTTCCCGACCTTCGGCCCGTGGGGCACCACCGTGCTGCGCGTGGGCGTGGCCGCGCTCGTCCTGCTGGCCCTCGTGCGCCCTCCGCTGCGGACCTGGACCAGAGCCCAGTGGGGCGCCGTCCTGCTCCTGGGCGCCGCCTTCGCCGGCATGAACGGCTTCTTCTACGCGGCCATCGACCGCATCCCGCTGGGCATCGCCGTGACCATCGAGTTCCTCGGCCCGCTCGTCGTGGCAGCCGCCCTGAGCCGACGCCTGCGCGATGTGCTCTGGGTGGTGCTGGCCTTCGCCGGGATCGTCCTGTTCCTGGTGCAGAACCTCGTCCTCCGCCCCGCCGGAGACACCGGCCCGCTGGACCTGACCGGCGTGTGGCTCGTGCTGGTGGCGGCGTTCTCCTGGGGCCTGAACATCGTGGCGGGCCAACGCGTCGGCCGGCTCGTGCCCGGCACCGGGGGACTGGCGGCGGCCATGGCCGTGGCCACCTGCATGGTCCTGCCCGTGGGCCTGCCGGAGCTCGCACGCGCCACACAGATCACGCCGGGGCACGTCCTCGGGGCGCTCGGCACCGGCCTGTTCGCCTCCCTGCTGCCCTATCTGCTGGAGTTCCACGCCCTGAAGCGGCTGCGCAGCGCGGTGTTCGGCGTGCTCGTCTCGGTGGAGCCGGCCATCGCCACGGCGGTCGGGTTCCTCGTCCTCGGCCAGGCCGTGGGCGTCTGGGCGGTGATGGCGATGGTCCTGGTGATCTCCGCGAGCGTCGGCACCACGCTCAGCAAGGAGGCTGAGAGCCCGCGTCGCCAGCTCCAGGACGAGGCCGCAGGCACTACCCCAGAGGGTGTCTGAGACGGCGCCTGCCAGGGCACCCCACGAGGAAGCGACCGGTCAGGCGGACGGACGGGGCCGTCGTCGGGAAGCCGGACTCAGGCGGTGACGAACTCCCACTGGTGGCCGTCCGGGTCGACGATCTCGCGCGAGTGCATGCCCGTCTCGGTCATGTCCTCGACCATGTCCTCCGGCAGTGCGACCTCGGAGGCGCCCAGCTCGAGGGCACGGTCCGCGAGGTTGTCCACGGCGGCGTGGTCCCCGGCGATCAGGGACATCAGGGAGGAGTTCGTGGTGATGCAGTCCGCGATCTCCCGCTCGCCGATGTAGTCCGTGTAGGAGCCGGGCGTCATGTACATGACGTACGTGGAGTCGGTGAGCTCGACGCACACCGTGTCGTCGTCCGAGAAGTCCTCCAGGATGTCCGCGCCGAGGGCGGTCCAGAACTCGCGGATGCGCTCGGTGTCGGTGGTGGGGAGGTTCAGGAAGACCGGCTGTGAGAACAAGGCCATGCCGGAGAAGGTAGTCAAGTCCGCGCGACCGCGGCAAACGGTGACGACGCACTGTGACCGGCATCATTGCGCGGCCGGGCGGTGGCTCTGGGCGGTGGCTCCAGGCACAGGCTAAGCAGCCAGGGCGGCGACCCCTCGACGGTTGGTAGCGTTGCCGCCATGACGAACACCCCCGCAGGGTGGCCTCCGCAGGGGTGGCCGCAGAAGCCTGCCGCACAGCGCATGGACCCGGCCCGCTGGGCCCCGGGGAGGTTCCACTGGGGCGACGCCCTCGTGGTGGTCGCCTACGTGGCCCTGATGCTGCTGGGCGCCGGCGGCCTGCTGGCCATGGCCCTGGGCTGGGTGGACCCGGTGGACGGCGAGTTCTCCGTGCTGGACATGTTCACCATGAACCTCGTCAGCTACGTGATCATCACCGCGATCGTGGCCGTGGTGGCCTGGCGCCCGTTCGTCCGCTCGCTGGGCGTCTTCCGGCACGGCACCTGGTGGAAGCTGGCGCTGCTGCCGGCCACGTGGCTCGCCTGCATCATCGTGAACGTGCTGCTGCTGAGCCTGATCGGCCGGGCCGCGCAGTCGGCGAACCAGGCGTCCCTGGAGCAGATGTCCACCGCTGCCCCGCCGCTGCCCATGGTGCTGATGACCGTGGTGATGGCGCCGCTGGTGGAGGAGTACCTGTTCCGGCACCTGCTGATCGGCAAGCTCTCCCGCTACCTGAACGTGTGGATCTGCGCCGCGATCTCGATCGTCACCTTCGTCCTGCTGCACTTCGCCGGCACCGGCGGGCAGTTCGACCTGGTGGAGACGGTCCCGTACCTGACGCTGGCCGTCGCCATCACGGTCTCCTACATCCTCATGGGCCGCTCCTTCGCCTACGCGGTGCTGCTGCACATGGTGAACAACGGCATCGCCGTGGCCGTGCTGTACCTGGTGATGCCGCACATGCCGGACG
>NZ_BCSN01000022.1 GCF_001570885.1 Micrococcus lylae NBRC 15355 | reverse complement strand
CGTGGGCGTCGAACAGGGCCTGCTCAGGTGCCTCGCCGGTGCTCTCGTCCACGCGGACCAGGCCGCGCACGCGGGTCTCGAGGGTACCGTTGACGCCGGAGAGGACCGGCAGGTCCAGGGTCTCGTCGGTGGTGTGGCCCTCGATGAGGTCCGGTGCGTCGGCGACGCCCGGCTGCGCGACGACCGGCATGCGTACGGTCTGGCCGTCCGAGCTGGTCCACACGATGCGGGCGGCGGCCCACTTGCCGGGGGCGGCGGAGCCGGCGGCGACGGTGACCTGTACGTCCTGCGCTTGGGCGTTGGCCACGGTGAAGGAGGCCGGGGACACGGACACGTCCAGGCCGGAGGCGCCCTCGACGCTCGCGGTCCAGGTGCCGCCGCCGTCGACGGCGGTCAGGGTGCGCTTGACCGTCTGGGTGCCGAAGAGTTCACCGATGGCAAGGGACGGGACGTTCAGGTCCGAGGCGTCGATCGGGGTGTCGGAGACCGGGTTGCCGGTGTCTGAGTAGACGACGCCCTGGCCGGCCAGGAAGTCGTACCAGTCGCCGCGGTCTGAGTCGAAGGTCAGGCCCGGGTTCATCATGCGGGTCGGATCCACGAAGCCGGCGCCCTCGGCGAACGGCGAGGTCTCCTCAGCGTGGTCGCCCGCGGTTGTCATCATCGCGGACTTGATCTGCATGGGGCTGAAGTCTGGCCGCCCCTGCTTCACCAGCGCGGCGAGGCCGGCGATGTGCGGGGAGGACATGGAGGTGCCGGAGGAGTAGGCGAAGTCCTCGCCGCCCCGGTTCGGGGAGTACGCGGCGAGCACGTCCACGCCCGGAGCGGAGATGTCCGGCTTCAGCAGATCTGACTCGGCTGCCAGAGACGGGCCGCGCGAGGAGAAGGCGGCGACCAGCGGGGTCTGGGTGGCGGAGCCGGTGTTGGTGCCCAGGATCCTGCCGGTGGCGCCCTCGGAAGAGGCGTAGGCCACCACGGCCTCGCGATCGGAGGACGGCAGGTGAACGGTCGGGATGGCGTGGACGTCCGCGTTCAGGCCCTCGGCCTCGGAGACGTTCACCAGCACCATGCCGACGCCGCCGGCGGCCTCGACCACGAAGGACTTCTCGGCGCGGCCGCTCTCGCCGCGGTCACAGACCACGAGCTTGCCCTCGGTCTTGGCGGGGTCCAGGGTGTCCGCGATGCAGAGCGCAGCCTTGGCCGGGTCGGCGCCGGCGGCGACGAGGTCCCGGGCGTACGCCATGGGGGTCTCCTCTTCCAGCGGACGCATGATCGAGGCGCCGATGTAGCGCTCGCCGTCGCCGGTGACGAGGGTCTGCTCGTAGACGGCGTGGGTGGAGGCGGCCACGGTGGTGATCCACGGCGAGGCGTGGGCGGTGGTGGACGCGGTCGGTCCGGAGTTGCCGGAGGAGGCCGCCACGAAGACACCGGCGGAGGCGGCGTTCAAGAAGGCGAGCTCGACCGGGTCCATGATCTCGGTGCGGGAGCCGGAGATGGAGTAGTTGATGACGTCCACGCCGTCGGCCACGGCCGCGTCGATGGCGGCGACGGTGTCGATGGTGGAGCAGCCGCCGGAAGTCAGGCCCTCCCAGCAGGCCTTGTAGGCGGCCACGTGGGCGCCCGGGGCCATGCCGGAGATCTCGCCGCGTTCGATGCCGTCGACCGTGGCGGTCACGCCGTGGTTGCCGGCGGCGGTGGAGGCGGTGTGGGTGCCGTGTCCGCCCGCGTCGTACGGAGAGAGCGACTCGTCGTCCGCCAGGCGGGTGGAACCGAAGCCGTTGACGAAGTACTTCGCGCCGATGAGCTTGTCGTTGCAGCTGTCCGCTGGGAACATCTCCGCGTCGGCGGTCTGGCAGGAGCCCTTCCAGTCGGCGGGCGGGGCCTGGTGGCCAGCGTCGGTGAAGGACGGGCTGTCCGGGATGATGCCGGAGTCGACGATGCCGACCACGACGCCCTTGCCGATCTCGGCCGGGTCGCCGTCAGCGCCGACGAGGCCCTCCCAGACGCCGCCCGGGCCGCGCAGGCCCAGGACGTCCGGGGAGGAGACGGTGTCCAACTGGCGGATCTCGTTCGGCACCACGGCCAGCACGTTCGGGTCGGTGGCGAGTGCGGCCGCCTCGCGGCCGGTGAAGGTGCCGGCGAAGCCGTTGAGCGCTGTGGTGTAGCGGGTGTGGACCTTGCTGGTCGGCAGGCCGGCACGCTGCATGGTGGAGTTCTGGGCCGCGGTCAGGTGCTGGGCGTACTTCTTGGCGGCTGGGCTGGCGGCGTCCAGCTTCTGGGCGGAGCCCGCGGCCGGCTTGGTGGCTGCGAGGCCCGGCAGGCCGCCGGTGTAGGAGGCGACCGGGTCCTGGGCCAGGACGACGATGTATGCGCCGTCCTCGAAGGAGGCGGGCGTGGTGCGCTCGGCGGGGGTGCCGGTCACGTGGTGGACCGCCTGCTCGGTGGCCGAGGGGGCGTTGCCGGGGGCGGCGCCTGCCGCGGTGGCGCCGGACAGGGCGAGCGCGACCGCGGTGGTCACGCCGAGCAGCCTGCGGCGACGTTGCATGGGGTGGGACATGGAATTCCTTCATCGAACGGTGCGAGGCGGCGTCCGGACACCGTGGGGTGACACGGGCGGAGGCGCCGTGACACCCACTTCAGCATGTTGTGACGATCACCACATAGGATTCACGGTGACGCGATGGCGTCATGGCATGCATGCGCCAGACAGGGCGCCGAGCACGAGAGGAACTGAAGACGTGACAGAGCCGCAGGCGCACCACCAGTTGGACGGGCCCGTCCCGGACCTGTCCGCTCTCGGGCTCGAGACGTGGGACGTGGTCGCCTACCGCCGTCTGCTCGCCGAGTCGTCCGTGCCGGTGGAGGAGCACGACGACGGCACTCTCGTCCGCCTGATCGACGCCGGCCTCGTCCGGGTCAGGGAGGGGCGGGTGCATCCGCTCTCGCCGCGCCATCCGCTGCAGGCCGAGGCCGGCCGCCGTCAGCGTGAGGTGGATCGGCTGCGTGCGGCCGCCGAGATGCTGGTCTCCGAGTACCGGGACAGGCCGGGCGCGACCGCAGAGTCCCTGCAGGTGCTCGTGGGGGCGGCCGAAGTCACCCGGGCCGCGGTGGCCCTGGTCGGGGAGGCACAACGGGTGGTGCGGGGCTTGGACCGGGGGCCGTACTTCAGCGCCGGTCCGCTTCCGGAGTCTGCCCAGCACCGTTCGGAGGGGCGCGGTGTGCTCTGGCGTGTGATCTACGAGGGCGAATCCGTGCGCCGTGACGAGACGGGGCGGCCGGACATCGGCGAATCGCCGGGGGAGGAGTCGCGCATGCTTCCGCGGCTGCCGTTCAAGATGATCGTGATCGACGACCTCGCTGCGCTGATCGCCCTGCCGCCGGACGGCATGGCACTCGGACCGGAGACGGATGTGCGGTCCGGCGGCGAGGGGCTGCTGGTGCGGGGCTCGCTGCTGGTGGGCGCGCTGATCCGGCTGTTCGAGCAGCAGTGGAACCTCGCCGTGCCGGTGGGGCAGGGTGCTGCGGAGCTCGACCAGGCCGACCGCCGCCTGCTCGCCCTGCTGTCTGTGGGGCTGACGGACGAGGCGATGGCCCGGCACATCGGGCTGTCCCGCCGCACGGTGCAGCGGCGTCTGGCGGAGCTGTCCAAGTCCGTGGGTGCGGAGAGCCGCTTCCAGCTGGGGGTGGAGGCCTCTCGCCGCGGCTGGGTGTGAGGCGTGGCGCCCCGGCCCGGCCGGGCAGTCATATGAGTGGGTCGGAGGGCGCGAGCCCGGCTCAGCCGTAGATGCGGCGGAAGTTCGCCAGGATCCGCGGGGGCAACGGGGCCTGCTGGGCGCGGATGCGCGCGAACACGTCCTCGGCCTCGTGGGGCTCCATGTAGCCGTGGTGCGCGTAGATCCTCAGGCGCTCGAGCAGCCCGTCCTGGTCCAGTTCAGGGTGGAACTGGGTGGCGTACTGGTGCCGGCCCAGGCGGAACATCTGAATGGGGCACCTCTGCCCGGTCGCCAGGACCACGGCGCCCTCCGGGGGGACGGTCAGGCCCTCCTTGTGGCCTACGTAGGCGAAGAACTGCTCCGGCAGGCCCTCGAGCAGCGGGTCGGCGGCGCCTGCCTCGGTCAGGGTGACGGTGACGGGGCCGGGCTTCTCCCCGTAGGCGGTGTCCACCGTGCCGCCGGCGTGCCTGCCGAGCGTGCCGACCCCGTAGCAGCAGCCCAGGAACGGGACCTCGTCACGGCGCAGCACCTCGAGCATCCGCACCAGCTCCGTCTCCACACGGTGCTGCAGCTCGGACTTGGACTCCTCCGGGTCCGAGGTGGTGAAGGGGCTGCCGGAGAGGATCACCCCTGCGTGCTCGGCGAGCAGGGACTCCCAGTCCACGGGCTGCTCGGGGTGCACGGTGACGTGCTCCTCGAGGCGGAACGCGGTGAGGGTGTCCTCCGTGTAGCCGCCGAGACGGCGGACGGAAGCGGCCTCGGCCGCGGAGGCGTCGTCTTCGGGCCGTGTCTGGATCAGCAGGAACGGCCGTGCCGCAGGAGGAAACACCCCCACAGACTACTGGGGGCGTGGGCGCAGCACGTGCTCGCCGCTGTCCTTCCCACTCACTGAGAAGAGGTCAGCTTCCGGTGTCCCTGTCCGAGGTGAATTCGCTGCCCGACCTGGTCCACAGCGGGCCGGCCGACTTGTGATGCCTACTGGTGAGGACACACCCTCATCGCTCCCGAAAAGCGCGAGCCAGAGGGCATGTCCTCACCACTTCGTGAACACGGGGCGCCGTCCGTCGCCCGTCGTGAGCGGTCAGCGGTCAGCTGCCCTTCCCGACGACGGCCGGTCCGGTCCTCGCGCCGGGTCGCCTCCCAGCTCGTGCCCCAGCTGACGGCCCAGGTCTTCAAGCAGCTCAGCGGCCCGGGCGATGCTGTCCTCGTCCGAGGCGGCGCGCTCGCGGAGGGTGAGGACGCGGTCGATGCCGGCCGCGGTGAGGTCCTCTGAGCGAAGGTCGGCCCGCCCGGCGACGGCCAGGACGGTGCGGAAGCGGTGCTGCGTCGGCTCGGAGCCCGAGACCGACGACCCCTTCCTCTGTGGCGAGGCGCACTGTGCCCAGACCGAGCGGGCGCGAGCCGCGGCGACGGCGGGGGCCTTGCCCTGCAGGGACTGTGCGTCCAGGGACCCCTCGCCCACGATCACCACGTCCGCCTCGGCCGCGGCGGCGTCGAAGTCGGCCATGCCCAGGAGGACCTCGGCGCCGGAGCGGGTCTGAGCACCGAGCAGCATCAGGGCGAACCCCGTGCCGCCGGCGGCCCCTGCGCCGGCGGATGCGGTCGGGTCGCCGGAGACGTCGGTGGTGTCCGCCTTGCCGGTGACGGTAGGGACCGGGCTAGGGCCGGAGCGCATCGGGCCAGGGCCGGAGGGTTCGGAGCCGGCGAGGGCGTCGCGCCGGGGGCCGCGGCGTGGGTCCGTGACGGTGCCGCGCAGGAGCACGGCGGCGGCGTGGCCGAGGTCCTCGTCGAGCTGTCCGAGAGAGTCCTCAGGCGCTCCCTTCTGGGCGGCGAAGACGTGCGCGGCGCCGTCGGGGCCGGTGAGGGGCGCGGTCACGTCGGAGGCGATGGTCAGGGTGACCCCCGCGAGCGCAGCACGGGCACCCGAGATGTCGGCGGAGACGAGCGAGTGCAGAGCCGCCGATCCCTCGGGAAGGGGGCGGCCGTCGTCGTCCCTCCGGTCTGCGCCGAGGGCGGCGAGCATCCCGAGGCCCAGGTCCGTGGAGGCGCTGCCGCCGATGCCGACCACCACCTCGCGGGCGCCGTCGGCGACTGCCGCGGCGATGGCCTCGCCGAGGCCACGGGTGCTCGCGCGGGCATGGGTCTCGGGGCCGGGCGCGTCCACGTGCACCAGGCCGCAGCACTCGGCGAGCTCGACCACGGCCACGCCGTCCCGCCGGGCGATGCGCACGGTGCGGGGCTCGCCGAGCGGCCCGGCAACCTCCACCGCGAGCGGGACGAAGCCGGCGGCGAGGGCGGCGTCCACGGTGCCGTCGCCGCCGTCGGCCACGGGCACGGTGAGCACGCGCAGGCCGGTGCCGGAGGAGAACGGAGCCTCGGATGCGCCCGGGGCCTCGGCAGCCCGGGCGGCCTGTGTTCCGCGGGCAGCACTGTCGAGCCCCCGGGCGGCACTGTCGAGCCCGCGGGCGAGCGCGGCGCAGGCGTCGGCGGCGGTGAGGGAGCCCTTGAACTTGTCCAGGGCGAGCAGCACGGTCCTCATGTGGCGCATCCTGCCAGGACCTCTCGCCAACTGGTGAGGACTCACCCTCTGGGCTCGCCAACTGGTGAGGACTCACCGTCTGGGCTCGCCAACTGGTGAGGACTCACCCTCTCGTGCGGCGCTGACGGGGAGGATGACGGTGTGTCCTCACCAGTAGGCAACGGGGTCGGCCGACGAAGCCACATCCGGGGCGGCTCAGGACATCTCGGCGACCCGTGCCCGGATGACGGGGAGGACGTTCTCGAGCCCGTTCCTCAGGTCGGCCGCCGTCACCTTCACCACCCGCCAGCCATGGAGCTCGCACCAGCGGTCCCGAGCGACGTCGCGCTCCTGCTGTTCCTTCGTGCGGTGGTGCTTGCCCTCGTACTGGATGACGATCTTCCACCGCCGGTAGGCCAGGTCCACGGTCGGTCCGGCGCGGCCGTGGTCGTCCTTGAGCACGACCGCCACCTCCGGCGCCGGGAGTCCCGCGTCCACCAGTGCAAGTCTGGTCCGCGTCTCCTGGGGTGAGCCGACGGCCTCACGCATCAGCTCCACCACCTCCCGGGCCCGACGGATTCCGCGGAAGCGACCGATCTGCTCCAAGACCGCGATCAGGTCACGCCTTTCGACCCGGACCTCAGCAAGGCCGAACCCCTCGACCCACTCCTGCGGCATGAGCGAGTCGGCGATCACCACCAGGTCTTCCAGGGACAGGCCCGACGTCGGAACGCAGAGGTCCCACAGCGTGCGGATGGGGGAGGTGCAGCGCAGGCCGTGCCGGATCACGAGGTGGGAGGGGTCCACCGTGCGGCGGCGGGTGACCACTCCGGGCCGATCGACCCGATGCGCCAGCGAAGTCGTGAGGTGCAGGTCCGTCGACTGCTCGGCCCACCGTGGCAGGGGCAGCCCATGCAGCTGAGCGGCGGATAGGTCCGTGACCACCACGTCGAGGCGATCTCGTTGCAGGGCCGCGGCGACATCCCGGTCCCAGGGGAGTATGGGACCGGTCGTGCGTTCTGCCGCGAGCGGGTCGTGAGCGGCGTCATCTCCGGTGAGGTCGCGGGGGTCCGAACCGTTCGGTCGGTGTCGGTACAGGGCCCGACCGAGTCGCTCGATGTCCGATGCCCGTACCCTGTGTCGGGCCCGATCACCGAAGACGTCGGCGAGCTCGTCCATGGTGAAGACGGCTCCGTCCAGGTGCGGAGGCAGTGGGCGCGGCGGTGTGGGCATGGCTTCACCCTGCCGGTCGGTCCGCCGGCGTGGAGGCGGCACGAGGAATCTGTGGACAACGCCTGCCGGCGCGCGGTGCGACAACGTCCTCCCCGCACACCCGCGTCATGCCGGACCGTGACCTCCGACGGACGGCCAACTGGTGAGGACACGCCGTCATTCGACGTCGAAGTCGGGGGCGAGCCGGTGTGTCCTCACCAGTAAGCGAGCAGGCTGGCCCGCCCCGACCAGTAAGCGAGCAGGCCGGCCCGCCCCGACCAGTAAGCGAGCAGGCCGGCCCGCCCCGACCAGTAAGCGAGCAGGCCGGCCCGCCCCGAGCTCAGCCCTTCCGGCGCTCGGCGGCCCGGGCGAGCTCGCGCACGGTGCCGACCTCGCGGGCGATGCGCGACTGCAGGTCCGTCTCGGTCAGCGTCTCGGATCCGCCGCGGGCACGCAGGTAGAGCAGGGTGGTCCAGCGGGCGCGACGCCACTTCAGCTCGGCGGCCGGGTCGTTCGTCTGCAGGGCGCGGGCGATTTCACGGTCGTAGAGCTGGGGCTCGTTGAGCTGGCGCTGCCGCACCTCGAGGACCTTGGCCGCGCGGCCGGGCTCGTTGGGGACCTCGTCGGCCTCGAGCAGACGCTTGCCGAGGTTGGCGGCGGTGATGTGGTCGCCCTCCTCACGCAGGATCTGGGAGGCCAGGCCCAGGCCTGCCTGGATGGACTTCCAGCGGCCCACGGCGCCGTCCCAGGGCAGGTTGGTCAGCAGGCCGAGGGCCTGCAGGGCGCCCTCGTTGTCCTCGTGCAGCAGGTAGAGGCGCTCGGCCACGCCGAGGACGTCCTCGAGGTGCGCGCCGGAGCGCAGGTTCAGCCCGTGGGACAGCCGGGCGCAGGTGGCGGTGAGCTCCACGTCGTCCAGGTGGCGCTGGCCCACCCCGACGATCCGGGCCTCCGGCGTCCCCGCGTCCGTGGCGGAGAAGCTGGTGTCCAGCTGCGGCTGCTGGTCCGCGCGGTCGGTGCGCACGCGGATGACGGAACCGTAGGCGATCTTCACCTCGCGGCCGTCCTCGAGCGTGGCCACCACCAGGGCCGGGGTGCCGAAGTCGTCCCGCATGGTGCGCAGGGACGCCACGGGCGGCGCGGTCTGCCCGCGGCGGGTGAGGAACATGTCGCCAGGGCTGACGTCCTGGGCCTTGAGATGACGCAGATAGGCGCCGGCGGTGGTGGCCATGTCAGCGGCCCCATCCCACGTGGGCGAGCGCCTGGCGGACCAGGTTCTCGCGGCCGCCGATGAACTCGGACTGGATCTCGTCGCTGAGCGCCTCCTCCGGTGTGAGCCAGGTCAGTTCGAGCGCGTCCTGCCGGGGGTCGCACTCACCGGTCACGGGCACCACGTACACCAGGGAGACGGCGTGCTGGCGGTCGTCCGTCAGGCCGGTCTCGGACGGGGCGGGGAAGTATTCGGCCACGGCGCACGGCTGCAGGGACGGCGGCAGCTGCGGCAGTGCCATGGGGCCGAGGTCCTTCTCCAGATGGCGCATCAGGGCGCCGCGCACGGTCTCCCGGTACATGACCCGGCCGGAGACGAACGTGCGCTCGAACTGTCCGGTCTCGTCGGCCACGTACAGCAGGCCGATCTCCGTGACGTAGCCGAGGGCGTCCAGGCGCACCGGGATGGCCTCGACGTAGACCATGGGCAGGCGACGGCGGGCCTCGTACAGGTCCTCCTCGTTCAGCCAGCCCGGATTCGGGTCAGGGGTGCGCACGGTGCTCATGCCACTGTTCTACCCGAACCGCCGGACACGGTCACCTCCGCAGTATCCGAATCCGCGTCCGGCGAACCGTCCTCCACAGGCGCTTCCCGACGACGCTGCCCCACCTCCGGCGGGGACGTCGCCTCCGTCGCGGCTCACCACTTGGCGCGGAAGTACTGCCGGGCCATCGGCACCTGCTCCTCGGGGACGTCCAGCTCGAGGGCGGCGGCGGTCGGCCAGTTCGGGTTCGCCAGGGCGGCGCGCCCCACGCAGACGGCGTCGGCGCGGCCGGCGGTCACCACGTCCGCCACCTCCTGCGCGCCGGTGAGCGAGCCGACGGCGGAGACGACGATCCCCTCGGTGCCCTCCTTCACAGCCGTGGCCAGCGGCACCTGGTAGCCGGGTCCCTTGGGGCCCTCGTAGGTGTCGCCGATGCCGGCCGAGGACAGGTCGAACCAGTGGACCTGTCCCTGCAGCTCCTGGGCGAGGCGGACGGTCTCCTCGATGCTCCAGCCGTCCTCGCGCCAGTCCGATCCGGAGATGCGGATGCCGAGGATCTTGTCCGCCGGCCAGACCTCGCGCACGGCGGCCACGATCTCCTTGAGGAAGCGGGTGCGGCCCTCGTAGTCCCCGCCGTACTCGTCGGTGCGGGTGTTGGTCAGCGGGGAGAGGAACTGGTGGATCAGGTAGCCGTGGGCGGCATGCAGCTGCACGGCACCGAACCCGGCGCGGTCGGCGCGCTCGGCGGCGTCGGCGAAGGCCTGGACGGTCTCGCGGATCTCGTCCACCTGCATCGCGTGGGTGCGGATCTCCATCGAGTTCGTGGGCACACCGGAGGGGGAGAGGGTCTCCCAGGAGTCGGGGCCCTCGAGGATCGGCTGTCCGGCCGGGACGCCCGGGTGCATGGGGACGGTGGAGGCCTTCGCCCCGGCGTGGCCGAGCTGGATGGCCGGCACGGCGCCGAGCTCGGCGATCTCGTCGCAGATCGGGGCCCAGGCCTGCGCCTGCTCGTCGTTCCAGAGGCCGGTGTCCCACGGGGAGATGCGGCCCTCCGGTGTCACGGCGGTCGCCTCGGCCACCACCATGCCGAAGCCGCCGGCCGCCCGTGCGGCGAGGTGCTGGAACTGCCAGCCGTGGGGGACGCCGTCGCGGGCCTCGCAGGAGTACTGGCACATCGGCGGCAGGATCAGGCGGTTGCGCAGGCGCACCCCGTTGATCTCGATCGGCTCGAACAGGGTGGGCGGGGTGACGGTGTCCTCAGCGGTCATGGGACTCACACTACGGCGGGGCGGCTGCGCGCCGGGAGGCTGTTCGCTGCCCGCCTACCCTGGTGTCATGCCCTCCTACCGCTGTCGCCTGCAGATCGGAGACCTCCTGCCCGGCCACCGGCCCGAAGAGGTCATGGACGTCGCGGAGGCGGCGCTGTCCGCCACACACCAGGTGGCGGCGAAGGACATCGAGGTGGTGTCCCGGGTGCCGCGCATCGTCCTGCGGATCACCGTGCCGGCCTCCCATCGGCGCGCCGAGGACGCCGAGGCCCGCCAGGCCGCCGTCACCATGGCGGAGGCGGTCGCAGGGGTGGCCGTCACGGGCCGGCTGGACGTGTTCCGCCGGGACGGCGGGCGCTGGATTCCGGTGGGCTGACGCCCGCTTCATTCCGGTGGGCTGACGCCCGATTCCCGACGACGGCCGCCCGTCTCGGATGGCCGGCCGCCGTCGTCATGCGGTCGCCTCCGTGGAGGTGGCCTGCGGCGTCAGGGCGCCGAGCCGTCAGCGGCGGCGCAGTTCCTTCTCGGCCTGGGTGATGCGGTAGCGGCGGGCGCCGGCGGCCATGATCACCAGGAACGCCGCGAAGATCGCGGGCAGGCCGATCAGCTCGGTCTGCTGGGCGCCCAGCGGTGCCGGGAGCAGCCGGGGTATCGCCAGCCACCCCATGGAGGCGGCGAACAGCAGGGCCACGGACATGCGGCCACGCTCGGTCAGCGCCAGGCGCAGCGCGGCGGCCACGGCCACCAGCAGGCCCGCCAGGCCCCACACCGACGGTGGGACGCCGGGGACGAACACGCCCCAGGCGTGCAGGGACAGGGCGACCATGGTGGGGGCGTACCCCACCAGGAAGCCGGCCAAGGCTCCCACGGTGCCGTCCGTGAAGAACCGCTCCCCTGCGGTGCGGGCGGTGGCGAGGTTGCACCCGCGCAGCGCGGCGGCCACGAACACGAGGGCTCCGAACCAGGCCACCACGGAGATCCCGGCGGGCATCAGGATGGTCAGGGGGAACCAAGCGGCCAGGCACAGCAGGGCGAGACCCACGAGCCAGCCGGTGCCGCGCTGGCGTGCGGCGTAGCCCTGACGTGGGCCCCACTGGTGCAGGGCGTACAGGCCGACCAGCGCGAACAGCAGCGGCCACGTCAGCACGTGGAGGAACAGCGGGGAGAGCACGGTGGTGCGCATGCCGTACAGGCCGTCATGGGCGGTCAGGTAGCCGCCGGAGCCGGGCAGATCGATGCCGAGCCGGCCGAGCAGCCCGATGCCCCAGGCCCCGGCCAGCATGAACACGGCCGCTGCTGCGGTCACGAACAGCTGGCGAGCGCGGTCCCCGCCATGGGCGCGGCCCTTCGGCTCCCGCACCGGCAGGTTGTACGGCGCGATGTAGGGGGCACGCTCGCCGTCCTGCTCGGGGTCCGGACGTCGGGCGGAGGCGGCCTCGACGGCACGGGCCTTGTTGGCCAGCCGGTCGCGGCGGCGCCACTCGGGCAGCACGGCCATCGCGCGCTCGACGAGCTCGTCGTCCGAGACGCGCTCGCCCACGTCCGCGAGCATCGGACGCGCCTCCGGGCCGGGGACGGACAGGGAACCGTCCAGCCGGTGCGCGGCGAGATGCAGGGCGCGGGTCTCGCGCTCCTGGTGCAGGCGGAGGCGCTCGGCCTCTTCGGCCTCGAGGCGGGCCTCCTCGGCGATCAGCCGGTCCTCCCAGCCGCGGGCGCGGGCCAGGGACGCGGCGGCGTAGGCACCCGCCCAGCGGCGGGCGCGGGCCCTCTCGGCGGCCAGCGCCTCGGCGGCCGCACGGGCCGCGGCCTCGCGCTCCTTGCGGCGGCGCTCGGCCTCCTCCGCGGCGAGACGGCGGCGCTCGGCCTCCTCGGCCTCACGTCTTCTGTCCCGCTCACGCTCCCACTCCTCTTCGCGGGCGCGGCGCTCGGCCTGGATGCGGGCTCGCTCGGCGGCTGCGGCGGCCTCGCGCTCGCGGCGGGCCGCCTCCTCGTTCTTGCGGCGCTCGGCCTCCGCGGCGGCGGCCGCCTTCTGGTCCTTCTTGGCGCGCCTGCGACGCTCTGCCTCCGCCTCCCGGCGGCGCTTGAGCTCGGCCTTGCGCTGCTCGGCCACGGCGGCGGCACGGCGCCGGCGGGCGGTCTCCTCGAGCCACTCCTGGGAGGCCTGGCGGCGGCGCTCCTCCTCCTGCGCGGCGGCGAGAGCGGCTGCGGCCTCCGTCTCGGCCTGACGCCGGCGGGCGTCCTCGATCGCGGAGGCGCGGGCCTCGGCCTCGGTCTGGACCGACTGCTGCTCCGCGGCACGGCGGGCCTGCTCGGCCTCCCAACGGGCCTGGCGGCGCTGCTCGGAGGCCGTCTGGCGCTCGCGCAGGGCGGCCAGGCGGTTCGCCTCCTCCTCGTCCTCGCGGGCGCGGGCGGCGGCCTCAAGCCGGGTCCACTCCTCGGCGCGGCGGCGTGCGGTCTCTGCGGCGTCGGCACGCCGACGCGCGGCCTCCTGGTGGCGCCTCTCCTCGGCCGCACGGCGCTTCTGCTCGGCTTGGGCGAGCTTCTCCGGGTCGGTCCCCTGCGGGATCAGGCGGCTGACCGGCGCGGCCAGCGGGGCGGTGAACCGCTCGATCGGCAGAGTCGGGCTGCCCAGGGAGTCGAGCACCTCGGACAGGCCCCGACGCTCGCGGGGCTCACGCTCGGCCCGCGGCGTGCTCTCGGCAAGGACCGCGTCGATCTCCGCCTGGCGCTGCCGCTCGAGCGCGGCCTGGCGCAGCCGCTCGATGTCCAGCGCGCGCTGGCGGGTCTGCTCCATCAGCTGGGCGCGCCGCTCGTCGTCCGCGGCGCGGCGCTCCTCCAGGCGGCGCTCCTCCGCCGCACGCAGGGCCTCCGCCTCGGTCTCGCGGCGGTGGCGCTCCTGGAGGTCCCGGCGTTCGGCCGCCTCCTCGACGGCGGCGAGCTCTTCGGCCCGGCGCGCTGCGGCGGCACGCGCCTGCTCGCGACGGGCGGCGGCCTGGGCCTCGGCCTTCTCGGCAGCAGCACGACGCCGGGCCTCGGCGGCCTTGGTCTTCTCCGGGTCCTGGACGGCCGGGAACAGGCGCGCCGCTGCGGCGTCCAGAGGCTTCGCCAGGCGGTTCAGGCGCGGGCTGCCGAGGGAGTCGAGGACGTCCGAGACGTCCCGACGGCGGCGCTCGCGGCGGGCCTTCGTCTCCGTGGTGTCCGTGGGCATCACCTCGCCGGAGAGGTACCGGCGGTGCTGCCTGAGCTCTTTCCGGGAGAGGCCTCCGGGGGCCGCCAGGGCCCGACGGGGACGGGCGCGGCGCGGCTGCTGAGGTGCCGGCGTCTCCTCGTCCGGGCTGTCCTGACCGTCCTGCGGGCGCAGGGCGTCGTCGGCGACGGACGCGGACGAGGCGACGGAGCCGTCGTCGGGAAGACGGAGCGGAGCGGACTCCGGGGAAGCCTCGGAGGGCTCCTGCGTGGCGCTCTCTGCCGCGGGGCGCGACGAGGTGCGGCGGCGGGCGCGCAGACGCTCCAGGGCGGCAGAGGACTCGGACTGGCGGTTCGGGTCCACGCTCACCCCTTCCCGGACCTGCGGCGGAGCGCCACGATCCCTGCGATCAGTGCTCCAGCAAGGGTACCCAACAGCATGCCGACCAGCGCCGACGCCCACCACGGCAGACCCGTCGCCGTCCCGGTGATCCAGCCCAGGCCCACCATGTAGACCGACCAGACCAACGCACCGAGACCCGAGAACCACAGGAACACGCGCCAGCGGATGCCGCCGATGCCGGCCGCGGCCACCGAGGCGGTGCGGCCGCCGGAGACGAAGCGGAGCACGAACAGCCCGGTCAGTGAGGTCTCCGGGCCGGCCTTCACCAGGAGTCGGCGGATGCCCTGGTGCACGGCACGTCCCCAGCGCCAGCGGTCCAGCAGGTCCGTCAGGCGGTAGCGGAACAGGGCATAGAGGCCGAGGTCGCCGGCCCAGCACCCCAGCCAGGCCGCCAGCACCGAGAGCACCGGGGACAGGGAACCGGCCGAGGCCAGGGCGCCGGAGCCGATCACGAACAGCTCTGAGGGCGTCGGAGGGAAGGGGGCGTCCACGGCGACCAGCAGGGCGGTCACCGGGTGGAACCACCAGCCGAGGGCGTCGAGCAGCTCCTGCGCGCTCACGCGGGACGCTCCTGCAGCTCGAACTCGGAGGTGAAGACACGGTCCCGGCCGGTCACCGGGTCCGTGAAGCGCAGTTCGCGGGCCAGCAGCTGCAGCGGTCGGGCGACGTCGTCCGGCGCGGCGTCCAGCAGGTCCGGGTAGAAGGGGTCGAACGCGATGCCCAGGCCCAGGGCGGCCAGGTGGATGCGCAGCTGGTGGGTGCGGCCCGTGCGCGGATGCAGGCGGAAGTGCGCCACCTCGGCGCCGGCCAGCGTCCCGGCCGAGCGGCCCGTGGCCAGCAGCTCCACGTGGGTCTCCGCGTTGGCGCCGGCATGGGAGAGGTTCGACTTCTTCGTCCTCACCTCGGCACCGGCAGCCCGGCCGGAGGCAGAGACGGGGACGTCCTCCACCACGGAGCGCAGGATGCCCTTGTCTTTGCGGATGCGGGAGCGGACGGTCAGGGGGAACCGGTCCAGCACGGGGGCGCCGACGCCGTCCTGCCGCGGTGCGGCCCCGCCGGAGGCGAGGGTCGAGGCCGAGGGGAGGGGGCCGTCGTCGGGAAGGCGGTCCAGGGTGCCGGGCGGCAGCGCGGACACGGCCTCGTAGACCTTGCGGGCGCGGCGGCGCTCGAAGAGCAGGTGGTAGGCGCCGCGGGTGGCGGGGTTCGCGGAGAACATGACCACGCCGGCGGTGGCGCGGTCCAGGCGGTGCAGGGGGACCAGGTCGTCCAGGCCGAGCTCGTTGCGCAGGCGCACCAGGGCGGTCTCCTGGATGAAGCGGCCACCGGGGGTGGTGGGCAGAAAGTGCGGCTTGTCGATCACCACGAGGTGTTCGTCCCGGTGCAGGAGCCGGTGCCGCACCGGCAGCGGCTCCTCCTGCGGCAGGTCCCGGTAGTACCAGATGAACTCGTGGACGCCGAGGGGCGTGGCGGCGGTCAGCGCTGTGCCGTCCGCGGCCACCACCTCGCCGCGGGCGAAGCGGCCGCGGATGCCGTCCGGGTCCACGTGGCCGAAGCGGGAGACCAGATGCTCCTGCACGGTGCCGGCCGCCTCCGGGCCCGTCATGGGCAGGCGCAGGCGCGTGGCGTTGACGCCCTGGCGGACGGGCAGCGGAGAGGGAAGGGGCACGGTGTCCATCCTCCCAGACCCCGGCCGTGGGTGGGGCTACATCTGCGCCCGCACTTCATCGCTGGCAGGTGCGGCACCAGAACAGGCGGCGGGAGTCGTCCTCCGGGGAGCCGAACTCCTCCCGGGCGACCGGTCCGCGGCAGCGCAGGCACCCCTGCCGCTCGCGCCCGTAGACCCAGTAGTTGGGGGTGCGCGGCGCTGGCGGGGAGCCCAGGAGCACCTCCACTCCGAAGGGGGCGGCCGGGTTCGGCCTGACCCCGGTGGTCCGCCGAGGGCGTGACGACGACGGTGCGTACGGCGGGCAGTTCGCCTGCAGCAGTCTGCGGTTCAGTTCGATCAGTCCTGGCACGTCCTGGACCTCGCCGATCGGGCGGTGCGGGTCGATCCTGGCCAGCAGCAGCGACTCGCATCGGTAGATGTTGCCGATGCCGGAGACCAGGCGCTGGTCCAGCAGCGCCAGCCCCACGGGCCGGGCGGGGTCCGCGGTGAGGCGGGCGACGGACTCGGTGAGGAGGAGGTCGGCGGGGCGCAGGCCGTCCGGGCCGGGTGGGACGTCCCAGGCCGGGTCCAGCAGGTCCGGGCCGAGGAAGCCGAGGCGCTGCTGCTCGTCTGCGGTGCGGATCAGCTCCAGCAGGCCCAGCTGGGCCCCGACGAACCGGTGCTCGGCCGTCTCCAGGAGTGCGCGGATCTGCCAGCCGGGAGCGGGCCAGCGGTCGGTCAGGGCGGTGGCGATCCAGCGTCCCTCCATCTTCAGGTGGCTCAGGAGGGTGAGCGGCTCGGCGGCCTCGGCGGCGCGGTCGGCCGGCGGGGTGAGGCGGATCAGCAGGTACTTCGCGCGGGGCTCCACGGCGGCGACCGTCCACCCGGTCAGGTCCGCGGTGGCGTGGGCGGGCACGCGCAGCTCGGCGCGGGTGAGCGCGCGGCCGGCCAGCAGCGGCCGCAGCCGGTGCGCCAGGCGGAAGAGGGAATCGCCTTCGGGCATGGGGCCGAGGCTACCGCTGCGATGAACCCCTCGTTCCGACCCAGAGCCTGCCGGATGTACCCCTCGTTCCGATCCAGAGCCTGCCAGGAGCGCTCTGTTTCGGATCGAGGGTGTCCGGGAGTGGGGCGTCCCGGCGCCTACGCCTTCGTTCCGATCCAGAGCCTGCCAGGAGCGCTCTGTTTCGGATCGAGGGTGTCCGGGAGTGCTCTGTTTCGGATCGAGGGTGTCCGGGAGTGGGGCGTTCCGGCGCCTACGCCTTCGTTCCGATCTAGAGCCTGCCAGGAGTGCTCTGTTTCGGATCGAAGGCTTCCGCATGGGGCAGGCTCACCCCCGGTACCGCAGCCCCGACGGGCTCGAGTAGAACCCGGCGGCCAGCATCGCCTCGGCCAGCGGGGTGCCCAGCAGCGGCCCGCCGTTGAGCTTCTCCAGCGCCAGCTTCTCGGTCTTTGCCTGCCGCAGCGCGTGCACGAGCGCCCCCGCGGCCGCCTGCAACGCCGCCCGATCATCCGAGAAAGCCAGCAGCGTCCGTCCGCCGCGCTCCACGTAGAGCGCCAGCGCGCCCTCGACGAGCACCACGATCGCCCCCGCCTTGCGTCCCGGCCGCTGTCCGGTGGGCGGCACCCCGTCCGGCCCGGCGGGCACGGCCGGCCAGTCCAGGGCCGCACCGTAGGGGTTGGCCGGGTCGGTCGCCGCCAGCGCCCACGCGGCCGGGCCACGCTCCTGCGTCCTGCGCCCGCTTCCCGACGACGGCCCCGCACCCGCCGCGGCCCGCGACGGTCCCAGCGGGCTCACCTCGCCCGCACCCCAGGAGCCTGCCCAGGTATCGGCACCGGCGTCACCGAGCTGCGACACCTCGCCTGAGGCGACGTCGTCCGACGCGGGGGAGGGGCCGTCGCCGTCCTTCTGGAACTGACGGAGCCGGTCCACCACCGCGCCGGTGGAGAACTGGGCGCCGCCGAGGCGGTCCACGAAGTGGCCACGCCGCACCTGCGCGGCCTCCTCCATGCGGGTGAGCAGCCGGTACTGACCGGCGAAGCCGCCGGGGACCTCCTCGGCCACCACGGAACCGCAGGTGATCACGCCGTAGCGGTCCAGCAGCAGCTCGGCGGTGGCGTGGGCGCGCAGGGTCGGGTCCGGCTCCGGGGCCATGAGCAGGGACCAGCGGCCGGCCGCCCGCGCGGTCTGGGCCGCGGACATCCCCGCCAGCCCGGGGGAGAGGTCCTCGGACCGTCCGCGGACGCCGGCGAGCCCCGCGTACCGGCCACGCCCGCGCACCCCGGCCAGGCGTCCGGACAGCCTGCGGCCGCCCGTGCCGGTGGGACCGAGGCCCCCGCCGAGGCGGGCGGTGCGGGCCCGGGGCGTCTGCCGACCGGTGCGGTGCGCCGTCTTGCCCGCCGACAGCAGGCCGCGGACGGGCGCGAAGGTGTCGTTGCCGACCTTCCCGGACCAGACGAGCTGCCAGAGGGCGTCGAGGACGTCGGGGCCGTTCGCGGCCGGGCGGGCGGCGCGCACGCGCTCGACGAGCGGGCCGAAGAACCAGGCGCCGCCGCCGGAGAGGACCTCGAGGACGGCGGCCTGCAGGGCGGTGTGCTCGGGCGCTGCCGCAGGCGTCTCTCCGGTGGACCGGACACCGCCGCCGGAGCCGTCCGCGGGCCCGCCTGCGCCCACGGCCCCGTCCTCCGGCTCGGGCAGGCGCAGGGTCAGGTCCGCGGCGTCGGCGGGGTGCAGGGCGACCCAGCCGTCGTTGCCGGTGCCGGGGGCCACCCCGGACCACACGTATTCGCCGGTGGAGAGCAGCTCGTCCAGCATGCTCGGCGTGTAGTCGCGGACGCGGGCCGGCAGCACGTGGGACTCCCAGGCGCTCGCCGGCAGGGGCATGCCGGCCAGCTGGTCCAGCACCACGGCCACCCCGTCCACGCCCTCGAGGGTGGCGGTGCCGGCCCGGCCGGGCCTGGCCCGCAGGTGCTGCCAGTCCGCGAGGAACCGGGCGTATGCGGCCTGGTCCACCGGCTCGACCTCGGCGCGCAGCGCGGCGAGGGAACGCCTGCGGATCCGCCGCAGCACCTCGGCGTCGCACCACTCGGCGTCCGGGCCGGCGGCCCCGGGGGTGCCCTCCGGCCGGAAGGCGCCCTGGGCCACACGGCGCTCGGAGGCCAGTCGCTGCAGCACCGGCACCACCACAGCCGCCCCGAGGCCAAGCGCGAACGCCGCCTCGTCCGCCGTGAACGGGCCATGCGTGCGGGCGTACCGGGAGACGAGGTCCCCGAGCGGGTCCTCCACCGGGTCCAGGAACGCCACCGGCACGCCCATCGGCAGGGGCACGCCCAGGGCGTCGCGCAGGCGGGCGGCGTCCTCCACCGCGGCGAAGCGCTCCACCCCGCCGTGCCGGAACCGGAACGCGCGCCCGGTGCGGGTCAGCTCGTCCAGGTGGGCCAGAGCGGTCTCCGGGGAGGCCGCTCCACGGCCGTCCTCCGACCTGGCCCCCGCCTCCGGCGAGGCGGCGGGCTCGGGTGGGCGCCCGTCGTCGTGGCCCTCCTCCGGCGCCGAGACGGCCTCCTCACCCTCCGGCGCCGAGGCGGCCTCCTCACCCTCCGATGGGGCGGGCTCCTCTCCCTCCGGCCGCAGCCGCGCGGCGGCCTCGGCCGGGCTCAGCGGGCCGACCAGCCGCAGCAGGTCCGCCACGCCCTCGAGCCCGCGCACGCGCCTGTCCGGGGAGAGCCGCTGCAGGTCCCGCTCCACGGCGTCGATGACGTCCGCGTCCAGCAGCTCGCGCAGCTGGGCGGTGCCGAGCAGCTCGTTGAGCAGGGCCGGGTCCAGGGACAGGGCGGCGGCCCGCCGCTCGGCCAGGGGCGAGTCGCCCTCGTAGATGAACTGCGCCACGTAGCCGAACAGCAGGGACTGCGCGAACGGAGACGGGCTCGGCGTGGTCACCTCCACCAAGCGCACCGAGCGGTCGGCGATCCGACCGGCCACGTCCTTCAGCGCCGGCAGGTCGTAGACGTCCTGCAGCACCTCGCGAACGGTCTCCAGGATCACCGGGAAGTCCGGGTGCTTGCGGGCCACGTCCAGCAGCTGCGCCGACCGCTGCCGCTGCTGCCACAGCGGGGTCCGTTTGCCGGGGTTCTGGCGCGGCAGCAGCAGGGCGCGGGCGGCGTTCTCCCGGAACCGCGCGGCGAACAGCGCCGAGCCGCCGACCTCTGCGGTGACGATCTCCTCCAGCTCCTCTGCCGTGAACTCGAACAGCTCCGCGCCGGGCGGGTCCCCGTCCATGAGCGGCAGGCGCAGCACGATCCCGTCGTCCGCGGCCATGGCGGCGCCGGAGCTCGTCTCGATCCCGAACCGCTGGTGCAGGCGTGCGCCCACCGCCAGTGCCCAGGGGGCGTGCACGGCCATGCCGAAGGGGGAGTGGAGCACGATCCGCCAGTCGCCCAGCTCGTCCGTGAACCGCTCCACCGCCAGTGTCTTCTCCGTGGGCAGCTGTCCGGTGGCCTCGCGCTGCTCACGCAGGTAGGTCAGCAGGTTCTCCTGCGCCCAGTCGTCCAGACCGGCCTCGGCCAGGCGCGTCCCGGCGGTCTCCGGGTCCGCGTCCACGGCACGGCGGAAGGCGCCCACCGCCTCGCCGAGCTCGGCCGGACGCCCGGCGGCGTCGCCGCGCCAGAACGGCAGCCGCCCGGGCTCGCCGTAGGCCGGCAGCACGAGCACCCGGTCCGCGGTGATGTCCACGATCCGCCAGCTGGTCGCCCCCAGCAGGATCACGTCCCCCACACGGGACTCGTAGACCATCTCCTCGTCGAGCTCGCCCACGCGCCGCCCGCCGGAGCGGGCGGAACCGGCGTCACCGCGGCCGGAAGCGGACTCGCCGGTGTCCCCGTCGGCCGCGCCGGGGGCCCCGGACTCGGACCCGCCGTCCGAGGCCAGGAACACCCCGAACAGGCCGCGGTCCGGGATGGTGCCGCCGGAGGTCACGGCCAGCCGCTGCGCCCCCGGGCGGGCGGTCAGCGTGCCGGCCTCCCGGTCCCACAGGATGCGCGGGCGCAGCTCGGCGAACTCGTCCGAGGGGTACTTGCCGGCCAGCAGGTCCAGCACGGAGGCGAACGCCGCGTGCGGCAGTGTGGCGAACGGTGCGGCCCGGCGCACCAGGTCGAACCACTCCTCGGCCTCCAGGTCCTGCACCGCCACGGCGGACACGGTGTGCTGGGCCAGGATGTCCAGCGGGTTCGCCGGGATCCGCAGCGCCTCGATCCGCCCGGCCCGCATCCGCTCCGTCACCACCGCGGTGTCCACCAGGTCCCCGCGGTGCTTGGGGAAGAACACGCCGCGGGAGACCTCGCCCACCTGGTGTCCGGCACGGCCCACGCGCTGCAGCCCAGAGGCCACGGACGGCGGCGACTCCACCTGGATCACCTGGTCCACCGCGCCCATGTCGATGCCCAGCTCCAGCGAGCTGGTGGCCACCACGCACCGGATCCGTCCGGTCTTCAGCGCCTCCTCCACGATCGCCCGCTGCTCCTTGGACACCGAGCCGTGGTGCGCACGGGCGAAGTCCGAGACCGTCCCGGAGTCCGCGCCGGCGCCGCCCATCAGCTGCGCGGGTGCGGGCCTCGTGGTCGCCGGGCCCAGCCCGGTCGCCTCGGTCAGGACGTCCCCGAGGCGGACGGGGGCGCGGTCGGCGGGCCGGGGTGAGGGGCCGTCGTCGTCCCCCTCATCCCCGACGACGGCACCCGCCTCCGCCTGGGTCCTGGCCGCCTCCTGGCGTGCTTCCCAGATCTCGTTGAGCCGTCCGGTGAGGCGCTCGGCCAGGCGGCGGGAGTTCGCGAAGACCAGGGTGGAGCGCCGCCGGGACACCAGATCCACGATCCGCTCCTCCACATGCGGCCAGATCGAGCCGCCGAGGGGCTCGGGGGCCCCCGCTCCGGCAGTGCCGGCCGGCCCGCCGAGCGCATCCGGGGCGCCCGCCGCCCCTCCCGGGGCGGTGCCCGGCTGCGGCGGCAGGGACAGGTCCGTCATGTCCGGCACCGGCACGGTCACGGTGAGGTCCCAGCGCTTCTCGGAGACCGGACGCACCACGTCCACCGGCTGGACGCCGCCGAGAAACCGGGCGACCTCGGAGGCCGGTTCCACCGTGGCGGACAGGCCGATGCGCTGGACGGGCTTGTCCAGCATCGCGTCCAGGCGCTCGAGGGACAGGGCCAGGTGGGCGCCGCGCTTGGTGCCGGCCACCGCGTGGACCTCGTCCACGATCACCGTGCGCACCCCCGCCAGCGCCGAGCGGGCACGCGAGGTGAGCATCAGATACAACGACTCCGGGGTGGTGATGAGGATCTCCGGCGGGTCCTGCACCAGGCGTCGACGCTCGGCGGCCGGGGTGTCCCCGGAGCGCACGCCCACCCGGATGTCCGGAACCTCCTGACCGGCGTTGCGGGCGGTCTGCGTGATGCCGATCAGCGGGGCGCGCAGATTCCGCTCCACGTCCACGCCGAGCGCCTTCAGCGGAGAGATGTAGAGGACCTTGGTGGGCGCCGCGTCCCCCTCCGCCACGGGCTCGCGGAGGAAGCCGTCCAGGGCCCAGAGGAAGGCGGAGAGGGTCTTGCCGGAGCCGGTCGGGGCGATCACCAGGGCGTTGCGGCCGGAGGACACCGCCTCCCAGGCGCCGAGCTGCGCGGCGGTGGGGGCGGCGAAGGCGCCGGTGAACCAGGTGCGGGTGTGGGCGGTGAACCGGCCGAGGACGGCCTCGGCCTGGGGCTCAGACATGGTGGTACGGCCGTCCTGCGGAGATCTCCTGGGCGCGGTAGACCTGCTCGGCGAGGATCAGACGGACCAGCTGGTGGGGAAAGACCAGGCCGGACAGGGACCACACGCGGTTCGCGCGGGCGTGGACCGTCTCGTCCACCCCGTAGGCGCCCCCGATGACCACCGTGACCGGCCTGCCCACGTCGAACTGCTGCTGCAGGTGCGCGGCCAGGCCGGGGGAGTCGAAGCCCTTGCCGCGCTCGTCCAGCAGCACCACGTGCTCGGCCGGGGTGATCTTCGCCAGGATGCGCTCGGACTCCTCGGTGCGGGCGGACTCGTCCTGCCGGGAGGAGTGGGGCAGCAGCTGCCACGTGAGGTCGTAGGGCTTCTTCAGACGCCTCTCATACCGGGTGATCCCCTCGGACACCCAGGACTCGTGCTTCTTGCCGACGGCCAACACCTTCACGGACATGCGTCCCATCATGGCACCCGCCCCGGACGGGGTGGCAGGTCCCCGTGGGGCTGCGTCGACACGGACGCCCGGCACCTGGTGGAATCGGGGCCATGGAGAGCATCGTCCGCACCGAGCAGCACGGCCCGGCCGCCGTGGTGACCATCGACCTTGCCGAGGCGCACAACGCCCTGGACCGCCACGCCATGGCGGAGCTGGCGGAGGCGGTCCGGTCCGCGGCCCGTTCGCCGCAGGTCCGGGCCGTGATCCTCACCGGCGCCGGCGGCCGTGCCTTCTGCGCCGGGTTCCGTCTCGGCACGATGGACGAGGAGGCGGAACGGGACCCGGAAGGCACCGTCATGGCGGCGGTCGCCGGGATGATCCGCGCGGTCCTCGAAGCCCCGGTCCCCGTCATCGCCGCGGTGGAGGGCGCCGCCGCCGGTGTGGGTGCCTCGCTGGCCGTGGCCGCCGACCTGGTGGTGGCGGGCGAGTCCGCGTACCTGCTGCTGCCCTTCGGGAAGGTCGGCCTGGTGCCGGACGGAGGCATCGTGCAGACGCTCGCCGAGAGCCTGGGCCGTCACCGGGCCATGGACCTGATGCTGCGGCAGCGTCGACTGCCTGCCGGCGAGGCCGCGCAGGCCGGGCTGGTGTCGGAGGTCGTCCCGGACGGATCCGCCGTGGCCACGGCAGTGACCTGGGCCGAGGCCCTCGCGCAGACCCCGCGGCAGGCGCTCGTCGAGACGAAGGCGGCCGTCAATCGCCGCACCGTGGATCTGGTGGAGGAGACCCTTGCGGCGGAGAGCCGCGTCCAGGCGGAGCTGCTGAGGACGCAGGAGCACCGTGCCCGGGTCGCCGCGTTCCTCGGACGCGGTCGCTGAGGGGAGCCGCCATGGAGGACAGGGGCAGGACGCCTGCGCAGGAAGAGGACACGGCCATGGGTCCCTCGGGGGCTCACGGCCGTGCCGTGGGTTCCCGACGACGGCGGCGCGCCGCCGGCGGGGACGTCGCCCGCCGCCGTGTGCTGGGGTGGGGGATCGGCGCCGTGGTGGCCGCCGTCCTCGCCTGGGTGGGTGTGCTCGTGCACCGCTGGTTCCAACGGGAGGTGGTGGGCGTCGGCCCACGCGCGATCGCCTCCCGCGAGGACATGACGATCTTCAGCGGTTTCCGCTATGCCCAGCAGGCCGGCCAGGGCGGCGTGATGGACGTGTACGTCCCGCGCGGCGAGGGGCCCTTCCCCGTGCTGATGTGGACCTACGGCTCCGGCTGGACCTCGGACCGCGGCAACGTCGGCGGCGAACGCATCGCCGAGGCACTGATCCCGCACGGCTACGCGGTGGCGGCGTTCTCCGTCCGCAACTCCGGGCAGGGCCGCTTCCCCTCCCACGTGCATGACGCCAAGGCCGCCGTCCGCTGGCTGCGGGCCTATGCCGCGGACCTGAAGCTGGACCGCGAGCGCATCGCCATGGGCGGCAACTCCTCCGGCGGCTGGATCGCCATGATGACCGGCGTGACGGCGGGCCTGCCGCGCTTCGAGGGTCAGGTCGGCGGGGTCTGGGACCGTCCGTCCGACGTGCAGGCGGTGGTCAACTTCTTCGCGCCCATCGACTTCCTCACCATGGACGGCCAGATGCTGCCCGGTGCCTGCAAGTCCTTCAACAAGGGGCTCGGCATCACCGAGTGCCACTCGGACGCCGAGGGCTTCGAGTCCCGCATGCTCGGCGTCCCCGTGAAGGAGAACCCGCAGCTCGTCCACGAGGCCAGCCCGCGCACCTACATCGGCTCCCGCACCCCGCCGACGCTGATCGTGCACGGCACCCGTGACACCGTGGTGCCGCACCAGCAGAGCCGAGACCTCTACGACGACCTCGTGCGCGCGGACGTGCCCAGCGTCTTCTATGAGGTCCACGGCGCCGGTCACGTGGTGGACCTGGCCAGGGACACCGCCGTCACCACCTCCACGGTGCACCAGCACCGCGTGCCGCTGGCCGGGCGGCGGGAGCACTTCTCCTGGGACGCGGTCGCCGCCTTCCTGGACGTCCAGATGCCGGTCGCGGCAGCGCCAGGGCAGACGGGCCCGCAGCGGGTGGGGCCGTCGTCGCGAAGCCGCTGAGGCGAAGGCCCGGGCATGACGAAGGCCCCGCCTCCCAGAGGAGGCGGGGCCTTCGTTCGGCGCGGTGACGGTGGGATTTGAACCCACGGTACGGGGTTACCGTACACAGCATTTCGAGTGCTGCACCTTCGGCCGCTCGGACACGTCACCAGACTGGTGCAGACTACCCGAGACCCTCTGCCGACCCCAAACCGGGCGGCGGGGGCTGGGGCGGCGTTCAGCCCCTGCGGGCGGCGAAGAAGTCGCGGAGCAGGCGGGTGCACTCGTCCTCCCGGACGCCGGCGCGCACCTCGGCCTGGTGGTTGAACCGGGGGTCCCGCAGCACGTCCACCACGGAGCCGCAGGCGCCGGCCTTCGCGTCCCAGGCGCCGAACACCACGCGGGGGATCCTGGCGAGCAGCACGGCGCCGGCGCACATGGGGCAGGGCTCGAGGGTGACCACCAGAGTGCAGTCCTCCAGTCGCCAGCCGTCCGCACTCCCGTCGGCCTGCCGAACGGCCACGGCACGGCGCAGGGCGAGCACCTCGGCGTGGGCGGTGGGGTCGTGGACCTGCTCGCGCTCGTTGCCGGCGGAGGCGATCACCTCGCCGTCCGGCCCTACGACGACGGCCCCGATCGGCACGTCTCCGGCCTCACCGGCCGCGCGGGCCGCCTCGAGGGCGACGCCCATCCAGGCGTGTTCGGCCGGGCGCTCGTCGAGGGGGAGAGGGGAGTCGGTCACCGCTCCAGCCTACGGTCCGGTCGGGCGGTCCGGAGCCCGCCACCGGGACGGAGGCCCCGGTAGATTGGAGGCATGCGCGTACATGTCGTCGACCACCCGCTGGTGGCCCACAAGCTCACGATCCTCCGGGACAAGAACACCCCGTCGATGATCTTCCGTCAGCTCACCGAGGAGCTCGTCATGCTGCTCGGCTACGAGGCCACCCGTGGCGTGGCTGTGGAGCCGCGGGAGATCGAGACCCCGGTGTCGAGGATGACCGGCACCCAGCTGAAGCGGCCGCGTCCGCTGATCGTCCCGATCCTCCGTGCCGGTCTCGGCATGCTCGAGGGCATGGTCAAGATGGCCCCCTCCGCCGAGGTGGGCTTCCTGGGCATGGCCCGCAACGAGGAGACGCTGGACATCGTCACCTACGCCGAGCGCCTGCCGAACGACCTGACGGGCCGTCACGTGATCGTGCTGGATCCGATGCTCGCCACCGGCGGCACCCTGGTCGAGGCCATCCGCTTCCTGTACGAGCGGGGCGCCGAGCGCGTCACCTGCGTGTGCCTGCTGGCCGCGCCGGAGGGCATCGAGCGCCTGGAGAAGGGCATCGAGGGCCTCGAGGTGGACCTCTACCTGGCTGCGATCGATGAGCGGCTGAACGAGAAGTCCTACATCGTCCCGGGCCTCGGCGACGCCGGCGACAGGCTCTACGGCCTCGCGGAGTGAGAGCAGTGTGAGGTGGTCCGCTCTGTAACACTCCGGGCGAATGTTTCATCCATCAGGCGGACCGGAGCGGCTTCCGGAAGGGCCCGGCACCCATTGGGTGCCGGGCCCTTCTGCATGTGCGTGCATAGTTCTTCGGTGCCGCAGAGTGGCAACGGGTGCCGTTCTTCGGAAAACGCCCGGTCAGCGAGTTCTCGGCCGGAAAGTCGCCTGGAAGGTTATGCAGGCGCCTCAATAGTGAGCTTGGCCACGATCAGCCGCCAAGCGTCTCGTCAGGTGAGACGAGCGGCCTTGTGTTACTTGCCGGATCCTTGTGTGACGACACATTCTTGTCATGTGACACGGCGCCGGACTCCACGCCGGCGACCGCACCACCACCCGTCTCGTCAGGAAGAGCAGTCCCATGGGCGACACCGCAGGCTACGTTCACATCTCGGTCCGGAATGCGCAGCGTCGAGCTGCCATGCACTCCCACGCGCCGAACCTGCGGCTGGCGTCCGCCCATGAGGACCATCCGACGACCCATCCGGCGGCGGTGTTGGCCCCCCGCGGCGGCGGCCCCCAGCCGGTCTCCCGGGAGAACGAGGCCCGGGGCTTCGTCCTCTACGTGGGCATGGACGAGCTGTCCGCCTCCGCAGCCGGAACCTCTCTGACCCGCCTGGCCAACGAGCTGCGCCACTATGTGGAGTCGCTCGTCCCCGGCGCCGAGTCCCACGCCGCCGTGGCCATCGCCCCGGCCGGCGCGGAGGGGTCGGATCTCGAGGTCGTCCGCCAGGTGCTCGGCGACCCGACCATCCAGTCGGCCGTCCGCCCCGAGCTCGCGCAGGCCCCGGCGCCCGTCTCCACCCGTCAGCCGGGCATCCTCATCGACCTGTCCCGTCGCGAGGTGCAGCTGGACGGGGAGGCGCTGAACCTTACCTTCAAGGAGTTCGAACTCCTCAACTACCTCGTGGAGAACGACCAGCGCACGGTCGGTCGCGAGGAGCTGCTCGAGGCTCTCTGGAAGAACTCGGACGAGACCCCGAACGAGCGCACCATCGACGTCCACATCCGCCGGCTGCGCGCTAAGCTCGGCCGCCTCTCCAGCACCGTCCGCACGGTGCGCGGCCAGGGCTACCGCTTCTACCGCCATCCCGAGGTCGTCGTCTGGGCTGCCCCGGAGTACAGCATCTGACCTGCCCGCCGCCACGTGGCGGCCCTTGGCGACGACGGCCCCTCGCCCTGCGCGGGCGAGGGCCGTCTCGTACTGTGGGGCCATGGCCCGCCATGACGTGAAGACCCTGCTCGTGATGCGCCACGCGACCGCCGCCTGGGCGGCCGACGGCGTCGACCACCACCGGCCGCTGACCGGCCACGGCCACGGGGAGGCGGCGGCGACGGGCCGTTGGATGACGGAGCGCGGCTGGATCCCGGATCAGATCGTCTGCTCGGACGCGCTGCGGACGCGGCAGACCTGCGTGTGGATCGGCGAGGCGCTGGGTGAGAAGGCGCCCACCCCGTACCTGGATCCCCGCCTCTACGGAGCGGACGCGACCGGCGCACTGTCGATCGTCAACGAGACCGAGGAGAGCACCCGGAGCCTGCTCGTGATCGGCCACATGCCGTGGGTGCAGGGGCTCGGAATGCGGTTGATGTCCGCTGACTCGGACGAGGACGCCGCCCTCGACATGGCCCAGGACTACCCGCCGGCAGGGCTGCAGGTCTTCGAGGTCGAGAAGCCGTGGGCGGAGCTCGACGGCCGAGACGCCCGTCTGGTGTCCTTCATCACACCCTGAGCCGAGGTGGAGGCGACGCTGCTGCGCGGGGCGAGCGCCGTCGTCGGGAAGCGGCTGGAAGCGCTGGACCCAGGCAGGACAAAAGGCCCCGCACCGTGGTGCGGGGCCTTTTCTCTGGCGCGCCCTAAGGGATTCGAACCCCTGACCTTCTGTTCCGTAGACAGACGCTCTATCCAGCTGAGCTAAGGGCGCTCGTTCTCAGCTCGTCGCTGCGAACTTGTAGAACACTACACGACGATCTCGGGCGATGCAAAGTCGGGGTCCTGGTGCCGTGACGTGACCTGCCCCACGCTTCGCCTCGCGCGCGCTCGGGTAGGATGGGGCCACTCGGAGAGCCACAAGGATGTGGTGCCGCGCTATGGGCGTGTGCCGTGTTCGTGGTGACTCTGACCGGCCCCGGATCGTCTATGGGAGGAAATCCCCATCATGGCTGACAACGCCACCACCGAGTTCGCCCAGCGCGCCACCGAGAACGCGCCCACCTCGTACGCCCAGCTGCTCCAGTGGGTCGGTGAGATCGCCGAGCTGACCCAGCCGGATGAGGTGCACTGGGTGGACGGCTCCCAGGAGGAGTACGACCGCCTCGCCGCCGAGCTCGTGGAGGCCGGCACCCTCACCAAGCTGGCCGAGGACAAGTTCCCCAACTCCTATGCGGCCTTCTCCGACCCGGCCGACGTCGCCCGCGTCGAGGACCGCACCTTCATCTGCTCTGAGAAGGAGGAGGACGCCGGCTTCACCAACAACTGGATGGAGCCCGCGAAGATGCGCGGCATCCTGGAGGACGCCTTCCGCGGCGCCATGAAGGGCCGCACCATGTACGTGATCCCGTTCGTCATGGGCCACCTGGACGCCGAGGACCCGAAGTACGGCGTGGAGATCACCGACTCCGCCTACGTCGTCATGTCCATGCGCATCATGGCTCGCATCGGCACCGACGTGCTGAAGAGGATGGAGGAGACCGAGGCGTTCTACGTCCCGGCCGTCCACTCCGTGGGCGCCCCGCTCGAGCCGGGTCAGGAGGACGTCGCCTGGCCGTGCAACGAGACCAAGTGGATCGTGCACTTCCCGGAGGAGCGCTCCATCTGGTCCTTCGGCTCCGGCTACGGCGGCAACGCCCTGCTCGGCAAGAAGTGCTACGCGCTGCGCATCGCCTCCGTGATGGCCCGCGACGAGGGCTGGCTGGCCGAGCACATGCTGATCCTCAAGCTGACCAACCCGGAGGGCCGGTCCTACCACATCACCGGCGCCTTCCCGTCCGCCTGCGGCAAGACCAACCTCGCCCTGATCGACCCGACCGTCGAGGGCTGGAAGGCCGAGACCCTCGGCGACGACATCACCTGGATCCGCCCGGGCCACGAGGGCGAGTTCCGTGTGGTCAACCCGGAGGCCGGCTACTTCGGCGTCGCCCCGGGCACCGGCTGGTCCACCAACCCGAACGCCATGCGGGCGATCGCCAAGGGCAACTCCCTGTTCACCAACGTCGCCCTCACCGACGACGGCGGCGTGTGGTGGGAGGGCATGACCGACGAGACCCCGGCCCACCTGACCGACTGGCGCGGCAACGACTGGACCCCGGACTCCGACACCCCGGCGGCCCACCCGAACTCGCGCTTCTGCACCCCGATCGACCAGACCGACATGCTGGCGGACGAGTACCACCAGCCGAACGGCGTGAAGCTGGACGCCATCCTCTTCGGCGGCCGTCGCAAGACCACCGTCCCGCTGGTGACCGAGTCCTTCGACTGGGAAGACGGCGTGCTCAAGGGCGCCACCCTCTCCTCGGAGACCACCGCCGCCGCCGTGGGCGCCGTGGGCGTGGTGCGTCGCGACCCGATGGCCATGCTGCCGTTCATCGGCTACGACGCGGGCGACTACCTGAACCACTGGGACAAGGTCTCCGGCGAGGCGGACGCGGACAAGCTGCCGCGCATCTACCTGGTGAACTGGTTCCGCCGCAACCGCGACGGCGGCTTCGCCTGGCCGGGCTTCGGCGAGAACTCCCGCGTCCTGAAGTGGGTCGTGGAGCGCCTCGAGGGCAAGGCTGACGCCACCGAGACCCCCATCGGCTTCGTCCCGACCCCCGAGTCCCTGGACCTCACCGGCCTGGACGTCAAGCCCGAGGACCTCGAGGACGCCCTCAAGGTCGACGCCGACGAGTGGGCCAAGGAGAACGAGCTCATCGAGGAGTGGCTCGGCAAGTTCGGCGAGTCCCTGCCGGCGGCCGTGCGTGAGAAGTTCGAGGCCCAGAAGGCTCGCTTCAACGGCTGACCTGGTCCCGGCCCGGCGGCCGGTGACACCACGACGACGGCCCCCTCGCCTTCACGGTGAGGGGGCCGTCGCGTGTCCGGGGCCGGGGGCGGCGCGGGCCGGTGGGGGCGTGGGGCCGCCGAGGCCTGGAGTCGCCGGCCGGGCAGGCTCGGCTCAGGCGGCGAGCCAGAGGTCCGGGCCGAAGACCTCGTAGTGGATCTGCGTGGCAGGAACACCGGCCTCGATCAGGGCCGAGCGGACGGCCTGCATGAACGGCAGCGGGCCGCAGAGGACCACGTCCGCGTCCTGCGGGACCCGGGCCTGCGCGATGTCCATGCGGCCCTCGCGGGCGCCGAGGCCCTCCGGGGCGTCCGCGGTGGAGCCCAGCCACAGGTGCAGCTCGCCCCGCGGCAGCGCGTCCACGGCGGCGCGGACCTCGTCCGCCAGGGTCAGGGCCGCGGCGGAGCGGTCGGCGTGCAGGGCGATCACGCGGCGCTGCGAGCCGCGGGCGGCCAGGTCCTGCAGGATCGCGGCGGCCGGGGTGATGCCGATGCCGGCGGTGGCCAGCACGAGCGGGCGCTCCTCGTCCGCGGACACGGTGGACAGGGTGAGGTCGCCGTAGGGGTTGGAGACCTCGAGGACGTCGCCGACCTGCACCGAGTCGTGCAAGACCGGGGAGACTTCGCCGCCGTCGTCCCGCTTGACGGTGATGACGCGGACGTCCGCGGAGGCGGCGTCCGAGGAGAGCGAGTACTGGCGGGCCTGCAGCAGGCCGTCGGCCACGGGCAGGCGCACGGACACGTACTGGCCGGGCTCGCCGACGGTGGCTGGGGTGTCGTCGGCCGGGACCAGGCGGAACGTGAACGCGGAGGCGCCGGCGGGCTCCTTGGACTCCACGCGCCACGGGGTCCACATCTTCGTGTTGGCCTGCTTGGCGTAGAGGCCCTTCTCCAGCTTGATCAGGGCGTCGGCCATGAGCCAGTAGACCTCGGTCCAGGCCTCGGCGACCTCGTCGGTGACGGCCTCGCCGAGGGTGTCCGCGATGGCCCAGAACAGGTTCTCGTAGACGATCTGGTACTGGTCCTCGGTGATGCCGAGCGAAGTGTGCTTGTGGGCGATGCGGGAGAGCACGGCCTCCGGCAGGGAGTTCGGGTGCTCGAGCAGGTGCACCGCGAAGCGGACGATCGAGCCGGACAGGGCCTTCGGCTGCTCGCCGTTGCGCTGGTTGGCGCGCGAGAACACGCCATTGAGAAGCTCCGGGTGGGCCTCGAACATGTGGGCGTAGAACTTCGGGGTGATCTCGTCCATGTGGGCGGCGACGACGTCGGCGGTGGCCTCGATGACGGGGCGGGACTTCTCGGAGAGCACGGCTTCCTCCTGGGTGGTGTAAATGTTGCCTGGCGGAGACAAGATTACTCCCGTGGGCGGGGAGTGCAAGGCGAGGGGAGCCGACGGTGACCGAGGTCTCGGAAGGCGAGGGGCCGTCGTCGGGAAGGTTGGGGCGGCAGGCGGTGGGGCCGGGGCGCTCAGCTGGGCGGCAGGGCCGGCAGGCCGAGGGCGACCGGGATGCCGGTGGCCACCAGGGAGCGGACGGTGACCGGCTCGAGCTCAGCGAGGAACGCCTCGCGGGCGCGGTGCAGGGCGGTGCGCAGGCGGCAGGCCCCGGCCAGGGGGCACGGGGTGCCGGACTCGTGGCCCGCGCAGTCGATCACCTCGTCTCGGGAGGCGAGGTCCCGTACCAGGGAGCCGACGCTGAGGTCCAGGCCGGCCGGCGTGATCTGCGCTCCGCCGTAGCGGCCGCGGGTCACGTCCACCGCGCCGCGGCGGCGCAGCTCGACGATCGCCTTGCTCACGTGGTTGTAGGGGACCGCGATCTCCTCGGCGATCCTCTGGCCGGTGGCGCGCTCGTCCGGACGGCGGGCGAGGTCCATGAGGACCCGCAGGCAGACGTCCGTGAACGCGTTGAGCTTCATGGGGCGATTATCCCGCCTCCGGGAGGCGGACTTCCAGTGGGCGACGGTCCTGTCCTCCACAGTCCCGCCGGAGGCCGTCAGAGTGTCCGCTCCGGCTGGCAGACTGGCCGCATGAGCACCGCAGAGCAGACCCCGCCGGCCGACGACTCCCTCCACGCTGAGGCACTGCAGGTGCTGCGCAGCCTCGTGGGGGACGGCCAGGCGCAGTTCAAGGACGGCCAGTACGAGGCCGTCGAGGCGCTCGTGCGGCACCGCCGGCGTGCGCTGGTGGTCCAGCGCACCGGCTGGGGCAAGTCCGCCGTGTACTTCGTCTCCTCGCTGCTGCTGCGGGCGCGGGGGGCGGGGCCCACGCTGATCGTCTCCCCGCTGCTGGCGCTGATGCGGGACCAGGTGGAGGTCGCCTCCCGTGCCGGAGTGCGCGCGGTGACCATGAGCTCGGCGAACGCCACCGAGTGGGACGAGGTCCGGGCACGTCTGGCGGAGGACTCCGTGGACGTGCTGCTGATCTCCCCGGAGCGCCTCAACAACCCCCGCTTCCGTGAGGAGCAGTTGCCGGATCTCGTGGCGCGCATGGGCCTGCTGGTGGTGGACGAGGCCCACTGCATCTCGGACTGGGGCCACGACTTCCGTCCGGACTACCGGCGCATCCGCGACCTCATCGGACGCCTGCCGGCCGTGGGGGAACGGGCGGTGCCGGTGCTCGCCACCACCGCGACCGCCAACGAGCGCGTGGTGCAGGACGTGGTGGAGCAGCTCGGCGTGCAGTCCGCGCAGGAGGTCTTCGTGCTCCGCGGCCCGCTGGCCCGCGCCTCCCTGCAGCTGGGCGTGCTGCGCATGCCGAACCCGGCCTCCCGGCTGGCCTGGCTGATCTCCCACCTGAAGGATCTGCCGGGCTCGGGCATCGTCTACGCGCTCACGGTCTCCTCCGCCGAGGACACGGCGCGGGCCCTCGCCGAGGCCGGATACCCGGTGGTGGCCTACACCGGACGGACGGACCCGGAGCAGCGGGCGCAGATCGAGCAGGACCTCAAGGCCAACCGGGTGAAGGCCGTGGTGGCCACCTCCGCGCTCGGCATGGGCTTCGACAAGCCGGACCTCGGGTTCGTGGTGCACCTGGGGGCTCCGAGCTCCCCGGTGGCGTACTACCAGCAGGTCGGCCGAGCCGGCCGCGGCACCGACCACGCCGAGGTGCTCCTGCTGCCCGGCCCCGAGGACCGGGACATCTGGCGCTACTTCGCCACCGCGTCCATGCCGGACGAGCGCGAGGCACTGGCAGTCCTCGAGGCACTCGAGGCCAACGGCACCATGTCCGTGCCGCAGCTGGAGACCGCCGTGTCCATGAAGCGCACGGCCCTCGAACTGCTGCTCAAGGTCCTGGCCGTGGACGGGGCAGTGGTCCGCGTGGGCGGCGGCTGGCAGCGCACCGGGCAGCCCTGGAGCTACGACTCCGAGCGGTATCAGCGGGTGGCCGAGGCCCGGCTGGCGGAGGAGCGGCTCATGCTGGACTACGAGAACACCGACGGCTGCCGCATGGAGTTCCTCGCCCGCACCCTGGACGACCTCACCGCGGCCCCCTGCGGCCGCTGCGACACCTGCGCCGGCCCCTGGTACCCGACCGGCTCGGACACCGAGGCCCGCGCCGCCGCCGAGCGTTCCCTGGGGCGGGTGGGCGTGCCCCTGGAGCCGCGGAAGTCCTGGCCGTCCGGCATGGACCGGCTCGGCGTGCCCGTGAAGGGCCGCATCCCCGTGGAGCTGCAGGCCGACGAAGGCCGTGCCCTGGCCCGCCTCTCCGACGTCGGCTGGGGCACCCGCCTGCGCGAGCTCCTGCACGGCGAGGACGCCCCGGTGCCGCAGCAGGTCCTGGACGGGGCCGTGAAGGTCCTCTCCGCCTGGAACTGGGAGCAGCGGCCCATCGCCGTCGTGGCCATGCCCTCCCGTGGCCGCCCGCAGCTGGTCGGCTCCTTCGCCGAGGGGATCGCACGGATCGGACAGCTGCCGCACCTCGGCACCCTCGAACCGGTGCACGGCGGTCCCACCGCCGGGCCCGGCGGCAACAGCGCCTACCGTCTCGGCTCGGTCTACGGGCGCTTCGGCGTCCCGGTGCAGCTGGCCGAGATGCTCGCCTCCGCCCCGGACGCCGGTCGCCACGGCCCCGTGCTGCTCGTGGACGACCTCGCCGACTCCCGCTGGTCCATCACCGAGGGCGCGCGCGTGCTCCGGGAGAACGGTGCCCAGGGCGTGCTCCCGTTCGTGCTGGCGCTGTCCGCCTGACGCGACGAGGCGGCCCCCTGCTCAGATGGGCAGGAGGGCCGCCTCGTCTGCGCCGGGCGTCCCCGGCGGACTCTGCGCCGTCCCTCAGCGCTCGGCGCGGACCACGGCGAGCACGCGGTCGCGGACGGCGGCCATGGTGGGCTCGTCCTTCGCCTCGCCGTTGTAGCGCAGGAAGGGCTCGGTGTTGGACGGGCGGAGGTTGAACCACCAGGAGCCGTCCTTTGCGGAGACCGTGGTGCCGTCCATGCGGGAGACGTCGATGTCCTCGCCCTCGTGGTCGGCCAGCACGGCGGCGACGGCGGCGTCCTTGTCCTCCACCTCGGAGTTGATCTCACCGGAGGCCACGTAGGGCTCGTACTCGTCCGCCAGCTCGGACAGCGGGGCGTCCTGGCCGCCCAGCGCCGCCAGCACATGCATGGCGGCCAGCATGCCGGTGTCCGCGTTGAAGAAGTCGCGGAAGTAGTAGTGCGCGGAGTGCTCGCCGCCGAAAACGGCGCCCTCGGAGGCCATCACGGCCTTGATGAAGGAGTGGCCCACGCGGGTCACCACGGCGCGGCCGCCGTCGGCGGCCACCAGCTCCGGCACCGCCTTCGAGGTGATCAGGTTGTGGATGATCACCGGGGTGTCCTCGCCGGCGGCCTTGGCGCGGGCGATCTCGCGGCGGGCCACCAGGGCGGTGATTGCGGACGGGGACACCGGGGCGCCCTTCTCGTCGATCACGAAGCAGCGGTCCGCGTCGCCGTCGAAGGCCAGGCCGATGTCCGCGCCGTGCTCCACCACGGCCTTCTGCAGGTCCACCAGGTTCTCCGGCTCCAGCGGGTTCGCCGGATGGTTCGGGAAGGTGCCGTCCAGCTCGAAGTACAGGTCCACGATCTCCAGCGGCAGCGCCTCGAGCACGTCTCCGCCCAGGACCGCGGGGGTGGTCTTGCCGGCCATGCCGTTGCCGGCGTCCACCACGACCTTCAGCGGGCGGATGCCCCTGAGGTCCACGAGGGAGCGCAGGTACTCGGCGTAGCCGGCCAGGATGTCGCGTTCCTCCACGGTGCCGACCGTCTCGGCCGTCGGGACCTGTCCGGCGTCCAGGTAGCCCTGGGCCACGTCGCGGATCTCGAAGAGGCCGGTGTCCGAGGACACCGGGACGGCGCCGGCCTTGGCCATCTTCATGCCGTTGTAGGCGGCCGGGTTGTGGGAGGCGGTGAACATCACGCCGGCCGCGTCCAGCACGCCTGCGGCGTAGTAGAGCATGTCCGTGGAGATGGTGCCGATCATCAGCACGTTGCCGCCGCGGGCGGTGGCGCCGGCGGCGAAGGCGTCCTTGAACTCGGGGGAGGAGGGGCGCATGTCCCCGCCCACCAGCACGGTCTTGCCGGCCAGGTCCAGCACGTCCACGAACGCGGCACCCACGGCGCGCACGGACTCGGCCGTGATGGTCTCGCCCACGATCCCGCGGACGTCGTAGGCCTTGAACGAGTCGGTCAGTTTGATGTCACCCTGTGTAGTCACGTGGTCGATGGTAGTGGACCCTTCGTGCTAGAAGTGGTCGCATGGACCCCTCCCGTGACGGCTCTCACCAGGACGCCGAGGGCACGGGGCGGTGGGCCCCCGGGCAGGCCGGCTACCGCCGACTGCTCTTCGGTCTCTTCCTCGCGGGCGTCGCCACCTTCGCCCAGCTCTACTCCCCGCAGGGTCTGCTGCCGCTGGTGGCGGCAGACCTGCAGGTGACCTCCCACGAGGCTGCGCTCCTGGTCTCTGCGGCCACCGCAGGCCTGGCACTGTCCGTGATCCCGTGGGCCTTCGCCTCGGACCGCTGGGGCCGTCGGCGGGCGATCGCCGTGTCCATGGTCTCCGCCTGCGTCTTCGCCGTGGCCGGAGGCCTGGCGACCTCCTTCCCGCTGCTGCTGGCCCTGCGCTTCGCCGAGGGTCTGGCCCACGGCGGCGTCGCCGCGCTCGCGGTGGCGCTGATCGTGGAGGAGGTCGAGTCCTTCGCCGTGACCCTCGCGGCCGGCACCTACATCGCGGGCACCACGCTCGGCGGACTGTCCGGACGTCTGATCGCCGCACCGATCGGCGAGGCGGCGGGCTGGCATGCCGGCATGCTGACCGTGACGGGCGTGGGCGTGCTCTGCGTCCTCGGCTTCCTGCTGGTCACCCCGCAGGCGAGGCACTTCGTCCGGCGCCCCACCCCGCTGTCCGGTGTGGTCTCGGCCGCCGTGGAGAACCTGCGATCGCCGGTGCTCTGTGCCGTCTACCTGCAGGGTGCCCTGCTCATGGGCGGCTTCGTGGCGCTCTACAACTACGTCGGGTTCGCCGTGACCGCCGAGCCGCTGTCCTGGCCGCTGTCTGTGGTGGCCCTGCTGTTCCTGGCCTATCTCGCGGGCACCTGGACCTCACCGTGGGCGGGCTCCCTCGCGCTGCGCTTCGGCCGCTACCGGGTCCTGGCGGGGGCGTCGCTGGTGATGGCGGCCGGGGCGCTGCTCACCATCGTGCAGAGCCCGTTCACCCTGATCCCAGGCCTGCTGCTGTTCACCGGTGCCTTCTTCGCCGCACACTCGGTGGCGTCCAGCTGGGCGGGCCTGGCCGCACGCGGCGGCCGCGCCCAGTCCACCTCGCTGTACAACCTCGGCTACTACGGGGGATCGTCCCTGTTCGGGTGGCTCGCCGGCGTGGTCTTCGAGGCCGCCGGCTGGGCGGCCACCGTCCTCGGCATCGTCGGCCTGGTCCTGTGTGCCATCGCCGTGGCGGCCCTGGTGCTGCGCCGGGCCGCCCACGCGGACTGAGCTCAGCCGCGGACCTCGGCCAGGTCATCGCCGACGGCCGAGTAGCCCTGCTCGCGCCAGGCCTCGAGCACGTCCGGGTCCTGCAGCTCCAGCCAGTCGATCATCGTCTGGTAGGTGACGCAGTAGGTGCCCTCCTGCGGGCAGAACTCCTTCATGGTCTCGGCCAGCGCCGGGTTGTAGGCGTCTCCGCCATAGGTGTTGAAGTGGTTCCCGAACACGATCGGCGCACGGTTGGAGCTGGAGACCGAGTCGTACACGTACCGGTAGGTGTCCAGGTAGATCTCTGACAGCTTCTCGGTGTCGTTCTCTCCGACGCCCAGGCGCTGCGAGGAGACCCAGAAGTTGTAGTCCATGGTCATGATGTACGGGTTCTCTGCGCCCATGGACGCGGCCATCGGCGAGTAGAACAGCGGCATCTCGAACTCCCAGATCCCGTCCTCCTGGTAGGGCCAGGCCACACCGCGCTGCTGGGAGCCGCGCGAGGTGTCATAGGTGTGGCCGAACTCCTTCCACACCGGGACGAGCTGGTCCCACCGGCCGTCCAGGCAGGGCAGGCGGTGGCCCTGGATCGCCTCGGCGGGCACCTCGAGCTCCGGGAAGTCCGGATCGTCGTATCCGTTGATGCCGGCCGGGTCCGCGAGGATCTCGTAGAACTGCCGGTGCTCCTCGCGCCAGTCGTCGGTGTCCCACTTGTCACCGCCGTACTTCTCCACGAAGCACAGGTGGCCCATGTAGTGGGTGCCGATCTCGTGGCCGGCGGCGTATGCGGCGTTGACGGCCCGGATGCGCTCGGCGATCTCCTCCTTGGGGCCGCCGAGGTCCTTCGCCACGTGGCCGGGCTCATTGCCCGGGGCCTGGTACCAGGTGCGGTTCTCCGGCTGGAGCAGGTGGATGCCGGACAGGTAGACGGTGAACTTCGCGTCCACCTCCTCGGCGACGTCCATGAAGTACTCGTAGCGGTCGGACTCCAGGCCGCCGTCGAAGGAGTAGAGCAGGAACTGCGGCGGGGTCTCCTCCGCGGAGAAGGCGCGCATCGGCACTCCCTGGTCGTTCGTCTCGCCGTCCGGCGTCCCGGCGCTCTCAGAGTCCCCGGAGCCCTCAGAATCCCCGGCGCCTTCAGAGTCCTGGGAGGCGCCGGCGGTCTCGGACCCGTCGGCGTCGTCGCCCGGCCCGCCGTCGTCCTCGGACGCCTCCGAGGAGCCCTCGGACGTCTTCCCCGCGTCGGTGGTGGCGGTCGACGAGGGCCGCGCGTCCGAGCGGTCCCCGTGTTCCGCCGGATCGGCCTGGCACCCGGCGAGGGTGAGGGCGAGGGCGGCGGTGAGGGCGGCGGCGGACCGACGGGCGGTGAGGACTGCAGGCATGCGGGGCCCCTTCTATCACTGCAGGGAAAGATCGAGCGGCCTTACAGTCTCATGGCTGTTTCACAGCTGACAACCGGCACAGCGGGAGTTCCATGGAAGTTCACCTGTGTCCTTGGTCTCACCTGTGTCCACAAGGGGCCCTCCACCACGACGGCGGCGCCTCACCCTGCCAGGGTGAGGCGCCGCCGTCGGGGTCGCCGGGGCCGTCAGACCGCGCGCGGAGGGAAGGTCACCAGGTGATGTCCTCCAGGTCGTCGCCCTTGGCGGAGGCCTCCGCGGACTGCCACTGCTTCACACGCTCCGGGTCCTGCAGCGAGAGCCACTGGATCACGTCGCGGTGGGTGGTGCAGTAGGTGTCCGGCTCGCCGCAGACCTCGGACATGAACTGCTCCACGGCCGGGTTGAACGCGTTGTCGTTCCAGCCGTTGAAGTGGTTGCCGAGCACCAGCGGGGCGCGGTTGCCCGCATAGGCGGAGGCGTACATGTACCGGTAGGTCTCCAGGGCGGCGTCGTGCATGACATCGCGTTTCTCCGGCTCGTTCTTGGCGCCGTTGATCTTGGCCCAGAAGTTGTAGTCCATCGCGGTCACGATCGGGGAGTCGTCGCCCTCCTTGGCCGGGCTCTCCGGGCCGTCGAAGGCCGGCGAGTACACGACCGGCACCTCGAACTGCCAGAGACCGTCCTGCGAGTACGGCCAGTGCACGCCCGTGCCGAGCGTGGAGGAGCGGGAGGTGTCATAGGTGATCCCGTGCTCCTTCCACGCCGGGACCAGGTCGCTCCACGTGCCGTCCAGGCAGGGCAGGCGGCCGCCGCGGATCGAGTCGGGCTGCACCTCGAGGGTCGGGAAGTCGGCCCCGTAGCCGTTGTTCTCCCGGTAGTTCGTGATGAAGTCGAAGAACTGGTCCAGCTCGGACTGCCAGTCCTCCGTGCTCCAGGTGTCCGCGCCGTTCTTCGAGCTGGCGCAGAAGTGGCCGTTGTAGTGGGTGCCGATCTCGTGGCCGCGGGAGTTCGCCTGGTTCAGGTCGTCGACCAGCTGGGCGATCGACTCTTCGTCAGGGTAGAAGGACACCGCCGCGGCTCCCGGCTCCTGCTTCGGGCCCTGGTAGATCTCGCTGTTGGCCTTCTCCACCAGGTAGATGCCGGTCAGGAACACCGTGAAGCGCGCATCGTGCTCCTGGGCCGTCTCCATGAAGGTCTGCCAGCGGTCGTGCCAGCCGCCGCCGTCGAAGGAGACGAGCACGAACTGCGGGGGCTTCTCGCCCTCCTCGAGCTTCTTCATCGGCACGTTCGAGGGGACGGTGCGCCAGGACTCCTCGTTGGGGACCTCGGGGTTCTCCGGCATGGGCTCGCGCGGGATCGGGGCGACGCCCTTCTCGGACGCCTCCTTCCACTTCTCCTCGTTCGTGCTCTCGTCCGCGCCGCCCTCGGAGTCCTCGGAGCCTTCGGCGTCCTCCGACCCGTCGGACTCGTCGGACCCGTCGGAGCCCTCGGCGTCCTCCGAGTCGCCCGAACCCTCGGCGTCCTCCGCGTCGGTGTCCCCCTCCTGGCCGCCCTCGGCCGGTGCGGAGGCGGACTGCTCCTGGGACGCGCCCTCCGCGGCCTGGTCTTCCTCAGGGGCCTGGCATCCGGTCACGGTCAGGGCAAGGGCCGCCGCCAGCGCCCACCAGCGGTGACGAGACGGCGTGGGTCGTGCTGCCGCAGACAGTGACATGGATGCTCCTTCTGTTCAGGTCCACTGTGGAGGGGGCGCCGTCAGGCAGTCCTCTCACGGTCCAGTGTGCCTCCTGTGAGCATCTAGCGTCAGGTGTTGCAGTACTGCGACGTCGGCCCCGCCCGTGCCTGGACGCGCCCCCGGCGCCCTGCGCAGTGGCACCGGGGGCGCCCTGCCCAGTGACACCTAGACTGGGGACATGGAGTATCTGGTGCCGGTTCTGGCGGTGGTGGTGATCGGCGCGCTCGCCACGGGCGTGACCGTGTGGCTCGGGAAGCGCCCCAAGCCCGAATGCCACGCAGCGTCCGACGCAGGTCCCACGGGCGGAGTGTCCGCGGAGCGGGCCCGGCATGCATCCTCCCTGCTGTCCGAGGACGCCCACCGTGCCGTGTACGGCCGCATCGCCACCAACCGTCCGATGGAGGCGATCACCGAGTACCGCCGCGTGACGGGCCGCTCCCTGCGTGACTCCATGGTGGACGTGCAGTCCCTCGCCGCCTACCCGCAGGTCTACACGCTTCCGCAGGATCAGGACCCGGCCCAGGACGACGCTCCGAATGCCGCCCCCGTCGACACCCATGAGGCAGGTCCGGCCGGCAACGTGGAGGCTCCGGGGAAGACCTCCCCCGAGGCAGGGACGGACCGGCTGGACGGCACCGCACCGAGCGGGGCGGACGCGGCACGGCAGGAGGCGGAGGACACCCAGGGCGAGAGAGCGGAGCAGGACGAGCGGCCGTCGTCGCGAAGCACGGAGGACGCCCAGGCCGGCCCCGCACACGGGGACGGTCTGCCCGAACTGCCTGACGACCTCATGGTCCCGGCCGAGTGGTCCGCCGAGCCCGCCCCGGAGGACCGGCCCTTCGAGGTCGAGGTGATGCGCGGCGACGCCACCGTCCACCTCTCCTCCCGCGACCTGCCGCCGTGGCTGCGCGACCAGCTGTCCGCCATGATGCGCGATGGCAACCTCGAGACCGCCGCCGTGCAGCTGTCCACCCACACCGAGCTCTCCGTGCCCGAGGCGTTCGAGCTGCTCCGACGTATCCAGGAGTCGCGGGGGCAGTGAGGCGGCCCCGCTGCGGCTGTGTGTCCCCAGATGT
>NZ_BCSN01000021.1 GCF_001570885.1 Micrococcus lylae NBRC 15355 | reverse complement strand
CTGTCCCGAGACAGCTCCGTCCCCGAGCTCACGGCGCTGCTGCGGGACCGGGGGATCGACGTCGTCGTCCACTTCGCCGCGAAGAAGGTCGTCGGTGACTCGGTGGTGCAGCCGGAGGAGTACTTCCGTGCGAACATCGGCTCCACGGTGAACCTGCTCACAGCCATGCGCGCCGCGGACGTGGACTCCATGGTGTTCTCCTCCTCCGCGGCCGTGTACGGCGAGCCGGAGGCCACCGTCGTGTACGAGGACACGCCGACGGCGCCCATCAACCCGTACGGCCAGTCCAAGCTCGTCAGCGAGCTGTCCCTCGAGAACGCGGCGCGGGCCTGGGGGCTCCGGGCCGTCGCGCTGCGGTACTTCAACGTGGCGGGAGCGGAGAGCGCACAGCTGGCCGACACCACCACCACGAACCTCATGCCGGCGATCCGAGACGTGATCACCCGGGGCGACCGGCTCTCGGTCTTCGGCTCGGACTACGACACGGTCGACGGCACCTGCGTGCGCGACTATGTGCATGTGGTCGACCTGGCCGAGGCACACCTCGCCGCCCTGCCGGCCGTCACCCGGGACGCCCCGGCCCGGACCCTCGCCTACAACGTCGGCACCGGACAGGGCAGCAGCGTGCTCGAGATCGTCGAGGCGTTCCGCTCCTATCCCGGCATCACGCTGGACTACGACCTGTGTCCGCGCCGCCCCGGGGACCCCGGGGCTCTCACGGCCGACGTCTCGCGCATCGCGGAAGACCTCGGCTGGACCTCGCGCCACTCACGGGAGGACATCGTCGCCTCCGTGGTGGACTTCGCTCCGCTGGCCGACTGACCGCCACCCACCACCGGGCAGCACACCGACCCCCTGAACCCTGACTACCGAGGACTCGCATCAATGATCCAGCTGTTCCTTCGATTCTCACGACGACAGCAGCTCGTGATGGGGCTGTTCGTGCTCCTCGCGCTGGTCGGGACCGTCCTGGCCTTCATCGTGGACCACACCGTCCTGATCATCGGCCTGTTCTGGATGCTGTGCGCCGCGGTCTTCGTCATGATCATGTACCACCGCCGGCTGAACGCGAAGATCACGCGCTTCGCCCGCGCCCGCGGCGCCGCCGTGCCGGGGTCGGCCGCGCGCAAGCCCGCGTCCAAGGGCGCGGCGGCGCGGCTGTCCTCCCAGGAGTCGCTCGAGACCCTCCGGGCCGCGTTCGAGCGGCGGGGCACCGTGGCCGCGGGCCTGCCATTCGCCCGCAAGCTGATCCAGGAGAAGGGCGACATCAGCGGTGCCCGCGAGGTGCTGGACCAGATCCGGGACAAGAGCGGTCTGAAGGAGGCGGAGGTCGGCTACATCCGGCGCGTCGACTCGCTGCACCGCTTCCTCTCCGAGGACGTGGAGCTGCCGCAGCGACACCGCAGCTACAACTACGTCCCCGTGCGGAACAAGGTCATGTACGCCGTGGGCATGTCCCCGGTGTCCGTCACCAACGGCTACACCTCGCGCACCAAGGGTGTCGTGGAGGGGCTGACCGGTCAGGGCCTCGACGTGTTCGTGGCCCCGATGCCGGGCAAGCCGTGGGACAAGAAGACCGTCCAGGGGGGCCGGCGCGTCCCGGCAGAGCAGCGCCGCTACGTCGAGGAGATCGACGACGTCCGCTACATCCACAACCCGGGCATCCCCGCCTGGGAGGGCGACATCGACATCTTCTTCCAGGTGGCCGCCGACGCCTACGTGCGCGAGGCCATGATCGAGAAGCCGGAGTACATCCTCGCGGCCTCCAACTACCTGTCCGCGCTGCCGGCGCTGATCGCCGCCCGTCGCCTGGGCATTCCGTTCGTCTATGAGATGCGCGGCTTCTGGGAGGTCTCTGCCGCCTCCGTCCGCGAGGGCTGGGCCGACTCCGACCAGTACCGCCTCGACCGTCGCATGGAGGACCTCGTCGCAGGCTCCGCCGACCGCGTCGTCGTCATCACCGAGGAGATGCGCCAGGACTTGATCGCCCGCGGTGTCGACGGCGACCTCGTCTCCGTGGCGCCCAACTGCGTGGACGCGGACACGTTCGCGCCCCTGGGCAAGGACACAGCCCTGCTGCGCAGCCTCGGCTTCTCCGAGCCGGACCTGCCGGTCGTCGGCTTCGCCGGCAGCGTGACCGACTACGAGGGCCTCGACCTCGTCGCCGAGGCGCTGGCCACCCTGAAGGGCCGAGGAACCCGGTTCAATTTCCTCGTGATGGGCGGCGGAGCCTACCTGGACCGCCTCAAGGCCCTCGTCTCCGAGCTCGGCCTCGACGCGGACACCCGCTTCGTCAGCGGTGTCCCGAACGCCAAGATGCCCGCCTACCTCTCCAGCATCGACGTCTTCCCGCTGGCCCGGAAGTCCCTGCCGGTGACGGAGCTCGTCTCCCCGCTCAAGCCGCTCGAGGCGATGGCGGTCGGCGGTGCGGTCGTCCTCTCGGACGTCTCGCCGCACACGGTGTTCTGCGGGCCGGACCAGGCGACCGCACTGAGCTTCGCCAAGGACGACGTGGCGAGCCTGGTCGACCGTCTCGCCGAGGTCCTCGAGGATCGCGAGGCCGCCCGGGCCATGGGCGTGCGCGCCCGCCGTTGGGTGAAGGAGAACCGCAGCTGGTCCGTCACGGGCGCCCGCATCGCCGAGGCACTGGGGTCGCTGTCGCGCGACGGCCGCACCGCGGGGGCCGATGCGGAAGCCGAGCGACCGCTGAAGGACTTCACGGTCGCGTTCATCGGCGACGTGTTCACCTCGGATACCTTCGTCCCGGAGCTGACCGCCCTGCGCGTGCGTCCGGACGACTGGAACGAGCAGTTCCAGACGCACAGCGTCGACGCCCTGTTCATCGAGTCCGCCTGGCAGGGCAACGACGGCGCCTGGACGGGCATCATCGGCTACTACGACGACGAGACCCATGCTCCGATCGCAGAGCTCATCGCGCACTGTCGTCAGCACGGCATCCCGGTGATGTTCTGGAACAAGGAGGACCCGGTCCACTACAACCGCTTCAAGCGGACCGCCTCCCTCTGCGACTACGTGTTCACCACGGACGCGCGGACGATCGTGGACTACAAGTCCCTGCCGGACAACCAGATCAAGACCGTGGCCTCCGCCCCGTTCGCCGCGCAGCCGCTGCTGCACAACCCCCTGCCGAGCACGCGTGAGCAGGACGAGAGCATCGCCTACGGCGGCACCTACTACGGCGACAAGTACGCGACCCGCAAGCAGGGGCTCGACTTCCTGTTCTACGAGTCCGCGCCGTTCGGCCTCGCCATCTACGAGCGGGTGCACAACGACCCGAACTCGCCGTACCGCCTCCCGGACCGGTTCCGCCGGTACGCACGGCAGAGCCTCAGCTACCCGGACATGTGCCAGGCCTACAAGGCCCACCCGATCCACCTCAACGGCAACTCCGTGGTGGACTCCCCGAGCATGTTCTCCCGCCGCGTCGTGGAGATCACCGCGTCCGGCTCGACCGTGCTCAGCTCGGCCGGCCGCGGCGTGGACGAGACCCTCGCCGGGACCGTGCCGACCGTGACCACCCCGGATCAGGCGAACGGCCACCTTGAGGCATGGAAGGGCTCCGAGGCGCTGCGCCACGAGGGCCTGTGGAAGGCGTTCCGCCACGTGTACGAGGCGCACACCTGCGCCCATCGTCTGGTGTACATGATGCGCGTGGCCGGCTTCCGGGTGCAGAGCCCGGCGACGGCCCCCGTGGCGGTCGAGTGCTCGCGCGCGGACGTGCCTCTCTTCGAGGCTCAGACCATCCGTCCGGCCCTGTACCTGCTCACCGACTCGACCGACGGCGTCCAGGCCTCCTGCCCGGTGGTCCACGCCGAGGGTGAGGCACGCGTGGCTGCGCTGCGCGAGGCCGGCATCGGCCACGTCGTGGTGCACCGCGCCGGTGCCCCCGCTCCGGAGGCCCACCTGCTCGAGGACATGTCCCTGGCCCTGCGCTTCGGCGACTGGAAGGCGGTCGGCACGCGCACGGTCTCCTGGGGCAAGGGCGAACCGCACGTGCGCATCGCTGCGCTGACCTCGGACATCGAGCCGGGCACGGTCCTGCTCGCCGAGGACGTCTACGAGGCGTGGCTGCAGGGCTCCCCGCCGGCGCTCGACGACGACCAGGTCTTCGCCTGGCAGCGGGTGGTGGACCGTGACGGCTCCGCCCAGGCCTCCGGAGGAACGGCGGCGGTCGTCTCCGGCACCGCGTCGAGCCCCGTCGGTGCCGGTGCCGCAGCGGCCGGTGCATCGGGTGTGCAGGCCTCTGCCGGCCTGCCCGACGGGTCCCAGGACGTCGCCGGCGCCGTCATGGTGGGCGAGGAGACCACGCAGCCCCTGACGGTGCTGGTGGCCGGTCACGACCTGAAGTTCTTCCCGCAGATCACCGCCGTGCTGGAAGGAGCGGGCCACCGCGTCATCGTCGACCAGTGGGGCGGCCACGACATCCACGATGAGCAGCAGAGCCGCCGTCTCCTCGCCGAGGCTGACGTGGTGTTCTGCGAGTGGGCGCTGGGCAACGTGAAGTGGTACAGCCGGAACAAGCGTGAGGGACAGCGCCTGATCGTGCGCCTTCACGCCCAGGAGCTGCGCACCCGCTTCCTCCGGGAGGCGGATCTGAAAGCCGTGGACACCTTCGTCTTCGTCTCGCCGGTCGGCATGCGCCGCGCGCAGATCACCTTCGGTGTCCCGGCCGAGCGCTCGGTGGTCATCGGCAACACCTTCGACTTCGACGCCTTCGCGGCGCCTCGTACGGACCCGGACCCGCACGTGCTGGGCATGGTGGGCTCGGTGCCGCAGTCCAAGCGACTGGACCTGGCGCTCGACGTGATGGAGCGTCTCACGGCCGAGGACCCGGGCTACCGCCTCGTGGTCAAGGGCAAGGAGTACATGGAGTACCCGTGGCTGATGAACCGTGAGCCCGAGCGCGAGTACTTCGAGGCGCAGTATGCCCGCCTGACGGACTCTCCGGCGCTCCAGGGCGCCGTGGAGTTCGGCGGGCACAGCGCCGACATCGCCGAGTGGTACCGCACCGAGCCCGGATTCATCCTCTCCACGAGCGACCACGAGGGCACCCACCAGGCCATCGCCGAGGGCGGCGCCGCCGGCTGTGTGCCGATCATCTGGCCCTGGGCGGGCGCCGAGTTCGTGTACGGAGAGCGGTGGCTCGTGGAGGACGCCGCCGAAGCCGTGGACCGGGTCCGTCGCCTGACGGCGGACCGGGACCGGTTCCTGCAGGAGTCCGCCGAGGTGCGCGAGTTCATGCGCAGCCACTTCGCCCCGGCGACGATCGGCGCCCAGATCCTCGAGGTGGTCGAGGGACGCCGCCGCTGAAGAGTGATCGCGCACCGCGCGGATCCGAACGACGAGGGGCCCGCCCCGCAGCCGTGCTGCGGGGCGGGCCCCGTCTCCGTCGTGACGGCCCCGTTGTGACGGCGCGGGCCGCGCGGTCAGGTTCAGGCGTCCACGGTGCCGGCCGTGCGGTCAGGTGTCCACGGTGCCGCGGCGGATGTCCTCGATCCGCTCCTCGAAGGTCGAGGCGTAGCGCGCCTTGACCTCGAGGGCCTTCTTCTCGCCGTGCTTGCGGAGGGCGTTCATGAACATGCTGTAGTCCTTCATGACGCGTATGGTCTCCCCGTCCTCGACGATCTCGCCCTTGTCCATCCAGACCACGCGTGTGCAGAGCTCCCGGATCACGGGGGCGGAGTGGTTCACCAGGAATCCCGTGCCGGACCGTGCGATGAGGTCCTTCATGGCCTGGTTCGACCGCTCCCGGAAGGCATCGTCGCCGGTGGAGAGCGCCTCGTCGATCATGATGATGTCCGGCTCGGCGGCCACCGAGATGGAGAAGCGCAGCCGGGCCCGCATGCCGGAGGAGTAGGTGCGCATGGGCATGCGGATGGAGTCACCGATGTCCGCGAGCTCGGCGACCTGCGCGATCCGGGCCTGGACCTCGTCCGGGGTGAGCCCCATGGCGAGCAGGCCGATGCGGATGTTGTCGAGGCCCGTCAGATGCGGCATGAGGGCCGCTCCCACGCCCATGAGCTGGGGCTTCGAGGCGGCGAAGACCTCGCCTGTGGTCGGGGCCTCGACGCCGGCGAGGACGCGCAGCAGTGCGCTCTTGCCGGAGCCGTTGCGGCCCACGAGGCCGATGAACTCGCCCTGGCGCGCAGCCAGGCAGACGCCGCGGACGGCGTGCACCACGCCGCGCTCACCGGCGGACGAGAAGAGCCCGCGCGTCTTCTCCTCGCGGGCGATGCGCACCGGGTAGTCGAGCGTGATGTCGGTGGCCAGGAGGGTGAGGTCTCCGAACTGCCGTGCGTCGTCCGACGCGTCGGTGTCTGTGCGGCCGGACTCGCCGGCGTTCCTGTCATCGGTACTGGTCACGGCCGTAGGACTCCTCTCCGAGCCAGAAGACGAAGAAGCCCACCACGGACAGACCGACGGCGTACGCGCCGAGGGTGACCCAGTGGGCGGCGGACGGCATGACGCCGTCGATGATCAGGTCGCGGTACATCGTGAGGACGACGAACACGGGATTCATCTCGATGATGTCGTGGAGCACCGGGTACCGGTCGGTGAAGCGGGTGATCGGGAAGATCACGCCGGAGCCGTACATCAGGATGCGGGTCACGAACTGCATGAAGCGGCTGACGTCCGGGAACAGGGTGCTCGCCCGCGCCAGCAGGAGCATGATGCCGAAGTTCATGAGGATGTGCAGGACGAGCACGACCGGGACCAAGAGCCAGGTCCACTCCGGCGTCTCGTGCGGGGGGATGACCAGGACGAGCACGAACATCACGCCCACGGCGAGCATGCGCTGCAAGACGTCGAAGAGCAGATCCGCGATCGGCAGGGCCATGCGGGGGAACTGGAAGGCCCGTGTCAGGGACATGTTCGAGGAGATCGTCCGGGTGCCGCCGGTGAGTGCGGCACCGGTGAACTGGAACATGAACACGCCGATGATGACGAAGGCGACGTAGTTCGACATGCCGCGGTCGAGCTGGAGGAGCACGCCGAAGACCAGCCAGTAGAACGTGGCGTCGAGCAGCGGGCGGAGGATGAGCCAGAAGGCGCCGAGCCGGCTGTCGTCGTTGCTGGTCACCACACGGCTGCGGGACTGCCACCAGATGAAGTGGCGACGCTGCCAGAGCTGACGGATGTAGCTGCCGAGCCCGGGACGTCCGGTGACCGAGGTCAGGTGGGACGCGTCGCCGTAGGCGTCGTGGACGGCGCTGCGGAACTCGTCGGTCCGGGACGCGGGTCGCCCGTCGTGGCGCTGTGTCGACATGGGTGTGTGCGCCTGCCTTTCTCACCGTGTGTCCCATGGACGTCGGGTGGCGGCCAGGGGGTCGTGTCACGGTCGCGCGCCGTCGTCAGCGCCGTGCGGGGCACGGCACGACGACGCCGTCGCCGCCGGAAGGCGGCGTCGACCGCTGTACCAGTGTAGGAGACCGCGCGGTGCCGGCGGCGATCCTGCGTGCCGAGCCGGTGCCGGCCGGGGCCGTGGACTATGGTGGGGGCAACTCGAGGGCGGGCCACATGTGCCCGGAGAACCAGTGGCCTCGAGACCGCCGACTCCCACACAGCGAGGAACACTGTGAAGAAGATCATGCCGATCTACGGCACCCGTCCGGAGGCCATCAAGGTCGCCCCGATCGTGAAGGCGCTGGAGGCGTCGGACCAGTTCGACTGCGTCGTGGCCGTCACCGGCCAGCACCGCGAGATGCTGGACCAGGTCAACGAGCTGTTCGGCATCGTCCCGGCCCACGACCTGAACATCATCCAGCCGCGCCAGACCCTGAACTCGATCTTCGCGAAGATCCTCGAGGGCGTGGACCGCATCCTGGTGGAGGAGAAGCCGGACGCGGTCGTCGTCCAGGGCGACACCACCACCTCCACCGCCGCCGCGATCGCCGCGTTCAACCTGCAGATCCCGGTGGTGCATGCCGAGGCAGGCCTGCGCAGCTTCGACATCATGTCCCCGTTCCCGGAGGAGGCGAACCGCAAGCTCACCTCCCAGCTCGCGTCCCTGCACCTGGCGCCGACCCGTGTGTCCAAGGCGAACCTGCTGCGCGAGGCCGTGGACGAGGCCGATGTGTACATCACCGGCAACACCGTGATCGACGCCCTCCTGGAGGTCGTGGACAAGAAGATCCCGTTCACCGACCCGCAGCTGGCGGAGGTCGAGCAGAAGGTGGCGCAGGGCACCAAGGTCGTGTTGGTCACCACCCACCGCCGTGAGAACCAGGGCGAGGCCATGCGCGGTGTCGGTCGTGCCCTGGCCCGCCTGGCGAAGCAGAACCCGGAGGTCCTCTTCGTCCTTCCGGCCCACAAGAACCCGGTGGTCCGCGAGGCCGTCCTGCCGTTCCTCGAGGGCCTGGAGAACATCGTGGTCACCGAGCCGCTGGCCTACGGCGAGTTCACCCACATGCTGTCCCTGGCGAACGTCGTGCTCACCGACTCCGGCGGCGTCCAGGAGGAGGCCCCAGGCCTCGGCAAGCCGGTGCTGGTGATGCGGGAGAACACCGAGCGCCCGGAGGCGGTGGAGGCCGGCACCGTCCGCCTCATCGGCACCGCCGAGGACGTCGTGTTCGAGCAGGTGCAGACCCTTCTGCACGACGAGGCCGCCTACAAGGCCATGGCCAACGCGGTGAACCCCTACGGCGACGGCAGGGCCGCCGGCCGCACCGTCTCCGCCATCGCTCAGATGCTGGGTGTCGGCGAACGGGACTCCGAGTTCGACGACGGCCTCGGGGAGCGCTGAGCCACCAGCCTCCGCCGGCAGGCCCACGACGACGGAGCCCGCCTTCCGCTCAGGAAGGCGGGCTCCGTCGTGTCCGGGATCCCGGCACTGACGTGCCGGCGGTGCAGGCGAGGCGGGCGACGGGGTGGGGGACCGTCGTCGGGAAGCAGCAGGCCCGGCAGCGGTGCCTGCGTGCCGCTCAGCTCTCCTCGGGCGAGGTGCGCGGCTTCTCCGGCGGGACGATGACCGGCAGGGTGCCCGTGCGGGGCCCGCCGGGGCGGACCGGCAGGTTGGTCTCCGGGGCGCGGGCCCAGGCGATCGCACCGATGGCCAGGACGGCGCCGGTGGCGAAGAAGGCCCAGTCCCAGCCCCACATGTCCGCCATGGCACCGGCGAGCAGCGGACCGATGATCGCGCCCATGTCTGCGGACATCTGGGCCGTGGACATGACGTGGCCGGCCTTGCGCTCCTGGCCGACCATGTCTGCGATCGCCGCCTGCTGCGGGGAGTTGAGGGTGCCGGTGCCCGCGCCGGCCAGCAGACAGGCGACGAGGAACAGCGCGGGGGAGGAGGCGAGGCCGATCAGGCCCGTCATGACCGCGGTGGTGGTCAGGCCGATCAGGATCAGGGGCTTGCGTCCGTGGACGTCGGACAGGCGTGAGCTGAACGTCACGGCGGTGACGTTCCCCGCGGCGAACAGGGACAGGGCGAGGCCGGACATCAGGGCGCCGTCCACCGCGTACCCGAACAGGGCTGCGCCGGCGAACGCGGTGGAGGCGTAGAGCGGCATCACGGAGTTGCGGACGCCGAAGGTGGCCCAGCCGTTGGAGAAGAAGGAGACGAGCGCGGCCCGGTAGGAGGGCAGTGCGAGGGCCTCCTTCAGCGGCATCGGCGGTCGGGAGTCCTGCACGCGGCGGTCGGCGCGGCGGGTGTCCTTGAGCTGGAAGAACACCAGCGCCGCGGCGCAGACCAGAGCGGTGCCGTAGATGAGGAACGGGATGCGGAAGCCGAACACGGACAGCGCCGAGCCGACGATCGGGCCGACGATGTTCCCGACGAGGAAGGCGGAGGCGTAGGCGCCGGAGACGCGGCCGCGGATGGTGGGCGGGGACTTGCGGGCCAGGAACGCCATCGCGGAGACGGTGAAGAGGGTGGAGCCGATCCCGCCGAGGGCACGGAAGACGATGAGCTGGGTGAAGTCCTGGGCGAAGGCCGTGAGGAACATGGACAGGGCCACGATCAGGACGCCGGTCATGTACACGGGCGTCTCGCCGAGCCGGTTCGTCAGCCGTCCGGACACCGGGGCGAAGAGCAGACGCGTGACGCCGAACGCGGACACGACGGATGCCACGGCCATCGCAGAGGCGTTGAAGGAGTGGGCGTAGGCCGGCAGCAGGGGAGCGATGAGGCCGAAGCCGATGGCGATCGTGAACGCGGCGGCCACCATGACCTTGATCTCACGGGGGAGGGGGATGCGGGTCGCGTCAGATCGTCGGGTGGCCATAGGGCGGATTGTCTCACGGAGCGGCAACGGGGTCTGTGACAGACTGGAAGCGTGGAGTTCACTCTGATCATCGCTGTTGTCATCGCCCTCGCCGTGGGCGTGGTCCTGGTCGGCTTCCTCGACCGCCGCCCCGCGCCGCCGAAGGGCACCTACAAGGAGGTCCGGGACCCCGACGACCCGGGCCGTGGCGGCACCGCCGTCCTCGAGCGCGAGCCGGAGGTCGTCGAGCCCGAGGCCGAGCCGGAGCCGGAGGTCGTCGAGCCCGAGGCCGAGCCGGAGCCGGAGGTCGAGCGGCCGGAGGCCGCGGGCTCGCGCCTGCAGCGCCTGCGCGCCCGGCTGCTGAAGTCCAACAACGTCTTCGGCAAGAGCCTGCTGGCCCTGCTCTCCCGCGACCGGATCGACGAGGACGTCTGGGACGAGGTGGAGGAGACCCTCCTCATGGCGGACCTCGGCACGGAGCCGACCATGGAGCTCGTGGACCGCCTCCGCGACCGCGTGAAGGTCGAGGGCACCCAGGACCCGGAGCAGGTCCGCTCGCTGCTGCGCGAGGAGCTGCTGGCCATGGTGGACCCGTCCATGGACCGCCGCCTCGAGGCCTCCCGCAAGGGCGACCGCCCGGCCATCACGATGGTCGTGGGCGTCAACGGCGTCGGCAAGACGACCACCGTGGGCAAGCTGGCCCGTGTGCTCGTGGCCGAGGACCGCAAGGTCGTCCTCGGCGCCGCGGACACCTTCCGCGCCGCCGCCGCCGAGCAGCTCGCCACCTGGGGTGCCCGCGTGGGCGTGGACACCGTCCGCTCGGACAAGGACGGTGCGGACCCGGCATCGGTGGCCTATGAGGCCGTCGCCGAGGGGATCCGCCAGGAGGCGGACGTCGTGCTGGTGGACACCGCCGGACGGCTGCAGAACAAGGCCAACCTCATGGACGAGCTGGGCAAGATCAAGCGCGTCATCGAGAAGCAGGGCGAGGTGGACGAGGTCCTGCTGGTCCTGGACGCCACCACCGGTCAGAACGGGCTGACCCAGGCCAAGGTGTTCGCCGAGGTCGTGGACGTCACCGGCATCGTGCTCACCAAGCTCGACGGCACCGCCAAGGGCGGGATCGTCGTCGCCATCCAGCGCCAGCTGGGCGTTCCCGTGAAACTCGTCGGCCTGGGCGAAGGCGCCGACGACCTGGCGCCGTTCAGCGCCGAGGGCTTCGTCGACGCGCTGCTCGCCGACTGACCCCGCCGGTCCCGCGGACAAGGGGACCCACGATGACGGCTCCGTCGCCTTGCGAGGCGACGGAGCCGTCGTCGTTCCCGCACCGGGACGACGGGGTCGGATCCGGCCGGCTGTCGGCTGTGTCACACGATGGAAACGATCCCTTACCTCCCCGCAACACGGGGGCGCGCAACGGGCAACACGGGACGGGGAGCCTGGTCACAGGTCGCGGCCCGGTCCATCCCGGCCGGCGCCGCGGCGGCCCCCCACACGACGCACGGAGAGGACGACGAGAGATGGACGTCGAGCTGACCCCCCTGAGTGCCGAGGCGGTGTGGACCATGGTCTGCGCCGGGCTCGTGCTGCTGATGACCCCCGGACTGGCCTTCTTCTACGGCGGCATGACGCGCGCCAAGGCCTCCCTGAACATGATGATGATGTCCTTCATCTCCATGGGCCTGATCGGCGTCGTGTGGGTGCTGTGGGGCTACAGCATGACCGGCGGCGACGGCTTCGCCGGGATCGTCGGCAACCCGTTCGCCGACTTCGGCCTCTACGGCGCGGTGAACACCGAGGGCCTCGTGGGCATCGGCTTCGGCGCCACCTTCGCGATCATCACCGTCGCCCTGATCTCCGGCGCGGTCGCCGACCGTGCCAAGTTCAGCACCTGGTGCGTGTTCGTCCCCGTCTGGGTGACCCTCGTCTACTGCCCGATGGCCTTCATGGTCTGGGGCGGCGGCCTGCTCTCCGCGGACGGCGCCATCGGCTCTGTGGTCGGCGAGGCCGTCGACTTCGCCGGCGGCCTCGTGGTGCACACCGCGGCTGGCGTGGCCGCCCTCGTGCTGGCCCTGATGATGGGCAAGCGCGCCGGCTTCGGCGTGGACCCGGGCCACCGCCCGCACAACATCCCCTTCGTGATGCTCGGCGCCACCCTGCTGTGGTTCGGCTGGTTCGGCTTCAACGGCGGCGCCGCCACGGACGTCCAGACCGCCGGCTTGATCTGGGTGAACACCCTGGCCGCCCCGGCCGCCGCCATGGTCGGCTGGATGATCGTCGAGGTCGTCCGCCACGGCCGCCCGACCTCCCTGGGCACCGCCTCCGGCATCGTGGCCGGCCTGGTCGCCATCACCCCGGCCTGCGCCTACGTGGACCCGGTGGGCGCCGTGGTCATCGGTGCGGTCGCCGGCGCCGCCGCCGCCCTCGCCGTGAACCTGAAGTACAAGCTCGGCTTCGACGACTCGCTCGACGTGGTGGGCGTGCACCTGGTCGCCGGCATCATCGGCACCGTGATGATCGGCCTGTTCGGCCGCCCGGAGCTGGTGTCCGAGGAGGGCATGGCCGGCCTGTTCTACGGCGGCGGGCTCCGCCTGCTGCTCGCCCAGGTGGTGGCCGTGCTGTTCACCATCGTGTTCACCGGCGTGATGACCGCGATCATCGCCTTCGTCCTCAAGGCCGCCATGGGCCTGCGCGTCTCCGCCGAGGAGGAGGAGCGCGGCGTCGACCTCGCCCTGCACGCCGAGTCCGCCTACGACTACGGCCTGGGCACCGCCTACAGGGAGGACGGCGGCGAGGCGCAGGCCGCCGAGCCCACGCCCGCGCGCTGAGCCCGACGGCGACGGCCGTCTCCCGCCGCCGCCCGAGGACACCGAGGGCCCGGACCGCCGCACGGCGGTCGGGGCTCTCGCCGCATCGTCCGCCCTTGCTTCGGTTGCTACCCTGGTGGGGCGCCGACGGCGCCATCCGACGCCGGGCCCCTCGCGCCCGTGCCGATCCCGCCCCCTTCCGAAGGACCACCACCGCCGTGTTCAACTCCCTGTCTGATCGTCTGGCCAACACCTTCCGCAACCTGAAGGGCAAGGGCCGGCTCACCGAGGCGGACATCGACGCCACCGCGCGCGAGATCCGCCGTGCGCTGCTGGACGCCGACGTGGCCGTGCCGGTCGTGCGTCAGTTCATCGCGCAGATCAAGGAGCGCGCGCTCGGGGCGGAGGTCTCCCAGGCGCTGAACCCGGGCCAGCAGGTCGTGAAGATCGTCAACGAGGAGCTCGTGGAGATCCTCGGCGGCGAGACCCGCCGCATCCAGCACGCCAAGACCGGCACCACCGTGCTGATGCTCGTGGGCCTGCAGGGCGCCGGAAAGACGACCCTGGCCGGCAAGCTGGCCCACCAGCTGAAGTCCGACGGGCACACCCCGCTGCTCGTGGCCTGTGACCTCCAGCGACCGAACGCCGTGAAGCAGCTGCAGGTGGGCGGCGAGCGTGCCGGTGTGCCGGTGTTCGCTCCGCACCCGGGCGTCTCCTCCGAGTTCGAGGTTCCCACCGGGGATCCGGTCCAGGTGGCCCTGGACGGCATCGCGGAGGCGAACTCCAAGTACCACGACGTGGTCATCATCGACACCGCCGGCCGCCTCGGCGTGGACCAGGAGCTGATGCAGCAGGCCAAGGACATCCGCGCCGCCGTGAACCCGAACGAGGTCCTCTTCGTCATCGACGCGATGATCGGCCAGGACGCCGTGGCCACCGCCCAGGCGTTCAACGAGGGCGTCGGCTTCACCGGCGTGGTGCTCACCAAGCTCGACGGCGACGCCCGCGGCGGCGCCGCCCTGTCCGTGCGGCACGTGACCGGCAAGCCGATCATGTTCGCCTCCACCGGCGAGGGCCTGAAGGACTTCGAAGTCTTCCACCCGGACCGCATGGCGTCCCGCATCCTGGACATGGGCGACGTGATGTCCCTCATCGAGCAGGCGGAGAAGAACTGGGACCGCTCCGAGGCCGAGAAGATGGCCAAGAAGTTCGCGGACCAAGAGGACTTCACCCTCGACGACTTCATGAGCCAGATGCAGCAGCTCAAGAAGATGGGCTCGATGAAGAAGATGCTCATGATGATGCCGGGTGCCCAGAGCATGCGGCAGCAGCTCGAGCAGTTCGACGAGAGCTCCATCGATCGCGTCGAGGCCATCATCAAGTCGATGACCCCGCACGAGCGCGTGGCGCCCAAGATCATCAACGGCTCCCGTCGCGCCCGCATCGCCAAGGGCTCCGGCGTCTCCGTCTCCGAGGTCAACGCCCTGCTCGAGCGCTTCGGCCAGGCCCAGAAGATGATGAAGAAGATGGCCTCCGGCGGCGGCATGCCCGGCATGCCCGGCATGGGCCCCGGCCCCGGCAGGGGCGGCACCCGGAAGAAGGGCAAGGGCAAGGGCAGGCAGAAGGTCCGCTCCGGCAATCCGGCGAAGGCCGCGGCCGAGCGTCAGGCCCTTGAGGAGCGTCGCGCCCGCAGCGCCCAGAAGCCGGGCTCCATGTTCGGCCAGGACTTCGACCCGTCCAGCTTCAACGCCCAGGACCTGAACCTCCCGGCGGGCTTCGACAAGTACCTCAAGGACCGCTGAGCCCGGCCCCCGCGCCCCTCGGGCGCGGCGCGACGGACAGGGTGGCGCGCCCGACGTGTGTTCCGGGCCGATCTCTGGCAGAATGGCAGGGCACTGAGCGCGCGGACGACCCTCTCTCCTCCGCCTGCGCTCCGTCCCGCGGTTCGGCCGACGAGGATGCGCCCCACGTCCCCGGCCGAGCACCGCACCTCAGACCAGAAACAGGAGAAACCACAAACGTGGCTGTCAAGATTCGACTGAAGCGCATGGGCAAGATCCGTGCTCCGTACTACCGCGTGGTCGTCATGGATTCCCGTACCCGCCGCGACGGCCGTGCGATCGAGGAGATCGGCAAGTACCACCCGACCGAGGAGCCGTCGTTCATCCAGATCGACTCCGAGCGCGCGCAGTACTGGCTGTCCGTCGGCGCCCAGCCGACCGAGCAGGTCGCCGCACTGCTGAAGGTCACCGGCGACTGGCAGAAGTTCAAGGGTGAGGCCGGCGCCGAGGGCACGCTGAAGACCAAGGCCGAGAAGGAGGCCTTCGTCGCCGGCGACAAGGAGTCCGTGATCCTGCCGGAGGCCCCGAAGGAGGAGGCCCCCGCAGAGGAGACCGAGTCCGCCGAGGGCGAGGCTGAGGAGTCCGACTCCGTCGAGGGCGAGACCGCCGAGGCTGAGGCCGAGAAGGCCGAGTGACCATGCTCACCGAGGCTCTCGAGCACCTGGTGCGCGGCATCGTGGACAACCCGGACGCCGTCCGCGTGGACGCGCGGCGGCAGCGCCGGGGCGAGATGCTGGAGGTCCGTGTCGACCCGGCCGACCTCGGGCGGGTGATCGGCCGTCAGGGCCGCACCGCCTCGGCACTGCGCACCGTGCTGGACGGGTTGGCCGGCCACCCCGTCCGCGTGGACGTGGTGGACACCGACCGCCGCCGCTGAGCACGTCGGGCACACGCCTGTGACCACGGCCCGCCGCCACCGGTAGAACGGTGACGGCGGGCCGTCGTCGTCCCCGCATCCAGAACGTCCGTCCCACCCGAGGAGACACCCGCATGAGCACCCGTACCGAGGGCCTGGTTCGCCTGGCCCGCATCGGCAAGCCACACGGCATCCGTGGCGAGGTGACGGTCCAGCTGTTCACCGACGACCCCGAGACCCGCTTCGCCCCGGGCTCCGTGCTCACGGCTGAGGGGCCTGCCGGCACCCCGGCCGAGCTGACGGTCACCCGAGCGCGGTGGAACAAGCAGATCCTCGTCCTCGGCTTCGAGCAGTCCCCGGACCGCAACGCGGCCGAGGCGTTGCGCGGCACCCAGCTGTTCGCCGCCCCGGAGGACCGGGCCGAAGACGACGAGTGGTACGAGGACGACCTGCTGGACCTCGCCGTCGAGGCCGACGGGCGCCGCATCGGCACCGTGGTCGGTCTGATCACCGGCCCCGCCCAGGACCTGCTGGAGATCGTCGTGGAGGGGCGCGACGAGCCGGTTCTCGTGCCCTTCGTGGAGGAGATCGTGCCGGAGGTGGACGAGGAGCGCGGCGCCGTGCTGCTGACCCCGCCGCCCGGACTTCTCGACCTGAACGAGCCGGGCGCCGACGAGGCCCCCGACGTGGAGTCGGAGGCCTGAGCTGTGCGCATCGACGTCATCTCGATCTTCCCGGACTACCTGTCCGCGCTGGACATCTCCCTGATCGGCCGTGCACGTCAGGACGGGTTGCTGGACGTGCGCGTCCACGACCTGCGCGAGTACACCCACGACCGCCACCGCACGGTGGACGACACCCCGTACGGCGGCGGCGCCGGCATGGTCATGAAGCCGGAGCCGTGGGCCGAGGCGCTCGAGGCCGTGGCCGCGGACTCGCCGGTGGAGCGGCCCACCCTGCTCGTCCCGACCCCGTCCGGCACCGTCTTCTCCCAGCCGCTGGCCCGTGAGCTGGCCGAGCACGAGCACCTCGTGTTCGCCTGCGGCCGCTACGAGGGCATCGACGAGCGCGTGTTCCCGTGGGCGGCCGAGCGGTTCGACGTGCGCCTGGTCAGCCTCGGCGACTACGTGCTCAACGGGGGAGAGGTGGCCGTGCTCGCGATGGTCGAGGCGGTGGGGCGCCTGATCCCGGGCGTGGTCGGCAACCCGGAGTCGCTCGTGGAGGAGTCCCATGAGGACGGGCTGCTGGAGTACCCGGTGTACACGAAGCCCTCCAGCTGGCGCGGCCACGACGTGCCGCCGGTGCTGCTCTCCGGCGACCACGGGAAGATCGCCGTATGGCGTCGCGCCCAGCAGCTGGAGCGCACCCGGCAGCGCCGTCCCGACCTGCTTGCGGAGGAACCGTCGGCCTGAGCCCGATGTGTGGCATAATGGTGCCTTGCGTCTGCTGGGCGTCGCACCTGCCACAGGGGGTCGGCGTCGACAGCGAGACCACCGGGTCGCGGCCATCGCCGGACCCGGTCACACCGCTTCCGGTTCCCGTCCTGTCCGTCTGCGGACACGGGGCCGGCCTGTCCAGCGCGGGGGACCTGTGGCGTCCGCGTGAGGAGTATGCGACATGCACATCCTTGACTCTTTCGACAACGCCTCGCTGCGCACCGACATCCCGGAGTTCGCCCCCGGCGACACCGTGAAGGTGCACGTGAACATCGTCGAGGGCAAGACCGCCCGCGTCCAGGTGTTCCAGGGATACGTCATGGGCCGTTCCGGCCATGGCGTGCGCGAGACCTTCCGCGTCCGCAAGGTGTCCTTCGGTGTGGGTGTGGAGCGTGTCTTCCCGGTGCACTCCCCGGTCATCGAGAAGATCGAGCTCGTCACCAAGGGCGACGTGCGCCGCGCGAAGCTGTACTACATGCGCGATCGTCACGGCAAGGCCGCCCGCATCCGCGAGAAGCGCGCCGACGCCAAGTGATCGTCCCCGGACACGGCCTGCCGTGTCCGGTCATGCGATGACGCAGCTGGAGCCCCGAGACCCCCGTCGGTCCCGGGGCTCCGCTGTGTCTGCCGAGGGCGGCGAGTCCGACCGGGGCATCCGCTGGCTGCGGAACATCGGGCTGACGGTGGCCGTGGCCGTGGTGCTGGCGGCGGTCCTGCGGGCGCTGGTGGGGCCGGTCTACCTCATCCCCTCCGGGTCGATGGAACCCACCCTGATGCCCGGCGACCGCGTGCGCGTGGACACCTCCCACGAGCAGGGACAGGGACTGGAGCGCGGGGACGTGGTGGTCTTCGACGGTTCCGGCAGCCTCGCGCCCTACCGCTCCCGGACGAGCCTGGACCGGGCGCTGGAGGACCTCGTCGTCTGGTGGGGCCTGGGCGCCAGATCGGACGTCTACGTCAAGCGCGTCGTCGCCCTTCCGGGGGACACGGTGCGCTGCTGCGGGGACGACGGCCGCCTCGAGGTCGACGGGGTGCCTGTCGACGAGCCCTACCTCGGCCGTGCCGTGGACGCCGGCCACCCGGCCAGCGGCACCGAGTTCGAGTTCTCGGTCCCGGGGGGCCGCATGGTCGTCCTCGGGGACAACCGCTCGGACTCGCTGGACTCGCGTGCCCTGCTCGGCGCCCCGGGCGGCGGGCTGATCGGCCTGGACACGGTGGTCGGGACCGCGGAGGACGTCGTCTGGCCCCTGGGCCGGAGGGGCGCCCTGGACGGACCCGCCGCCTCGGCCGGGGAGGGGGCGCCGTGAGCGGCTCCACCACGTGGAAGCGCGTGGGGCCCACCCTCCGCCAGGTCCTCGTGATCGTTGCGGTCGTCCTGCTGCTCACCGGCCTGATCCGCCTGTTCCTGGTCCGCGTCTACCACATACCCTCCGAGTCGATGGAGGACACCCTGCAGGTCGGGGACCGCGTGGCGGTGTCCCTGCTCGTCCCGCAGGTGATGGACCTGCGCCGTGGCGACGTCGTGGTGTTCCGGGACACCAAGGGCTGGCTGCCGGCGGTGCACGACGACGGCCTCGTCACCTCCGTCCTGCGGGTCGCCGGGCTCGTGCCCGAGCGGACCGACGAGAACGTCGTCAAGCGAGTGGTGGGGCTTCCCGGCGACCACGTCCGCTGGGAGCCCGGCGACGCCGGCCTGACGGTGAACGGCGTCGAGGTCACCGAACCGTACCTGTTCGCGGGCGACGCCCCCTCCGAGGAACCGTTCGACGTCGTCGTCCCCGCAGGACGCCTGTGGGTCCTCGGCGACCATCGCAGCCGCTCCGCGGACTCGCGCGCCCACCGGGACGGCCCGGGCGCCGGCTTCGTCTCCGTGGACGACGTCGTCGGACGTGCCGAGGCCCGCGTGTGGCCGGTGTCCCGCTGGGGGAGCGCCGGGTCGGATCCGGACACCTTCGCCGGCGTGCCGGAGGCGTCACGATGAGCCCGCGCCGCCCCGTGATCACCGCCGGACTGCACCTGGAGTCCGCCCTGGCCCAGACCCGGGGCGCCACGGCGCAGACGCCCCTGCTCGTCGCCGGCATGGACGAGGTGGGCCGCGGCGCGATGGCCGGTCCGGCCGTCGTCGGAGCCGTGGCCGTCCGGGTGCCGACCGACGAGGCGCCGCCGCCCGTCCGGGACTCCAAGGCCCTCACGGACCGCCGCCGGCGGAGCCTCGTGCCGGAGGTCCTCGACTGGGCGGCCGCCGTCGGCATCGGGGAGGCCAGTCCCGCGGAGATCGACGAGCACGGGCTCTCGACGGCCCTGGCCCTGGCCGGGCGTCGGGCCTGGTCCGTGCTGTGCCGCAACGCCGGCGCCGAACCGGTCGCCCTGATCCTGGACGGCCGTGACGACTGGCTGACCCGCGGCACAGGCCGCGAGGTCGTGGACGAGGTGCCGGGGCCGGTGCCGCCGGTCCCGCAGATGGTGGTGAAGGCCGAGGACCAGGCCGCCACGGTCGCCGGCGCCTCCATCACCGCGAAGGTGTACCGTGACGATCTGATGATCGCGCTGCACGAGGAGTTCCCCGCCTACGGGTGGGCGGGCAACAAGGGCTACGGCTCGGCCGAGCACCGCGCCGCGATCGAGCAGGACGGCGCCGTCGTCCACCACCGCCGATCCTGGGCGCTGCCGGTGCGGCGCGTCGAGGAGCCCGCGCTGTTCGCGTGGGGCGAGGACACCGGGCCCGACGACGGGCGGGAAGGAGCATGGCCGTGAGCGCCGACGACCTGGAGGACTTCGAGTCCGAGGCCGAGCTGCTGCTGTACCGCGAGTACCGGGACGTGGTCGGCCTGTTCCGCTACGTGGTGGAGACCGAGCGCCGGTTCTACCTGGCCAACGAGGTGTCCCTGACGCCGCACCGCTCCGGTGGCGACGTGTTCTTCGAGCTCACCCTCGAGGACGCCTGGGTCTGGGACGTCTACCGTCACGCCCGGTTCATCAAGCGCGTGCGCGTCCTGACCTTCAAGGACGTGAACATCGAGGAGCTCCCGGCGAACCCCGACCTCTCGCTGCCGCCGGACGGCCCCGGCGGACCCTTCGGCGGCTGACGGGTCCGCGGTCCTGTCCTGCACAGGCCGCTGCGTCCTCCACATTCGGGGTGTGGGCCTGCACGGCCGTCCCCGGGACGCCCATCGTGGTGGCAGGAGGTGGTCCCATGCAGACCCCGAAGACGTCCCCGGCACCCGACCCCGCCGTCCACCCGGCCTCGGAGCCGCCCACCGGATCGCGCCTGGACCGGCCCCGCTCGAGCACCGCCCGCACCGCTCTCGGTCGCTTCGGCGAGGACGCTGCCGCAGTCTGGCTGGCCGGCCACGGCTACAGCGTCGTGGAGCGGAACTGGCGCGGCGCCGGCGGTGAGCTGGACCTGATCGCCCTGCAGGACGGCTGGTGGGTCGCCGTCGAGGTGAAGACCCGCTCGGGCCTGGGCTTCGGCGACCCGTTCGAGGCGATCGGCCCGCGCAAGCTCGCCCGCCTGCACCGTCTCATGCGGCAGTGGCACGCCCAGTCCGGGATCGCCCGGCGCGAGGAGCCGTGGCGGGTGGACGCCGTCGCGGTGCTCGTGGTGCCGGGGGAGGCGCCCCGCTTCGACCTGCTGACGGACGTGCGCCCATGAGCCGCATCGGACGCACCCGCTCGATCACGCTCGCCGGTCTGCGCGGCACGGTGGTGGAGGTCGAGGCGGACATCGCCCAGTCCCTGCCCGGCTTCACTCTGCTCGGTCTTCCGGACCAGTCGCTGCAGGAGAGCCGTGACCGCATCCGCTCCGCCGCCCGCAACGCCGGGCTGCCGCTCACCCGGCGTCATCTCACGGTGAACCTGCTGCCGGCCGGTGTGCAGAAGCGGGGGGCGGGACACGATCTGGCGATCGTCCTTGCGGCGTACGCCGCGGAGGGGAAGGTCTCCGGCGTCCATGGCCCGGTGTTCCTCGCCGAGCTCGGCCTGGACGGCTCCCTGCACGGGCCATCGGACATGGTCGCCATGGCGATGGCCGCGGTGGACGCCGGGCTGCCGGACATGGTCGTCGCCGCCGACGCCGTCGACCAGGCGGCACTGGTCCCCGGCGCCCGGGTGCGCGGCTTCGCACACCTGCACCACGTGGTCCATGCCTTCGGCGGCAAGCCGGACCCGGTGCCGGGGGTGCGCCCCGAGGCCCTCATGGTCCGCCCCGGGGAGACGGCAGGAAGCCCCTGCCGTCCCGACGGCGGCCGCCGCACCTCCGGCGCGCCCCTCGCCGCGCCCGAGGGCGTCCCCGACCTGTCGGAGGTCGTCGGACAGTGGGAGGCCCGCTATGCGCTCGAGGTCGCCGCCGCCGGCGGCCACCACCTGCTGCTGTCCGGCCGACCGGGTGCAGGAAAGACGATGCTCGCCGAGCGCCTGCCCGGCATCCTCCCAGAGCTGGACGACCGCACCGCGCTCGAGGCCGCGGCCCTGGCATCGCTGCGCTCGGACGGCCCCGCGCCCACCAGGCTGGACACCCGGCCGTCCTTCCAGGCACCCCACCACTCGGCCTCCATGCCCGCGCTCGTGGGAGGCGGCAGCGGTCTCGCGCGCCCCGGAGCAGCATCACTGGCCCACGGCGGAGTGCTCTTCCTGGACGAAGCACCCGAGTTCGACCGGCGCAGCCTGGAGGCGCTGCGTCAGCCGCTGGAGTCCGGCGAGGTCGTCCTCCACCGCGCCTACGGCACCGTCCGCTACCCGGCGCGCTTCCAGCTGGTCCTGGCCGCGAACCCCTGCCCGTGCGGCTACGGCGAGGGATCCGGGGCGCAGTGTCGGTGCACCGTGCTGCAACGACGACGCTATGCCGACAGACTCTCCGGTCCGCTGCTGGACCGGGTGGACGTGCAGGTCACCGTCGCCCCGGTCACAGGGGCGGAGCTGGGATCCCCGGCCGGGGCGGAGGCCTCCGCCGCGGTCGCGGCCCGGGTGCGAGCAGCGGTCGGCGCCCAGCGCGAACGATGGGGAGAGGCCAACGGGCGAATCTCCGGGGCGCTGCTGCGTCGGGGTCGGTTCGCCGTCCCGCCCGCCGCCAGGGCCGCCGCCGACGCCGCGGTCGACGCCGGCTGGCTCAGTGCCCGCGGCCACGCCCGTGTGCTGAGGCTGGCCTGGACCGTCGCGGACCTTCGCGGGGCCACCGTGCCGGCCGCCGAGGACGTGGACGTCGCCCTGCACCTGCGCCGCCGTCACGACGAGGAGGCCGCCGCATGACTCCGAACCCCACCACCCGGCCCCTTGCGGGGCTCGACGCCCCCACGGCTGCCAGCGATCGGCCACGGCACCGGGACTCCGTGCGCCTGGCGCGCGCCGCACTGACGCGACTCATCGAGCCCGGCGACGAGACCGCGCTGACTGTGATCGACGTCCTCGGCGCCGAGCACGCGCTGGTCGTCCTCACCGGCCGGTGCCGACCGACCGGCGAGGAGGAGGACGCGCTCGCCGAAGCGTGCGGAGCAGGCGGCGACTCCTGGCGGCGACGGTTCGCGGCGGGGCTGCGCCGTTGGGGCACCCGCTCCACCACACTCGCACCGGAGCGGGACCTGGTGGCCATGCACCGGCTCGGCGGCGGACTGCTGGTCCCGGAAGACGCCGCCTGGCCCTCCTGCCTGGACGACCTGGGCCACCGCAGACCCATCGCCCTCTGGACGCGAGGACCAGGTGTCCTTCCGGAGCAGGCGCGCACCCTGGCCGTGGTCGGCAGCCGTGAGGCCACCCCCTACGGACGGGCGGTCACCGGGCAGGTGGTGGCACCGCTCGCCGCCGAGGGCGTCACCGTCCTGTCCGGGGGCGCCTACGGCATCGATGGGCACGCCCACCGCGTCGCCCTCGAGGCCGGACACGGACGCCCTCCCACCGTCGCCGTGCTCGCCGGGGGACTGGACCGCTTCTACCCGGCCGGGCACGAGGACCTGCTGCGCGCCGTCATGGATCAGGGCCTGCTGCTCTCCGAGATGCCGCCCGGGGCCAGCCCGACGCGCCACCGCTTCCTGCACCGCAACAGGCTGATCGCAGGGCTGGCCGCCGGGGTGCTCGTCGTCGAGGCGCGGTGGCGGTCCGGGGCCCAGAACACCGCGTCCCACGCCCTGGGCCTCGGCCGGGAGCTCGGTGTGGTCCCGGGGCCGATCACCTCACCCAGCTCTGCCGGCTGCCACCGCCTCCTCAGGGACACCCCCGCCCGGCTCGTCACCGACGTGGACGGGGTCCGCGAGCTGCTCGGTGCGGGCGGGTCCTGCGGGCCGCTGCCCGCCGCCCACGGCCCTGCGGGGACGCCGTCGAGTCCCTCGGCGCATGCCGCCGCGCCCGTCGGCGGACAGCAGGCCAGGCCCGAGGACGCGCTGTCCGAGCAGGAGCTGCTCGTCTTCGACGCCCTCCCGGTGCGCGCCCACGCCACCCTCGACCGCCTCACCGTGGCAGCGGGGATGCCGGTGCCGATGCTGCTGCCGGTCCTCCAGCGCCTCGCCCGGGCCGGGCTGGCCGAGGAGAGGGATCGTCGCTGGCGGCGCGGATCGCGGGCCGCGGCTCGGCGGGCAGGCTCCGCCGGCGCCGGCACCGAGGAGAGCACAATGAAGGGATGACCCCGTACCAGGACCGTCGCGCCGAGGCATCCCGCCGGGGCTCCGGCGCAGAGATCGGCGACCACTGCTTCGCCGCCGACCTCGCGAGGCTCGAGGCGTTCGCGGATCACCAACGCCACGAGCTGCACCGCAGTGAGAACACCGTCCGCGCCTATGAGACCGACCTGCGGGACCTGCTCGTGCATCTGCGCATCGAGCATCCGGAGACCACCGGGCCGGCGGCCCCGACCGGGGTGAGTGCCCTGGACGCCGTCGACCTCACCGACCTGCGGCGCTGGCTGGCCGGGATGGCCCGCGGCGGCCTGGCCCGCGCCACGCTCGCCCGTCGTGTCAGCAGCGTGCGGACCTACATGGCCTGGGCCGTGCGCGAGGGCCTGCGTGAGGACGACCCCACCGTCCGTCTGGCCTCTCCCACGGCCGACTCCACGCTGCCGCCGGTGCTCCAACGGCAGCAGGTGGGCCGTCTCCTGTCCGGCCTGTCCGAGGCGGTCGCCGCCGCGGATGAAGCCGAGGATCCCATCGCGGCCGGCGTGGCGCGCCGCGACCTCGCCGTACTGGAGCTGCTCTACGCCACCGGCATCCGCGTGGCCGAGCTTGCGGGACTGGACGTGGACGACCTGGACCGGGCTCGGCGCACGCTCACCGTGGTCGGCAAGGGAGACCGCCAGCGCACCGTCCCGTATGGAGGTCCCGCCGCGCAGGCACTCGAGGACTGGCTGGAGCACGGACGCTCCCGGCTGGCTCGCGCCGCCTCCGGACCGGCGCTGTTCCTCGGCACACGTGGAGGGCGGATCGGCGTCCGCCAGGTGCGTGCCGTCGTCGACCGATCCTTGGAGGGACTGGGCGACACCTCGGCCCGCGGGCCGCACGCCCTCCGACACACCGCCGCCACCCACCTGTTGGACGGCGGCGCGGACCTGCGCAGCGTCCAGGAGGTCCTCGGACACTCCTCCCTCCAGACCACCCAGGTCTACACACACGTGTCGATCGACCGCCTGCGCGAGGGATACCGGCAGGCGCACCCGCGCGCCTGAGCCGGTCACGACACGGCGACGGAATCGGCCGCCGTCGTTGCCCGCACCCGTCGGAGGGTGCACAATGGACCCGACGTGTCAGCGTCGTCGTCGCCGTCCCAGGACGGAGGAGGCAGGGGTGACACGTCCTCACAACCGAAGAGCGTGGAACACCGCCGGGCCCTCACCCAGGGCGTCAGAGCAGCGTGGTCGTAGGGGAAGACGTACCGCACTGCATCCGGAGGAAACATGTCCCACGTCGAGACCCGCGGAGTGGTCCACATCCACTCCGCCCCTGCAGCGCTCTGCCCGCATGTCGAGTGGGCACTGGGCTCTGCTCTGGGCACCCATGTCAGCGTCGACTGGTCGGCGCAGCCGGCCGCGCCCGGACACTACCGCGCTGAACTGCACTGGACCGCCGCGCAGGGCACCGGCGCGGCGTTGGCCTCTGCCCTCCGCGGCTGGGCCCATCTGCGCTACGAGGTCACCGAGGAGGCCTCCGCCGGCTGCGACGGCTCGCGCTGGTCCCATACCCCCGAGCTGGGCATCTTCCACGCCACCACCGACGTCACCGGCAACATCATGGTGTCCGAGGACCGCATCCGCTACGCCTACGAGCAGGGCGCCGGAGACCCCACCGCCGTGTTCCACGAGCTCTCCCTCGCTCTCGGCGAGGCCTGGGACGAGGAGCTCGAGCCGTTCCGCCAGGCCGTGGAGGGCGCCCCCGTCCGCTGGCTCCGCGAGGTCGGCTGACCGCCTGAGTCGTCCGCTTGCGCTCCCGCGCGTCCCCGACCTTGCGCTCCCGCGCATCCTCGACACTGTGCGGCGGGCAGCGGGCGGAGGCGGCCACACTCCCACGGTCCCCGGCCGGCACAGACCGACGGCCCCCGCACCGGATGGCGGGGGCCGTCGTCGTGTCTCGGCTTCAGACCCGGCCGCTGCCCGCACAGGCTCGTGCCGCCCAGACGTCCCCGGCCGCCGTCCCGGCTACGCTGTCAGCAGTCCCCACGCCGAAGGAGCCCCTCACCCATGTCCCGGTCCACCGAGAACACGGAGTTCGACTGTGCCGCCTGCGGGAAGCACGTGCTGCCGCTGAACAACGGCTCCTACCGGAACCACTGCCCGTTCTGCCTGGCCTCCGTCCACGTGGACGTCATGCCGGGGGACCGGGCCTCCGAGTGCCGGGGCGTCATGACGGCCGAGCAGATCGACTACCACCCGAAGAAGGGCTTCCAGATCGTCCACGTGTGCTCCCGCTGCGGGCACCGGCAGCGGAACAAGGTGGCCGAGAACTGCCGCCAGCCGGACGACCGCGAGGCGATCATGAGGATCCAGTCCCGCAACACCCCGTGGTGAGCGGTCCGGCAGGACATCCGCAGGCAGGCAGGACATCCGCAGGCAGGCAGGACATCCGCAGGCAGGCAGGACATCCCCGAGCAGCGCGCAGACGGCCGCATCGCATCGTCGCCGGGATGTCAGGAAGGGCCGGATCCGGAGAGCAACCTCCGGGCCCGGCCCTTCTGGCGTGCAGCCGCCGTTCGTCGGCGCGGCCGAGATCAGTACGAGGTGAACACGGCGACGGCGTTGTGTCCGCCGAAGCCGAAGGAGTTCTTCACCACGGCGCGGTCGCCCTCGGGCAGCTCGGCCGGGGTGCCGGTGACCACGTTGAGCGGGATCTGGGGGTCCTGGTTGTCCAGGTTGATGGTGACCGGGGCCTTGCCGTGGTGCACGGCCAGCACCGAGAGCACCGATTCGATCGCGCCGGAGGCGCCGAGCAGGTGGCCCGTCTGGGACTTGGTGGCGGAGACCTTCACCTGCTCGACGTGGTCGCCGAAGACGGCACGCATGGCCAGGTACTCCGGCTTGTCGCCGACCGGGGTGGAGGTGGCGTGGGCGTTCACGTGGCACACCTGCTCCGGGGAGAGGCCGGCGTCCTCCAGGGCCGCGCGCATGGCGCGGGTGGCGCCCAGGCCCTCCGGCTCCGGCGCCGTGATGTGGTGGGAGTCGGAGGTGACGCCGGTGCCGGCCAGGCGGGCGTAGACGCGGGCGCCGCGTGCCTTGGCGTGCTCCTCGGACTCGATGATCATCACGCCTGCGCCCTCGCCGAGCACGAAGCCGTCACGGTCCACGTCGTAGGGGCGGGAGGCAGCCTGGGGGTCGTCGTTGCGCTTGGACATGGCCTGCATGGCGCAGAAGGCGCCGATCGGCAGCGGATGGATGGCGGCCTCGGTGGACCCGGTCATGACGATGTCCGCCTTGCCGGAGCGGATGAGCTGCAGGGCGAGGTCGAGGGACTCGGTGCCGGAGGCGCAGGCGGAGACCACGGTGCGGGCGCCGCCGCGGGCGCCGAACTCCAGGGACAGCGCACCGGCGGCGCCGTTCGGCATGAGCATCGGCACGGTCATGGGCATCACGCGGCGCGGGCCGCGCTCGCGCAGGGTGTCCCAGCCCTCCAGGAGGGTCCACACACCGCCGATGCCGGTGCCGAAGGCGATCGCGAAGCGGTCGTGGTCGATGTCCGCGTCCTCACCGAAGCCCGCGTCCGCCCAGGCTTCACGGGCGGCCACGGTGGCCATCTGCATGGACGGGTCCTGGCGCTTCAGCTCGACCTTCTTCAGCACCTCGGAGGTCGGGACGGCGAGCTCCGCAGCGAAGGTCACCGGAAGGTCGTGCTTCTCCACCCACTCGTGCTCAAGAGTGCGGGCACCCGGGGTGCCGGCCAGCGCGTTCGCCCAGAAGGAGGGCACGTCGCCGCCGATCGGCGTGGTGGCGCCCAGGCCGGTGATGACTGCGGTGCGGGTCATGGTGTCTGCTGTCCCCTCGATTCGGCCGTCCTCGGACGGATTCGTCAGTGTCTGTAGTGCCGGCGGATGCGGCGCCGATGCTGCGCGGGCCCCAGCGGCTGAGGGGCCGGGGACGCGGAATGCGTCCCCGGCCGATGCCGACGGTGTCGCCGCGCTGGCGGGCGTCGGGCGTCAGGCTCAGGCCTGGGCGCCCTCGATGTAGTCCACGGCGTCCTGGACGGTCTTGAGGTTCTTGACCTCCTCGTCCGGGATCTTCACGTCGAACTTCTCCTCGGCGTTGACCACGATGGTCATCATCGAAATCGAGTCGATGTCCAGGTCATCGGTGAAGGACTTCTCCGGCTGGACCTCCTCGGTCTCCAGACCGGTCTCCTCGTTCACGATCTCGGCCAGGCCGGCGAGGATCTCTTCCTTGGAAGCCATGGTGGCGTCTCCTTTGTTGGTTGCGGAATGGGTACGTTGGTCAGTGAATCATGTGTCTGGCGTCTCAGGGGAGACGCACGACCTGGGCGCCGTAGACCAGCCCGGCGCCGAAGCCGATCTGCAGGGCGAGGCCGCCGCTGAGCTGCGGCTGCTCCTGCAGGAGTCTGTGCATGGCCAGGGGGATGGACGCGGCCGACGTGTTGCCGGCATCCGCGATGTCCCGGGCGACCACCACGGAGTCCGGCAGCTTCAGCTGCTTGGCGAACTCGTCGATGATGCGCATGTTGGCCTGGTGGGGGATGAACGCGGCCAGGTCCTCCGGCTGCACGCCCGCGGCGTCGACGGCCTGTTGGGCGACCTTCGCCATGGACCACACTGCCCAGCGGAAGACGGACGGGCCGTCCTGGCGCAGGGTCGGCCAGGCCGTGTGCTCTCCTCCCGTGAGGCAGGAGGCGTCAGCGGCCTCGATGGCCTGATCCACGGTCTGCTTCATGTCCAGCAGGGAGTGGGTCATGCGAATCGTCTCCCAGCGGGCGCCCTCAGAGCCCCACACGGAGCGGGAGATGCCCGGCTCGTCTGTGGCGGAGACGACCACGGCGCCGGCGCCGTCGCCGAGCAGGAAGGAGATGGAGCGGTCTGTGGGGTCCACGAGGTCGGACAGGCGTTCGACGCCGACCACCAGCACGTGCTCGGCCATGCCGGAGCGCACCAGGGCATCGGCCTGGGCCACGCCGTAGCAGTAGCCGGCGCATGCGGCGGAGACGTCGAAGGCCGGTGCCGGGGTGGCACCCAGGGCTTCGGCGAGAAGCGCCGCAGCGGAGGGCGTCTGATACGGGAAGGAAACGGTGGCGACGATGACGGCGCCCAGGTCCGCCCCGGTCAGCCCCGCGGCGTCGAGGGCCTCCCGGGCGGCCCCCTCGGCCATCATGGGCACGGTCTCCTCTGGGGTGGCGCGCTGGCGGGTCACGATGCCCGTGCGTTGACGGATCCACTCGTCAGAGGAGTCGATCGGTCCGACGAGCTCCTCGTTCGGGACGAGGTTCTTCGGGCGGTATGCGCCGACCGCGCTGATGCGGCTGCCGGCGACGGGGGTGGTCTGGTTCAGGGTGACGTTCACGAGGTGCTTCCCTCCGTAGGTCGAGCGGTCCGGCCGTGTCAGGCGGTGTGCTCGGCGATGAACTCGGCGGCCGTGGAGAGGTCGTCGGGGGTCTTGAGCGCGCACACCCGGGTGCCGCGCAGGCCTCGCTTGGCGAGGCCGGTCAGGGTGCCGCCGGGCAGCACCTCGAGGATGCCGGTGACGCCGCGGGCGGCCATCGCCTCCATGCAGAGGTCCCAGCGCACCGGGCGGGTCACCTGTCCGACAATCCGGTCGAGGGCGTCGGCGCCGGATGCGACGGCCTCGCCGTCCCGGTTGGACAGCAGCTCCACCCGCGGATCCTCGGGGGAGAGGCCTGCGACGTGCTCGCTGAGCGCAGGCACCGCCGAGGCCATGTACTCGGTGTGGAAGGCTCCGGCGACCTTCAGCGGGATGACGCGGGCCTTGGCGGGGGCGTCCTCGCCGAGAGCCGCAAGTTTCTCGACGGCGCCGGCGGCGACGGTCTGGCCGGCTCCGTTCACGTTGGCGGGGGTGAGGCCGTGGTCGGCGATCGCGGCCAGGACCTCGTCCTGGTCTCCGCCCACGACGGCCGCCATGCCGGTCGGGGCCGAGGCCGCGGCCTCGGCCATGCCGTCCGCGCGGACCCTCACCAGGGCGGCGGCCTCCTCGGCGGTCAGCACGCCGGCCAGGGCCGCCGCGGTGATCTCGCCGACCGAGTGCCCGGCCAGGAGGACCTTCTCGCCGCCGACGGCGTCCAGGTCCAGTGCGTGTGCCGAGACGAGGCCCGCGGCGACGATCAGGCGCTGGGCCACCGCTGTGTCCTTGATGGTCTCCTCGTCCGAGACCGTGCCGTGCTCCGCCAGGTCCATGCGGGACGTCTCGGAGAGCCGACCGAGCAGCTCGGCGGCGCCGTCGAGCTCGAGCCAGGGGGCGAGGAAGCCGGGCGTCTGGGATCCCTGTCCGGGGCACACGATCGCAAGCATGGCCTCCACTCTTCCAGGTGGACGCCCTCAGCGGGCGGCACGGCGGTCACCAACCCTTCCGAACAGCTTTGGAGGATTCCTACAAACAGTCTCAGATGGCGGACTCAGCGATCGCGTTCGCCGTGGGGTCGCTCGCCGCCGAGGGGCGCGTCGTGCTCGGCGAGTCGACCGACCGTGATCGCCGTGTGCAGGACGTAGGCGTCGCGCGGCACCAGAGGGTCCCATCCGGTCAGCTCGCTGACCCGGCGCAGGCGGTAGCGGACGGTGTTCGTGTGGATGTAGAGCTCGCGGGCGGTCGCCTCGAGCGAGTGTCCCAGCAGGCCGTAGGTGTCCACCGTCTCCAACAGGGACGGGCCGGCCTGCAGCAGGGGCCGGTACACGCCGTGGATCAGCGCCTCCCGCGCGGTCGGGTCGCCCATCAGCACACGTTCGGGCAGCAGCTCGTGCGTCGGCGTCGGCCGCGGTGCCCGTGGGTGTGCCCCCGCCGCGGACAGCGAGGCGAACACATGCCGAGCGGACACGTGGGCCTCGGTCAGAGAGTCCACGGTCGGCCCCACGATCACCGGTCCTTCCGCGAACCACGGGGCCAGGGCGGCGGCCACCACCGTGGAGTCCTCCACGGACCCGACCACCACCACGAGGCGCTCGGACTGCACGCCGATCAGCACGTCGCACTTGTGCCGGGCCGCAGCCCGGCGCAGCTCACCGACGTAGGCGGGCTTGTCCGGCCCCGGAGCGCCGCCGGCCATGACCAGCACCTGGCGTTCACCGCGCCAGCCGATGGCGGTGGCACGGTGGCGGATCTCATCCGCGTCCTGACCGCGCAGCACCGCATCCAGCAGGACGGCCTCGAGGCGGGAGTCCATGGCCCCCCGGGTCTCGGCGGCGCGGGCGTAGACATCGGCCAGGGCGAAGGCGACCTCACGGGAGTACCGCAGCATCGACTCGCGCACCGCGGCCTGGTCACGGTCCTGCAGGATCTCCGGGACCACGGCCTCGACGGCCTCGACGATGGTGCGGATCAGCTGGAGCGCCCGCTGCAGCGAGATCGAGCGGGTCAGCTCGGTGGGCGCCTCGCCGAACACGTCCGCCAGCACATGCCCACTGGTCACCCCGGGCTTCTGGAACCACTGCACGAAGCCGTTGAGGCCGCGCTGTGCCACCAGCCCCAGGTGGCTGCGCTCGTCCGGCGTCAGCCGGCGGTACCAGGGGAGGGCCGCGTCCACGCGCTGCAGGATGGCGGTGTTCAGCTCGCCCAGGTGCGTACGGAGCCGCGCGAGCGATTCCGCCGAGATCGGCCGTGTGCCGGCAGGGGGACGCGAATCGGGCATGGGGTGATCCTAGCGGGGGTCTTTGTACGTTCCCTACAGGCCGCGCATCCCACCGCGGGCACCGGGGAACCCCACGGGACGCGACGACGGCCCCTCGCCTTTCGGTGGAAAAGGCGAGGGGCCGTCGTCGGGAAGCGGGGCGTCAGCCCGTTGCGGAACGGATCAGGCGTCGCCGCCGGCGTTGCCGGTGGTGCCGGCGTTCACGTCGTCGAGCCGGTACTTCTCATGCGCCTTCTTGGCGGTGCCGGCCTCCACGGAGCCGTCCTTCTCCAGCATCTGGAGGGCACGGACGACCATGGAGTGGGCGTCGATGAGGAAGTAGCGGCGGGCGGCCGAGCGGGTGTCCGCGAAGCCGAACTCGTCGGCGCCGAGCACCGCCATGTCCTGCTTGACGAACGGGCGCACCTGGTTCGGCAGGGAGGTCGTGTAGTCCGTGGACGCCACGATCGGGCCCTGCACGTCGGCCAGCTTCTGCGTGATGTACGGGATCCGCTCCTGCCCGTCCGCGTCGCGCAGGGCCTCCTTCTCGGCGGCGGCCGCGTCGCGGTACAGCTCGTTCCAGCTGGTCACGGACCACACGTCCGCGGACACGCTCCAGTCCTCGGCGAGGAGCCGCTGCGCCTCCACGGCCCACGGCACGGACACGCCCGAGCCCATGAGCTGGACCTTCGGGCCGTCGGCCTCGCCCGCGGAGAGCAGGTACATGCCCTTGAGCAGGCCCTCGACGTCCAGGTCCTCCGGCTCGGCCGGATGCACGATCGGCTCGTTGTAGACCGTCAGGTAGTAGATGACGTTGCGGACGTCCTCGCCACGGTCGTGGTCGCCGTACATGTCCTCCAGGCCCTGGCGGACGATGTGGGCGATCTCGTAGCCGTAGGCCGGGTCGTAGGTCTTCACAGCCGGGTTGGTGCCGGCGAGCACCGGGGAGTGGCCGTCCATGTGCTGGGTGCCCTCGCCGGTGAGCGTGGTGCGTCCGGCGGTGGCGCCGATCATGAAGCCGCGCGCCAGCTGGTCGGCGCCGGCCCAGATGTTGTCCGCGGTCCGCTGGAAGCCGAACATCGAGTAGAAGATGTACACCGGCACCATGGGCTCGCCGTGGGTGGAGTAGGAGGTGCCGATCGCGTTGAACGCGGCGGTGGCGCCGTCCTCGTTGATGCCCACGTGGAAGAGCTTGCCCTGCGGGGACTCCTTGTAGGACAGGAACAGGTCGCGGTCCACGGCGAGGTAGTTCTGGCCCTTGGTGTTGTAGATCTTCGCCGTCGGGAAGAACGAGTCCATGCCGAAGGTGCGGGCCTCGTCCGGGATGATCGGCACCAGGCGCGAGCCCAGGTTCTTGTCCCGCATGAGGTCCTTGAGCAGGCGGACGAACGCCATGGTGGTGGCCGCCTCCTGCTTGCCGGAGCCCTTGCGCGCCTGCTTGTAGGCGGCCTCGCCGGGGACCGGGATGGCGGGGTACGTGCTGCGGCGCTCCGGGACGGCACCGCCGAGGGCCTTGCGGCGCTCGAGCATGTACTGGATCTCCGGGGCGTCCTCGCCCGGGTGGTAGTACGGGATGTTGTACGGGTCGCCCTCGATGACCTCGTCCGAGACCGGGATGCGGTGGCGGTCGCGGAAGGTCTTGAAGTCGTCCACGGTCAGCTTCTTCATCTGGTGCGTGGCGTTGCGTCCCTCGAAGGACTTGCCGAGGCCGTAGCCCTTGATGGTGTGCGCCAGGATGACGGTCGGCTGGCCCTTGTGCTCCATCGCGGCCTTGTAGGCGGCGTACACCTTGCGGTAGTCGTGGCCGCCGCGCTTGAGGCCCCAGATCTCGTCGTCGGACATGTCCGCGACGAGCTCCTTGGTGACGGAGGACCGGCCGAAGAAGTGCTCGCGCACGAAGGCGCCGTCCTCGGCCTTGTAGGTCTGGTAGTCGCCGTCGACGGTCTCGTTCATGACACGCACGAGCTCGCCGGTGTCGTCCTTCTCGAGCAGCGGGTCCCACTCGCGGCCCCACAGGACCTTGATGACGTTCCAGCCGGCACCGCGGAAGTAGGACTCCAGCTCCTGCACGATCTTGCCGTTGCCGCGGACGGGCCCGTCGAGGCGCTGCAGGTTGCAGTTCACCACGAAGGTCAGGTTGTCCAGGTTGTTGTTCGCGGCGATGTGCAGCTGGCCGCGCGACTCCGGCTCGTCCATCTCGCCGTCGCCGAGGAAGGCCCAGACGTGCTGGTCCGAGGTGTCCTTGATGCCTTGGTCCTGCAGGTAGCGGTTGTACTGCGCCTGGAAGATCGCGTTCATCGGGCCCAGGCCCATGGAGACGGTCGGGAACTGCCAGAACTCCGGCATCATGCGCGGGTGCGGGTAGGAGGACAGCGCGTGGCCCTTCTTCGACTTCTCCTGGCGGAAGCCGTCGAGGTCCTCCTCGGTCAGCCGGCCCTCGAGGAAGGCGCGCGCGTAGTTGCCGGGCGAGGAGTGGCCCTGGAAGAAGACCTGGTCGCCGCCGCCCGGGTGGTCCTGGCCGCGGAAGAAGTGGTTGTAGCCCACCTCGTAGAGGGTCGCCTGACCGGCGTAGGACGAGATGTGGCCGCCCACGCCGATGCCCTCGCGCTGGGCACGCTGCACCATGACGGCGGCGTTCCAGCGCAGGTAGTTGCGGTAGCGGCGCTCGAGCTCCTCGTCGCCGGGGAACTCGGGCTCCTGGTCGGCGGGGATGGTGTTGACGTAGTCGGTGGTGGTCACCATCGGCACGCCCACGGACTTCATGCCGGCCCGCTGCAGCAGGGAGCGCATGATGTACTGCGCGCGCTCCGTGCCGCGCTCCTCCACGAGGCCGTCGAAGGACTCGATCCACTCCGCGGTCTCTTGGGGATCCTTGTCCGGGAAGTTGTTCGTCAGTCCGCTCAGGATGCGGGAGCTCTCTTCGGCTGCGCTCAAGCTGCCTCCTCTGGCTGGGCGGAGGGGTGTCTCCGCGGGGTCTGTGGTGGGGGTGCGGGCCGCGCGCGGCGGCATCCTCGGCCGGCGGTGTGCGCGGCCGCCCCCGTCGTTGAGGTGGTCTGCGTGACAGCCTACCCGCGCCCGCCCCGCACGGGGTAAGGCCCAGGGGTGCCATTGCGCGTATGGTGGGGAGAGTCACCCGATCGGGCGGTGGCCGGGACACCGGCGCCGCCGTCAACCGAGGAGGTCTGTACGACTATGGACGCCGGGTCCGCCGCGACCGACGCACCCCGTGCCCTGCTGGACGAGCTGAGCCTGACCGCCGGACAGTACGTCCACGAGTTCGGCTATGACGAGGACGTCGACCACGGTCTGCGCGAGCGGCTCGAGGGCGCGCTCGGCACCGAGCTGCAGCCCGAGGAGGACCAGGAGCCGGTGGACGCCGTGCTCGTGTGGTGGCGTGCCGAGGACGGCGACGCCACCGACCTCGCGGACACGCTCGTCGACGCGCAGCTGTCGCTCGAGGAGGGTCCCGTGTGGGTGCTGACGCCGCGCAAGGGCCGCGAGGGCCACGTGGATCCCGCCGACGTGCAGGAGGCCGCCACGACCGCCGGCCTGCACGCGACGACCGGCGCCGGCGCCTCCGAGGACTGGGCAGCCGTCAAGCTCGTGCAGAAGCGCGGTGGCTGACAGTCCCGCGCTCCGGGACTGCCACGGCCAGTCCTGGCCCTTCCCGCCCGTGACGGATCCGGGCAGGCCGGCCACCGCCGGTCCCGACGACGGCGCACGCCCCCGCGGGGTGTGGCTCGCCTTCCTTCCGGGGGCCTTCACCCCCGTGTGCACCGGTGAGCTGGCCTGGCTCGGCGAGCTCGCCGAGCGGTGGGCCGCGCAGGATGTGGCCGTGAGGGTGGTCTCCTGTGACTCGGCTCCCGTCCTGCGCCGCGCGGCCGAGGACCTCGGACTTCCCGACGAACTGACGCTGCTGTCCGACTTCTGGCCCCACGGGGCCGCCGCCCGCCGCTTCGGTGCCTTCGACGCGGACACGGGCAGGCCCCGGCGGATCTCGGTGCTGCTGGATGCGCAGGGCATGGAGGTCGGCCGGGTGGAGGCCGAGCCGGGGCGGGCGCGCAGCCGCGACGAGCATGAGGAGCTCACCGCGCGGCTGTGCAGCTAGCCGAGAGGTCAGCCGCCCCACTCGCCCCTGTTGTCGGCCAGCGCGGACTCCGCACGTTCGGCCAGCATGGGGGCGAGGGAACGCACGTAGTCGGGCGTCAGATGGTTGTTGTCCCAATACAGCCGGACATTGCCGACGACGGGGACGCAGACCCCCTCCGGGCAGATCAGGTCGTTCATGTCGAGGGAGACGACGCCGGGATTCGACGCGGCGAGGTCGGCGATCGGGTCGGTCCCGACCAGATAGTCGGCCTTTCTGGTGCAGAGCGGCGAGTCGTCGCCATGGGTGCGGGCGCAGGCGGCCATCGAGCGCTCGCCGAAACGTGGGTTGTCTCGGATGCCGAGCACGACACGGTTCTCCGCGACCAGGGACTCGATCGTCTCGGCCATGCCCGGGGTGAGGGCCTCACCCCCGTCATCCAGGCTTCGAGTCCCCTGGACGAAGACGATGGAGGGGTTGGCCCAGTCGATGAGGCTCTGATAGTCGTCCAGCCATGCAGGGCAGGTGTCGTTGTCGACGAGCTGTTCCTCGAGCGGAGCCAGCAGGCAGCTGCCTCGCGTGAAGCTCACGACTCTCCGTCCCTGCTCCTCCGCCCAGTGCGCGATCGCCGGGGACCACTGCATGGCGTGGCTGTTGCCCAGCATCAGGACGGTCTCTGCGGCGTCGTCGCCCTCGACGAGGACCTTGCAGGCGGCTCTGCTGATGTCGGCGATGTCCACCTCCTCCGGGCACGCTCCCGCATACTCGGGGAACGGATAGCGTCCGGAGACCACTGGGATGGGATCCGCGTCCGTGTCCGACCGGTCGACGAACCCCTCGAGGAGTGCTGCTGCGCCGGGGTTGTTCCGGTCGGCCATAGCCAGGACCTCCTCACGGCGCCTGTCGTCCCAGGCCTTCCATGCGCCGACCGGGGCGGCTACGAGAGCGAGGCAGGTGCCGATCACGGCGGCCTGTCGCCAGGCGCTGCGGCGCGGCCATGTCCATTCGCCCATCGGCCGCTCGACCAGTCGTGTCAACAGGATCGCGAGTCCGACGGAAAGGACGATGATCGCAAGGCCGGCAGGCAGGTTCGCCTGTGCTCGTCCCGTGAGGACCGCATAGGTGATCAGCAGCGGCCAATGCACGAGGTACAACGCATAGGCCGAGCCTCCGAGGGCCGTCAGCGGCCGAGAGGACAGGATGCGGTCTAGGCCGTGTCGCGAGCCGGAGGTGCCGGCCACGATCACCGCAGCGGCCGACAGGAGCGGCCAGAGGGCGATCCAGCCGGGGAACGCTCCCTCGACGTCGACGACCATGCCGACGGCGACCATGGAAAGAAGCCCTCCCCAGCCCAGGAACAGGCGCGCTGCGCGGGGCGGGCGCAGATACGGGATGGCGAGGGCGACCAGGGACCCGAGCGCGAACTCCCACAGGCGGGCACGGGTGTCGAAGTAGGTGAAGGCCTGGTTCGCTGCGGTCTGCGTCACCGACCACCACAGGGAAGCCGCGAAGATGACTCCGAACAGCGTCCCGAGGACGGAGACCGCCCCGAACCGTGTCCGTCGGACGATGATGGCGGCGAGGGCGAACACGAGGGGCCAGATCAGGAACACCTGGCCCTGGACGGACAACGACCAGAAGTGCTGGAACGGGGACATCGACGAGTTGTCCGCCGCGTAGTAGTCCACCGCGCCGAAGGCGAGCACCCAGTTCTCCACGTAGGTGGCGGAGGCGAGGCCCTCGAGGCGCCAGCTCGCCCGGTCCTCCGTCGGGTAGACGGTGGCCACGAGGAGCAGAGTCCCCAGGATCGTCACGATCGCCAGCGGCATGAGGCGGGTGAACACGTGCAGCCAGTAGCGCCCTAGTGCGAGGGGACGGCCGCCGTCGATCTTGCGCGTGAACGACAGCGTGAGGAAGAACGCCGAGATGAACAGGAAGATGTCCACCCCGCCCGAGACCCGATCCGTGAAGACGTGATAGACGACGACGAGCAGGACGGCGACCGCGCGGAGGCCCTGGACCTCGGGGCGCCAGCCGCCGAAGCGTCCCCCGGGGCCGGAGTCCTTCGCCGCGGAAGTGTGCGTCGAGGAGGCGGCTGCGGGCGCAGCGGCATGTCGGGGGCGTGCAGGCATCTCATTGTCCATTCACAGAGGGGGTCGAGGGGAGCTTACCAGCGGGCAACGGAACAGCAGCGGAGCCCGTCTGTGTCCTGGGCCGTCGCTCCCCTGAGCGGCCCTGCCGCGTGTGTCTCCGAACCGGACGGACTGCGGTGCAGGTGGAGTGTGCCGGTAGAATGGCGCCGTTCCAGGACCAATAGCTCAGTCGGCTAGAGCATCTCGTTTACACCGAGAGGGTCGGGGGTTCGAGTCCCTCTTGGTCCACCGCCGTTCGTCTGGGGAACGACCATGAACACTGCCGCCACGACTGCGTCCGCCGCCTGGACGACGCGTCGGATCCGTCTGCCGCTGCCTCTGCGGATCGTCTTCCTCCTGGGACCGCTCCTGCCGATGGCCCTGCTGCCCGGCGAGTTCGCCGCGCCGAACGGCAGCCCGTGGGCCCTGCTGGCCGTCGCGGCGGTCATGGCCGTCTGCATGTGGCCGTTCCTGCTGGCGTACCACAGGCTCGAGGTGGACGGCTCGTCCCTCACCCTCGTCTACTGGCCACTGTCCCGTCATCGCGTGGAGTTCGACGACGTCGAGTCGGTCGAGTGGCGTCCAAGCATCTCGATCTCCCAATCCGGTGGCCTGGCCTCGTCCTCGGACGGGGCGGCGTCCTCACCTTCGTGAACCGTTCGGGCCCCGGCATGCTCCTGTGCACGGCCGACGGCCGGCAGCACCTCATCGTGCTCGCTGACGCGGAGGAGGCCACGCAGATGCGTCGCCGCGTCGACAGGTGCGCCCCGCGCCCCTCCCAGGGGCACCGGTCGCCGTGGCGCCCGCCATGTGACCTTTTCCGGCGTCGACTCCCTGTGCCGCGCGCCGCCTGTGGCACGCTGGTCCGGTCATGAACACGGATCCCGCTCTCACCGCTGCCACGGTGTCGACCTCTGCGGAGGTCCGCCGGGGCCTGCGGCTGTCCTCGGCCGCCGGGTTGGGTCTGGTCCCGCTCGGCGTCGCCTTCGGACTGCTCGTGGCGCAGGCACCGTTGCCGTGGTGGACCGCCCCGCTGCTGTCCACCGTGGTCTTCGCCGGCTCGGTCGAACTGCTGCTGGTGTCCCTCATCGTGGCGGGCACCCCTCTGGTCTCGGTGGCGGTCACGGTGTTCCTGCTGAACTTCCGGCACGTCTTCTACGCCTTCAGCTTCCCGCTCCGGGTCGTCCGCTCGCGTCCGGCGAGGCTCTATTCCATGGGCGCGCTGATCGACGAGGCCTATGCCATCGCCACCACGCACCGCACCGGCTGGACCGGGCCGCGTCTGCTGGCCATGCAGGCCGCGCTGCAGGTGTACTGGGTGTTCGGCGGCGTGGTGGGCGTCGCGGCAGGGTCCCTGCTGCCCGCGCCGATCGAAGGCCTCGAGTTCGCCCTGACGGCACTGTTCATCGTGCTCGCCCTGGACGCCGCGCGAACCCGCCGCCAGGTGCCGCTGGTCGTCATGGCCGCGGCCGCCGTGGTCGTGGGCGTCGCCGTCGCCCCGGGAGAGCTCCTCGTGACGGCGTTCGCCGTCTACGTGCTGTTCCTCATCGTCGCGCACCTCGTGGCCCGCCGTGGCCGGGATGTGGGGCTGCCGGCGGAGGACCCGTTGGAGGCGGCCGCCGTCCCGGTGACGGACGACCCCGAGGAGGGGAGGCGATGACCGTGTCCGCCGGATACATCGTGGCCGTCGCGCTCGTCGCCGGAGCGGTGACCTTCGGCCTGCGTGCGCTGCCGTTCGCGCTGCTGCGTCCGCTGCGCGAGTCCCTGCTGGTCCGCCGTCTGGCCGTCTGGATGCCCGCCGGGATCCTCACGGTCCTGGCGCTCGTGATGCTCCTGGACTCCGCGGCCCTGGCTCCCGGAGAGCCGGTGGACGTCCGCCGCCTGTCGTACGCGCTCCTCGCGGCCGCCGTGACGGTCGTGGTCCACCTGGCCGCAGGTCGGCGCACCGTGCTGTCCATCGCCGCCGGCACCGCCTGCTACGTCGTCCTGGTCAACCTGCTCTGAGGTCCTCAGGACCCGCGCACCTGACCGTCGGCCACGAACCGCCCGCCCCCGCCGGCCAGAGCCCACTCGATCGCCCGCCGGTGCAGCGGCGGCAGCTCCGGGGTGTCTGCGACCGGGAACCAGCCGACGTCGAGGTTCTCGTCGTCGTTGACCCGCGCCTCGCCGCCGACGGCGTCCAGGACCATGACCACGTCCAGGTACTGCGCCCGGTCGCCGTTGGGGTAGACGGCCTCAGCCGTGGTCCCCACACCGGCGAGACGTCGTGGCACGGCCTCCACAGCCGTCTCCTCGTGCACTTCGCGCACGGCGGTGTCCGCGGGCTCCTCGCCGGGATCGGGGATGCCGGCCGGCACCGTCCACCGGCCGTTGTCGGCCCTCCGCACCAGCAGCACCTCGGAGTCCTCCGCGCGCAGGACCACCGCCTTGACGCCGGGCAGCCACAGCGGGTCGTGGCCGATCTTCTCTCGCAGGGACAGGATGAATTCCGGAGTGGACATGACTCCACCCCATCACATCCGCTGCGGGACCGCGCTGCGGCCGGATCCTGCGGGCGGTCGTCCGGGTCCTGCCGGCGACCGGCGAGGCGAACCACACTCGTTCACCTTCTGTTCACGTCACCACGCGCCCCGGGCCGGGCCGTGGCGGGGGTCTCGGACCATAATGGGAAACACGATCCGCCTCTCGGGTCCGTCGCGTCCCGCCCCCTGTGGGCCGCCGGGCACCGGAGGGCGTGCCGCGCGAGAAGGAAATGAGGACGATGCACGTGCAGCTGCTCACCCCCGACGCCCCCCGCGAGAACCTCCGTTCGTTCATCGACAAGCTCCGCGAGGGCGGCTACACCGTCACCGACGGCCACACCAACGACCCGGACCTCATCGATCCGCAGGGCAAGGCCGTGGAGACGTGGAAGGAGGACTATCCGTACGAGGAGCGGATGTCCCGTGAGGACTACGAGCTGGAGAAGTACCGCCTCCAGATCGAGCTGCTGAAGCTGCAGTACTGGGGCGAGGACACCGGTCAGCGCTTCATCGTGGTGTTCGAGGGCCGCGACGCCGCCGGCAAGGGCGGCACCATCAAGCGCTTCACCGAGCACCTGAACCCGCGCACCGCCCGCGTCGTCGCACTGAACAAGCCCTCGGACCGTGAGCAGGGCCAGTGGTACTTCCAGCGCTACATCCAGCACTTCCCGACCGAGGGCGAGATCGTGCTGTTCGACCGCTCGTGGTACAACCGGGCCGGCGTGGAGCGCGTCATGGGCTTCTCCACGGACGAGCAGTACGAGACGTTCATGCGCCAGACCCCGACGTTCGAGAAGATGCTCGTCGACGACGGCATCCACCTGACCAAGTTCTGGTTCTCCGTGACGCAGACCGAGCAGCGCACCCGCTTCGCGATCCGACAGATCGACCCGGTCCGCCAGTGGAAGCTGTCGCCGATGGACCTGGAGTCCCTGGACCGCTGGGAGGCGTACACGGCCGCGAAGGAGGCCATGTTCCTCCACACGGACACGGACCACGCCCCGTGGATCTCCATCCGCTCCAATGACAAGAAGCGCGCCCGCCTGAACGCCATGCGCTACTTCCTCTCCCAGTACGAGTACGAGGGCAAGGACCACGCCGTGGTCGGCGAGCCGGACCCGAACATCGTCCGCCGTGGCCGAGACGCCGTGGGGGACTGACCTGCACGGGGCCGTCCTCCGCGCCGCCCGCGGCCGCGCACCCCGCCGTGGGGTCGCGGCCGTCGCCGCGCTCGCCCTCGTCCTGGCCGGCTGTTCCCTGCCCGACGACGGCCCCGGCACCTCTGCCGCCGACGCCCCGCCCGCGGACGCAACCAGTGCCCCCGGCACCGGTCCGGGAGGGCCGGCAGGCCAGGACCGCTCGCCGCTGTTCGACACACCGGCCGACTCCGCGGCCGTGTACGAGGTCTACGGAGACTCCCTCACCGTGGCCGACTCCCCGGACTTCGCAGGCGGTCGTCTCGGCCCGGAGTCCTGGCTGGCGCACATGGATCCGGAGCGCTTCGCGGTGACCGCGGCCGGCGGCCGGTGGGGCGCCACCGTGCCGGACGTGCTCGCCGGACACCTGGCCGACGGCCCCATGGAGGCTGACGCGCTGCTGGTCTTCCTCGGCACCAACGACCTGTTCCGCGCCGCCGGCGACACCGCGTCCGCCCACGCGGCCTTCGTCGGCGAGGTCGAGGACCTGGCGGGCCGACGAGGCAGAGGTGGGGCGGCCGTCGTCGTGGTGGCGGTGGGCCCGTCCGGGACGGACCCGGCCCGCGGCGTCCCCGGCCCCGTGCGCGACTGGAACGAGCGCACCCGCGCCGCGGCCGCCGAACGCGGCTGGACATTCGTGGACCCGTGGGGACCGGTCCGAGACGAGGCGTCCAACACGTTCGCGGATCCGCAGGACACCACGGACGGGCTGCACCTGTCCGTGTCCGGCGCACAGAAGCTCGCCGAGGGCATGGAGCGGGCGCTCGCCGACGGGCCCGACGCGTAGGCTGGAGACAGCACGTCGCCGCCCGGCCGGACGGCGACCCGTCCCCGCAGGGGACATCCGACCAGACCCACCCACCGCAGAGGGCGTCAGACGCCCGGGAGAGGCAGAGCATGAGCGAGGCGACCACCAGCATCCCCACCGGCACCGCGGACATTGGCGTGACCGGCCTGGCCGTCATGGGCGCCAACCTGGCCCGCAACTTCGCCCGCAACGGCTACACCGTGGCCCTGCACAACCGCTCCCGCGCCCGCACCGACGCGCTGGTGGCCGAGCACGGCCACGAAGGCGAGTTCGTGGCCACCGAAACCCTTGAGGAGCTCGTGCAGTCGCTGGCCGCCCCGCGCCGCGTGCTGATCATGGTCAAGGCAGGCCAGCCGGTGGACGACGTGATCGAGCAGCTCGTGCCGCTGCTGGAGACTGGGGACATCGTGATCGACGCCGGCAACTCCCACTACGAGGACACCCGGCGCCGCGAGGCCGCGCTGGCCGAGAAGGGCCTGCACTTCGTGGGCGTCGGCGTCTCCGGCGGCGAGGAGGGCGCCCTCAACGGCCCGGCGATCATGCCCGGCGGCCCGAAGGAGTCCTACACGGCCCTCGGCCCGATGCTCGAGAAGATCGCCGCGGACTTCGACGGAGAGCCCTGCTGCGCCTGGGTCGGCACCGACGGCGCCGGCCACTACGTGAAGATGGTCCACAACGGCATCGAGTACGCGGACATGCAGGTCATCGGCGAGGCCTACGACCTGCTCCGCCAGGTCGCCGGCATGGAGCCGGAGGAACAGGCCCAGGTGTTCACCGCCTGGAACCAGACCGACCTGGCCTCCTACCTGATCGAGATCACCGCCGAGGTGCTCTCCCAGGTCGACGCCGAGACCGGGC
>NZ_BCSN01000020.1 GCF_001570885.1 Micrococcus lylae NBRC 15355 | reverse complement strand
AGAACGCCACCTACACTCCTGAGCAGACCACAGCCAGCGTCCTCGCCCACACCAGCATCGACGCCCCGGGCCACGTCACCGCAGAAACAAAACTGCCCCGCCATCAGGCGGGGCAAGTTTCGATTTTCTCATCTTACGTGGAGGTAAGGGGATTCGAACCCCTGACCTTCTGCATGCCATGCAGACGCGCTACCAACTGCGCCATACCCCCGAAAAAGGGTGTTTCCACCGCGTTCGCGGAAGGTTTCCCGTCCGTTCGTCGCGCTGGCAACTCGACTACTGTACACCGGACCCGACAGCGCCGCCAAATCGGCGCCGTGCACGACTCAGACGTTGTAGCCGCGCAGCTGCCAGCACCCGTCCACGATCCGCCGTGACGCCGGCCCGCCGGCGGCACAGTCACCCTCGAACACCACAGCGCGGGCGTTCTCGATCCGCTCGAGCGCGGCGAAGTCCTCGCCTTCGGCGCCGAGCAGCTGCCCGACGGCCGAGCGCAGGACCCCGCCATGGGCGACGGCCAGCAGGACCGGGGTCTGCGGGCACGCTCCCCGGCTCCACGCGCCGGGGTCCAGGTCGGTGGCACGTGCTCACCGAGGGCGGCCAACACGCGCTGACCGCCGGCCCGGAGGGTCTCCCCGGCCACGGGACCGGCGTCCAGGTCCGGGGTGCCGCGCCAGGCCTCGTGCTCAGCGGGCCAGCGCTCGGCGATCTCGGCCAGGCGCAGCCCCTCCCAGTCCCCGCCGTACAGCTCCATGAGGTCCGGGTCGAGCGTGAGCTCGGCGTCTCCGACGGCGGCCTCAAGGACGATCTCCGCGGTGCGACGGGCGCGCGTCAGCGGGGAGGCCACAGCCACCAGCTCGTCGGCGTCCTCGAGCGCACCGGCGAGGAACCGGGCGACGGCGGCGCGGGCCTGGCGCTGCCCCGTCGCGTTGAGGTCGACGTCCGTGCGGCCCTGGTAGCGGTCCTCCGCATTCCAGTCCGTCTCACCGTGTCGCAGCAGGATCAGACGCACGGGCACAGCCGATCAGTCCCTGGTGGGCTCGGCCGGGTCCTCGGGCTCAGGATCGCCCGCCGACGCCGGGGAGGCGTGGCCCTCCAGCTGCAGGTCGATGGACGGCGAGTCCTTCCAGAGGCGGTCGAGGGCGTAGAACTCGCGGTCTTCGGCGTGCTGCACATGCACCACGAAGTGGCCGTAGTCGAGCAGCACCCAGTGGCCGTCAGAACGTCCCTCGCGGCGGATCGGCTTCAGCTGCTCCTGCTTGAGGAGCTCCTCCTCCACGCCGTCCACGATGGCGTTGACCTGACGCTCGGTGGCGCCGGAGGCCACGAGGAAGGCGTCGGTCAGGCCGAGTCGCTCGGCGACGTCGAAGGCGACGATGTCCTCGGCGAGCTTGTCCTCGGCGGCACGGGCGGCCACGAGCAGGGCGGTGCGGGTGATCTCCGGAACGGTCATGGATCTCCTTCGGAAGTGGTCGGTGGGGTACGTCGGGCAGACGTCGGAGGCCGTCGCGGACGACGAGGCGAGCCGGTCAGCGACGGCGGGTGCCGTCGTCGTGGACTCGGTCTGCCTCGCCCCCTGAGCCGTCTGCCCGGTGCCCGGTGCCGCTCGGAGCGGCCCTGAGGTAGAGCCGGTGCTTGTTGATGTACTGCACCACACCGTCCGGCACGAGGTACCAGACGGGGCGGCCGGCCGCGACGCGCTCACGGCAGTCCGTGGAGGAGATCGCCATGGCCGGGATCTCCAGCAACGAGATGTCGCCCTCCAGACCGTAGTCCGTCAGGCTGTGGCCCGGCCGGGTCACGCCGACGAAGTGCGCGAGGTCCCAGACCTCGTCGATGTCCTTCCAGGTGAGGATCTGGCTCAGCGCGTCCGCGCCGGTGATGAAGAACAGCTCCGCCTCGGGTCGCTGGCGGCGGATGTCCCGCAGCGTGTCCACCGTATAGGTGGCGCCCGGACGGTCGATGTCCACGCGGGAGACCGTGAAACGCGGGTTCGACGCGGTGGCGACCACGGTCATCAGGTAGCGGTGCTCGGCCGGGGAGACGTCCCGTCCGGCCTTCTGCCACGGCTGGCCGGTGGGCACGAACACGACCTCGTCGAGCTCGTAGCGGGCCGCCACCTCGGACGCGGCCACCAGGTGACCGTGGTGGATCGGATCGAAGGTGCCGCCCATGATCCCCAGGCGGAAGCGCCGCTCCCCCGGCCCGGGTGCGACAGCGCCGCCCACGGACGCGGAGGCGTCGGCGGACGGCGTGTTCGGGTGCGTGTCGTTCACGTCGGAAGACAACGCCGCCGCGGCCCCCGGGGCTCGAGGGGAACGCCCGGGGCCGCTGCGGCAGCGGTGTCAGCGGCCGTGACCCTGGGCCTGCGGGGTGCCGTGGCCCTGGGCCTCGTGGCCGTGCGGGACGACCTCGTCGCCCGGCTCGGACGGGCGGATGCCCACGGAGCGCATGCCCATGATGCACAGCAGCATGAACATCAGGCTGACGAACACGATGATGCCGTACCACGGCGCCGGGATCGGCAGCTCGTTGACGACGTGGTGGCCCTCGCCGGCGGCCAGGACGATGGCGGAGTTCAGCATTCTCGCTCCTCGGTGCGATCGGATGAGCGCGCCGGACCGTGCTGACGGCGGCGCAGGGGCGTCGGAACCAGTCTAGCCCGGAATCAGCGCCGGATCTGGCCGTCGCCGCGCAGGATCCACTTCGTGGTGGTCAGCTCCTCCAACCCCATGGGGCCGCGGGCATGCATCTTCTGGGTCGAGATGCCCACCTCGGCGCCGAGGCCGAGCTCGCCGCCGTCCGTGAAGCGGGTGGACGCATTGACGATCACCGCGGCGGAGTCGATGTCCTGCACGAACCGGTCCGCGTTGGCCAGGTCGTTGGTCACGATGGCCTCGGTGTGGCCGGTGGAGTACTGCGTGATGTGCTCCACCGCCTCCGCCAGGGAGCCCACGGTCTTCACGGCCATCTCCATGTCCAGGTACTCGGTGGCCCAGTCCTCGTCCGTGGCCTCGACCGGGTCCACGGCGTTGTCGCCGCGGTCCGATCCCTGCGGCATGAGCGTCATCGCCTCGGCGTCGGCGTGCAGGCGGACGCCGAGACGGGTGAGGGCCCGCAGGACCTCACGGGAGGCCTCCTCGGCGCCGCGGTGCAGGATCAGGGTCTCGGCGGCGTTGCAGACGGAGGTGCGATGGGTCTTCGCGTTCACGGCGATGTCCACGGCCATCTGCACCGGGGCGGACTCGTCGATGAACAGGTGCACGTTGCCCTCGCCGGTCTCGATGACCGGGACGCGGGACTCGCGGACGACCCTCTGGATGAGGTCGCGGCCGCCGCGCGGGACGAGCACGTCCACGGCCCCGTGGGTGGTCATCAGGGCCGTGACGCCCTCACGCCCGAGGTCGTCGATGCCCTGGACGAGGTTCGGGTCGAAGCCCTGGTTCTCGATCGCCTGGCGCAGCACCGCGATGAGGGTGGTGTTGGTGTCCTTTGCCGCCGAGCCGCCACGCAGCACCACGGCGTTGCCCGACTTCAGCGCGATGCCGGCGATGTCCACGGTGACGTTCGGACGGGCCTCGTAGACGGCGCCGACCACGCCCATCGGGACGCGGGTCTGCTGCATGCGCACGCCGTTGGGGAGCATGCGACCGCGGACGACGACGCCCACCGGGTCCGGCAGGGCGGCGAGGGCCTCGACGGCGGTGGCCAGGCCCTCCAGACGGTCCTTGTCCAGGCGAAGACGGTCCAGCAGGGCCTCGGAGGTGCCGTTCTCGCGCCCCCGCTCCACGTCCTTCCCGTTGGCCTCGAGGATCACGGTCGAGGAGGCGCGCAGGGCGTCCGCGATGGCCTGCAGGGTCTCGTCCTTGCGGGCGCGGCCGGCGGTCGCGAGCTCCGGGGTGGCCGCGCGGGCGCGGCGGGAGATCTCGAGGATGGCGTCGACGGTCTTGTTCTCTGCGTTCTGGTTCTCGGTCATGTCAGTCACCCTTCGTCGATGGCTGCGGATGAGGATGTGCGTTCGGTCTTGATCGGTGCCGGCCGGCGGGCGTGCCCGCCCGCCGGATCAGCGGTAGGCGGAGTGCGAGGGAGCGAGCTTCACCCGGTCGTCGGCGTGGACGACGACGCCGTCGTAGCCGGCTCCGAGCTCCTCCTTGAGGGTCTCGGTGGAGCGGCCGAGCATGCGCGGCAGCTGCGAGGAGGAGTACTGGACCATGCCGCGGGCCAGCACCTTCCCGTGGGAGTCCGCGATCTCCACGACGTCGCCGGAGGTGAACTGGCCGCTGAACTCCGTGATGCCGGCGGCCAGGAGGGATCGTCCGTTCTCGATGACGGCGCGGACGGCGCCGTCGTCCAGCACCAGCCGCCCGCGGACCTCGGCGGTCAGCCCGAGCCAGGCGGCGCGCGCGGAGCGGCGCCGGCCGGCGACCTCGAACCAGGTGCCGACGTCCTCGCCGGCGAACGCGGCCGCCGCCTTCGGGGCGGAGGTCAGAAGGGTCGGGATGCCGGTGGTCGCGGCGATGCCGGCGGCGTCCACCTTGGTGACCATGCCTCCGGTGCCGACGCCGGCCGAACCCGGGGTGGCGACATCGACGCCGGCAAGGTCCTGGTCCGATCCGACCGAGTCGATGCGGCGCGAGTCGGGCTTCGACGGGTGGCCGGTGTAGAGGGCGTCAACATCGGAGAGCAGGACGAGCAGGTCGGCCTTGACGAGGTTGGCGGTGAGGGCGGCCAGGCGGTCGTTGTCGCCGAAGCGGATCTCGCGGGTGGCCACGGCGTCGTTCTCGTTGACGATCGGCATGACGTCCAGGGTGAGCAGCCGGGCCAGCGCACGGTGGGCGTTGATGTACTGGCCGCGGCGCATGAGCTCCTCCGCGGTCAGCAGCACCTGGGCCACGGTGGTGTCGTAGCGGCCGAAGGACTGCGAGTAGTAGGCCATCAGGCCGCCCTGGCCGACAGCGGCGGCGGCCTGCTGGGTCGCGGTGTCCTTCGGGCGGCGGGCCAGGCCGAGCTGCGGGAAGCCGGCGGCGACCGCGCCGGAGGAGACCAACACGACCTGGGTGCCGCGCTCGCGGAGCGACGCGATCAGGTCGACGAGCGCGTCGATGGCCTCGGTGTTCAGCCCCTGGTCCGTCGTCAGGGAGGAGGAGCCGATCTTGATGACCACCCGGCGTGCGTCCTGGAGGGTGTCCCTGGTGGTGACCGGGTTCGTCTTCGGTTCTCCGGGCGCACCTCCGGTGGCGGGGGTGGCGTAGCGGTACACGACGGTCTTGCGGTCGGCCATGGGCGGTGGACTCTCCTCGATGTCTCGGGGGGGCGGTGGTCGTTCGGCGGCCGGGTCGCCGACCGGGAGCTCCCCCGCGCCGGCCGCCCGGAAGCGGTGGAGGGGGTCAGTCCTCGTCGTCGCGGTCGTAGGTCTCGGTCCAGATGCCCGCGCGGCGCTCGGCCTCCATCTCGGCACGCGTGGCCGCGCGGGCGGCCTTGCGGCGGTCCTGGTCCTCGCGCTTCTCCTGGCGGGTGGCGCGCGTGCGCTCCTCCAGACGGATGTCGGAACCGCGGGGGCCGGCGAGCAGCTCGGCACCGGTGGAGATGGTGGGCTCCCAGTCGAAGAGGACACCGGTGGAGTCGTCGCCGATCACGACGGCGTCGCCGGGCTTGGCGCCGGCCTTGAACAGGCCGTCCTCCACGCCCAGGCGATGCAGCCGGTCGGCGAGGTAGCCGACGGCCTCGTCGTTGGTGAAGTCGGTCTGGGCGACCCAGCGCTCGGGCTTCGGGCCGCGCACGCGGAACAGCGGCAGCAGGTTGCGCTCCTCGCGGCGGATGTCGAACTCATGGTTCTGGCCCTTCTTGGCGCGGCGGCGCGGCACCTCGACCGGCGCGGCGTGCTCCGGCTCGGGCTCCTGGGCTCGGGCGGCCTCGACGAGCTCGGCCATCGCGTACTTGAGGGCGTCCAGGCCCTGGTGGGCGAGCGCGGAGATGTCGAAGACGCGCAGGCCGCGCTCCTCGAGCTGCGCACGGACCAGGTCCGCCATGTCCGCACCGTCGGGAAGGTCGGTCTTGTTCAGGGCCACGAGGCGGGGGCGCTCGTTGAGCGGGACCACACCGGCGCCGCCCTGGGCGAAGACGGGCTCCACCGCGTAGGCCTCGAGCTCGGCTTCGAGGGCCTCGAAGTCGCTGACGGGGTCACGGTCGGACTCGAAGGTGCCGCAGTCCAGCACGTGCACCAGTGCGGCGCAGCGCTCGACGTGGCGGAGGAACTCGAGGCCGAGGCCCTTGCCCTCGGAGGCGCCGGGGATCAGGCCCGGCACGTCGGCCACGGTGTAGCGGACGTCGCCGGCCTGCACCACGCCGAGGTTCGGGACCAGGGTGGTGAACGGGTAGTCGGCGATCTTCGGGCGGGCCGCGGAGAGGGCAGCGATGAGCGAGGACTTCCCGGCGGACGGGTAGCCCACCAGGGCGATGTCCGCAACGGTCTTGATCTCCAGGACCACGTCCCGCTGCTCGCCGGGCAGGCCGAGCAGCGCGAAGCCCGGTGCCTTGCGCTTCCTGGAGGCCAGCGCGGCGTTGCCGAGGCCGCCCTGGCCGCCGGCGGCGGCCGTGAAGGTGGCGCCCTCCCCCACCAGATCCGCGAGGATGTTGCCGTCTGTGTCCTTCACCACGGTGCCGTCCGGCACCGGCAGGATCAGGTCCTGTCCATGCTTGCCGGAGCGGTTGTCGCCCATGCCGGGGCCGCCGTTCTCGGCGGAGCGGTGCGGCGCCTGGTGGTATCCGAGCAGGGTGGTGGTCTGCGAGTCCACGACGAGCGTGATGTCGCCGCCGTTGCCGCCGTCGCCGCCGTCTGGGCCGCCGAGGGGCTTGAACTTCTCGCGCCGCACGGAGACGCAGCCGTGGCCGCCGTTGCCGGCCGTGAGGTGCAGGACCACGCGGTCCACGAAGGCTGCCATGTCGGACGTCCCTCCTCGGGTCAGGGGCGGTGCGCGGAGACCGCGCTGCGGGTACGGAGTCGGCCGTGGCCGTCCGTGGGGCCCGAAGGGCCCGGGTACGCCGACGGCGGAGGCGGGTCGTGAGTGGTGTCAGCGACCCGCCCCCGCCGGGGCGTCTGTGCGGCCGCGGGCCGGTGTCATCTCACCGATCTGCGGGCCGACGGAGTCTGTTCAGCCGAGGGTCACTCGGCGGCCGGGACGATGTCCACGACCTTGCGGCCGCGGCGCTGGCCGTAGGCCACCGAGCCGGCGGACAGGGCGAACAGGGTGTCGTCCTTGCCGCGGCCCACGTTGTGGCCCGGGTGGAACTTCGTGCCCCGCTGGCGGACGAGGATCTCGCCGGCCGAGACGACCTGGCCGCCGAAGCGCTTCACGCCCAGGTACTGCGGGTTGGAGTCACGGCCGTTCTTCGAGGAACTGCCGGCCTTCTTCTGTGCCATTGCTGTTACCTATCCTCTCGGATGCTATCGAGGTGCCGGTCCTGCGCGGGGCAGGCCTCAGGCGATCTCGGTGATCTTGACCGTGGACAGCTCAGAGCGGTGACCCTGGCGCTTCTTGTAGCCGGTCTTGTTCTTGTACTTCTGGATGACGACCTTCTTGCCACGGGAGTGGGAGACGACCTCGGCGGTCACCTTCACACCGGCGGCGTCGGTGCCTGCCTTGACCTTGTCCCCGTCCACCAGCATCAGAGCGGGCAGCTCGACGGAGCCACCGGTCTCAGCGGCAACGCGGTCAAGGGTAACGAGGTCGCCGACGGCAACCTTCTCCTGGCGGCCGCCAGCGCGGACAATCGCGTACACCACTTGGGACTCACTTCTCTCGACGTTTCGGATTGACTGTGTCCACGCCTGCTTCTCGACCGCACGTGCGGCTCCGAAATTCCGAACCTCGCCGCCGTGTGCGACGGGCATGCGGGAGCCAGCTGGCGGTGAACACCGAGTGACCATCATACGCGGTCACGGTTCACCGGACAAATGTCCGCTCCGGCGGCGTGGCGACCGGAGCGGACACCGGCTCAGCGGTGGCGGACGATGTCCTCCGCCTTGACGCCCACGCCCAGCATCACCGGGGCGGAGGTGGCCTCCTCCTTCTTCGCCGGGGCGCCGGCGGTGGCGGTGAAGGTGGCGCCGCCGGAGGCCTTCTGGTCCTCGACGGTGCTCACCGCGGAGCCGGCAGAGCCGGACGAGACGGCCCGGCGGGAACGACGACGCGGCGCCGGCTGCTCCCGGCCGTCCGCCGCGGACCGGTCGTCGGCCGCGTCCCGGGCGTCGGCGGATGTGGACTTCGTCTCATTCGGCTCGGAACGGCGGCGCGAGGCCGACTTCTGCTCGAGGGCGTCCTCGAGGGCGGAGAGGTCCTTGGCGCCCTCCTCCGTCGCGGCACGGCGCCCGCCGCGACGGCGCGGCACGGAGACCGGCTCGCCGTCGAAGGTGATCACGGCGTCGTCCGTCGGACCGGCCTGGGCGGCCTCGCCCTGCCCGGCGCGCTGCTGCACGGCATCGTCGCGGCCCTCGGCCTTCGGTTCGGCGTCCTTGCGCTCCGCGTCCTGGCGGCCGGTGTCCGCGCGATCGCGGCCGTCGGACTCGGAGTCGTCCTGCTCCTGGTCCCGGCCCTCGCTGCGGCCCTCACCGCCACGGCCCTCGCCGCCGCGGCCGCGGCGGCGTTTGCCGCGCCGCTTGCGGCGCGAGCGGCCGGAGGACTGCTCCTGTCCGGAACCGTCCTGTCCGTCGGAAGCATCCGGTCCGTCAGAACCGGCCGACGCGGTGGCGGGCTCGGTCGAGGCGGCGGTGTCCTCCGCTGCGGAGGCGGTGCCGTCGTCGACGGACTTGCCGGAGGCCTTGGCGATGGACTGGAGCGCGGCCCGCGCGGCGGCGGCCCGCTCCTGACGCTGCTTCTCCTCCTCGGAGACCTCGGCGTCGGCGGAACCTGCGGTGTCCTTCTGAGCGGCGTCGCCGTCGTGCTGCTGTCCGCCGCTGCCGCCTCGCCTCTTCCGGCGACGACGGCCGTCGCCCTCGGCGCGCGGCTCGCCGTGGGAGTTGTGGGAGCGGTGGCGGTCCACAGGCTCGTCCTGGATCAGGATGCCGCGTCCGGCGCACTGCTCACAGGTCTCCGAGAACACCTCGACGAGGCCGGTGCCCATGCGCTTGCGCGTCATCTGCACCAGGCCCAGCGAGGTCACCTCGGCCACCTGGTGCTTGGTGCGGTCCCGGCCGAGGCACTCGACCAGACGACGCAGCACCAGGTCCCGGTTGGACTCGAGCACCATGTCGATGAAGTCGATGACGATGATGCCGCCGATGTCCCGCAGGCGCAGCTGGCGGACGATCTCCTCAGCGGCCTCCAGGTTGTTCTTGGTGACGGTCTCCTCGAGGTTGCCGCCGGAGCCGGTGAACTTGCCGGTGTTCACATCCACCACGGTCATGGCCTCGGTGCGGTCGAACACGAGCGATCCGCCGGAGGGCAGGTACACCTTGCGCTCGAGCGCCTTGTGGAGCTGCTCGTCGATGCGGTGGGTGGTGTAGAGGTCCTCGCCCTCGTGGTCCTCCGGCACCCAGTGGTGCAGACGGTCCAGCAGGTGCGGGGCCACGTACATCACGTAGGCCTCGATGTTGTCCCAGGTCTCCTGACCCTGCACGAGCATCGCGGAGAAGTCCTCGTTGAAGACGTCGCGGACGGTCTTGATGGTCAGGTCCGGTTCCGCGTACAGCAGCTCCGGGGCCAGTACCTTGGTGCCCTTGGCCTTCTCCTGGATGCCCTCCCACTGGGCGCGCAGGCGGTTGATGTCGTTCTGCAGCTCCTGCTCCGAGGTGCCCTCGGCCGCGGTGCGGACGATCACGCCGGCGTCCTGCGGCAGGTGGTCCTTGAGGATCTTCTTCAGGCGGGAACGCTCCACGTCCGGGAGCTTGCGGGAGATGCCGGTCATCGAGCCGCCGGGCACGTACACGAGGTAGCGGCCGGGCAGGGAGACCTGGCTGGTCAGACGGGCGCCCTTGTGGCCCACCGGGTCCTTGGTGACCTGCACGAGCACCGAGTCACCGGACTTCAGGGCGTTCTCGATCTTCTTCGGCTTGCCGTCCAGGTCGGCGGCGGTCCAGTCGACCTCGCCGGCATAGAGCACGGCGTTGCGGCCGCGGCCGATGTCCACGAAGGCGGCCTCCATGGACGGCAGCACGTTCTGGACCTTGCCCAGGTACACGTTGCCGATCATCGAGTCCTGCGTGGTGTGGGAGACGAAGTGCTCGGCGAGCACACCGTCCTCCAGCACGGCGATCTGGATGCGCTTGTCCCGCTGACGGACCAGCATCTTGCGGTCCACGGACTCGCGACGGGCAAGGAACTCGGCCTCGGTGATGACCTGACGGCGGCGGCCCCCGGCGCGGGAGTCGCGGCGGCGCTGGCGCTTGGCCTCCAGGCGGGTGGAGCCCTTGACGCTCTGCACGGCGTCCGTGGCCTTCACGGAGGCCTGGCGCGGGGCGCGGACACGGGTCACCGTGTTCTCCGGGTCTCCCTCCTCGCCTCCGTCCAGCTCCATGTCCACCGATCCGCGGCGACGCTTGCGACGACGGCGCGAGGTGGTGCCCGTCTCACGCTCCTCGTCCCGGTTCTCCTCGCCGGAGTCCTCGGACTCGACGTCCTCGCCGTCGGCGTCGGCGCCGGGCCCGCCGTGGTCCGTGCGGGAGCCACGGCCCCGGCCCCGGCGACGGCGGCGGCCGCGTCCGGACTCCGGCGACTCGTCGTCGACCTGGTCGTCGTGGTCGTCACGACCCGCTTCGTCCTTCTCCTCGTCGCGGTCGCCGCGGCGAGGCTCCGAGGCGGTGAGGGTCGGGATCAGGTCCTCCGGCACGGCGAACGGGTCCGACGGGTCGAAGGTGAAGGTCTGGGCGGCGGCGGGCTGCTCGGCCTCGGCCTCGGCGGGGTCACCGGCGGCGTCGGTGCCCGCGCCCGCCGCCGCGTCCACGTCCGCGGTGGCGGCCTGCTCGGCCGTGGTCTCCGCTGCCTTCGGCGCGATCGCCGTCTCCGCGGTGGTCTCGGCGGGTTCCGCCGTGGTGGTCTCGGGGGTGTTCTCGGCTGCCATTGCAGCTCCTCCTGCCGCCGGACGGTGCCACACCCACCGTGCCGGAGGCGTCCAGGTCTGCCGCCCCGACGCGTTGCCCCCGGTGCCGGCCCCGAAGGGCCACGGGGTGCGTCGCGGAGCAGACGCCAAAGTCCTGTGGTGAACCGGCGGGCCGCTCGTCTCAAGACTCCTCGGCTGCCCCGTCCGGAACCACTGGGTCGTCCTGGCCGGTTCCGCCGGTGTCCGTTCCAGGTCCGCGCGCTGCGGGGCGAGTCGATGCCCCACGCGCTGCGTGGACCGGGTCGGACTCTGCCGACCCCGGTGCGTCGGCGGCGACCTGGCCGGTCGCCCAGAGGAACGCGTCCGCGGTGTGGCCACGGTGCGTCCGCGAATGATTCTCTCACACGCCGACATGTGAGCCAGAGCTCGTGCGCCACGGGCCTAGACTGCCTGCCATGGACCGCACCAGTTCTGCCGCAGCCACCGCCGCTGCACCGGTCGCCCACGACGCCACCGCGCTCACGCCGCGTGGCACCGTCCCGTCCCCGGACGAGCGCGGCGCCCTCGCCCGCCCGCGCGGCGTCGCCGCGATGCTGCTGATCACCTCGCTGGTCGCGCTCGCGGCGACGATCATCATCATCGTCGAGCGCGCGCTCCTGGCGGTGGACCCGAACCACCGCACCAGCTGCGACCTCAACCCCTGGATGTCCTGTGGCAAGGTGATGCAGTCCTGGCAGGCCGGCACCTTCGGCTTCCCGAACACCTACGTCGGCATCGTGGGCTTCTCCGTGCTGATCACCGTGGCCGTGTCCCTGTTCTCCGGCGCCCGCTTCGCCCGCTGGTACTGGCTGCTGATGAACCTCGGCATCCTCGCCGGCCTCGGCTTCGCCGTGTGGCTGTGGTACGCGGCCGTCTACCAGATCAACACCCTCTGCCTGTACTGCATGATCGTCTGGGCCATGGTCATCATCCAGGCCGTCATGGTGACCTCCGCCACCATCCAGAACGGTCTGATCCCCGCCTCCGAGGGCCTGCGGTCCAGGGCGCGCGAGTTCGCCTGGCCTGTGGTCGTCCTCCTGTACCTCGCGGTCGCGGCCTCGATCGTCCTCCGCTTCGGGCTGGGCGTCCTCGGCCTCTGAGCCGCCCGCGGCGGACCTGTACGACGACGGGCCGTCGCCTTCCGTACGGAAGGCGACGGCCCGTCGTCGTGAAGCGGGGGACGGCAGTCCCCTCCTCGGCCCGGTCGTCGGCGGCGGATCAGCCGAACCAGATGCCCAGCTCGCGCTCGGCCGAGAGGGTCGAGTCGGAGCCGTGCACGAGGTTCTTCTGGACCTGCTCGCCCCAGTCGCGGCCGAGATCGCCGCGGATGGTGCCCGGGGCGGCGGTGGTCGGCTCGGTGGCGCCGGCAAGGGAGCGGAAGCCCTCGATGACGCGGTTGCCGGTCACACGGGCGGCCACCACCGGGCCGGAGCCCATGAACTCCACGAGCGGCTCGAAGAACGGCTTGCCCTCGTGCTCCTCGTAGTGCTTCACCAGCATCTCGCGGGTGGGGGTGAGCATCCGCAGCTCGGTGATCACGTAGCCCTTCGCCTCGATGCGGGCGAGGATCTGGCCGGTCAGGCCGCGCTCGACGCCGTCCGGCTTCACCAGGACCAGGGTCTCTTCGTGGTTGTGGGTCACAGGGGTCTCCTTCGACGAGGGGGACATCGGTTCCTCGGACCAGCGTAGTGGTCCACAGCGGCAGGGCCGACGGCTCAGGCGCCGTGCTCGGCCTCCCATTCGGCCTGAAGGCGGTCGCGCTCCCGGTTCTCCACGTCCATCCGTCGGCCCTTCACCACCGCATACCACCACGCCAGGGCGAACAGCGGGCCGATGACGAACATCGAGTACTCCCAGAAGCCCGAGAGGACCAGCACGAGCTGCAGGAGCCAGCCGACGGCGATTCCGGCAGGCTTCCGGATGATCGCGCAGGTGAGGACCGCGACGACGGCCAGCAGCGAGTAGCCGACGATGAACCACACGGCGTGGTCCTCGGCCCGGTTCAGGCCGAAGATCGTCATGCCCAGGAAGAACAGGACGATCGCCTCCAGGCACAGCACCGAGGAGGCGAACAGCGCCTGGATGGACCGGCGCTTCTTCTTCATGCCGGGGCGCCAGGCCTGCTGGGACCTCGTCTCGCGAGCAGGGCGCCAGTCCTCGGAGCCGAAGCCGGCGTCGGAGGAGTCGGGGGTGTGCGCCATGTCAGCGGCCTCCGTCCGTGTCGTCGTCCAGGACGTCGAGGACCTCGGGGTCCACGGCGTCCTCGTCCTCGTCGTCCAGGCCGAGCGCGCCGAGCAGGTCGGCGGGGTCGATGCCGCGGGCCGCCACGGTCACCGGGCCGGGCGCCGCGGGGGCGCCGAGCAGGTGGCGGACGTCCGCGGCGAGGGTGATCGAGCCGATCGCCAGCACGCCGCCGCCGGTGCCGTGGGCCAGCGCGTCCGCGGAGGTGTCCACGGCCTCCGCGCGGCCGACGGCCCATTCGAGGGCGTCCGGCACGGACTCGGTGACGAACAGGTCCTCCTCCGGCCAGCCGGCGTCCAGCGCCGTCTGGGCCAGGTCGACGGCCGGGACGGCGCGCGGAGACGTGGACTGGGTGACGGCCACATCCTCCACGAGGTCGCCGAACTCCCGGTACAGCGTCTCGAGCATGGAACGAGCGTCCTTGTCCTCCAACACGCCGACCACCAGGGACAGACGGGTCAGCCCGAAGGACTCCTTCATGGCCCGAGCCGAGACGCGCACGCCGTCCGGGTTGTGGGCGGCGTCCACGATGATCGTCGGCGCCGCCCTCAGCACCTCGAGGCGACCCGGACTGGTCACCTGGGCGATGCCCTCACGGAGCAGCTCCGCCTCGAGCGGCTTCTCGCCGCCGCCGAGGAAGGCCTCGAGCGCGGCCACGGCGACCGCCAGGTTCTCCGCCTGGTGTTCGCCGTAGAGCGGGAGGGTGAGGTCCTCGTACTCGCCGGCGATGCCGCGCACCGACACCTGCTGACCCCCGACGGCCAGGGCACGGGAGGTCACACCGAACTCGACGCCCTCGAAACGGTAGGGCACGCCCGCGGCCTGCGCTGCCTCGAGCAGCACCTGGGCCGCGTCCCGGTCCTGGGCGGACGAGACGAGGAACCCGCCGGGCTTGATGATCCCGGCCTTCTCCTCGGCGATCTCCGCCTCCGTCTCCCCGAGCAGGTCCGTGTGGTCCAGGCTGATGGGGGTGACCACGGCGACCTTCGCATCCGCCACGTTGGTGGCGTCCGTGATGCCTCCGAGGCCGACCTCCAGGACGACGACCTCCACCGGCTCGTCCGCGAACACCGCGAAGGCGAGCGTGGTGACGGCTTCGAAGTAGGTCAGGGGCGGCTGACCCGCGGCCTCGAGCTCGGCGTCCACGAGCTCCACCATCGGCAGGATCTCCGCCCAGATGCGGACGAAGGCCTCGTCCTGCACCGGCTCGCCGTCGATGCTGATGCGCTCGGTGACCCGTTCCAGGTGCGGCGACGTGTACCGGCCGGTGCGCAGCCCGTAGGAGCGCAGCACCGCCTCGATCATCCGTGCCGTGGAGGTCTTGCCGTTGGTGCCGGTCAGGTGGATGACCGGGGCGGCGTGCTGGGGGTCGCCCAGCAGCGCCAGCACCCGGCGCATCGGCTCCATGCGCGGCTGCATCCTGTTCTCCGGGGCACGCGCGAGCAGGTCGCGATAGACCCCCTCGACATCGCGCGGGGCGTCCACGTGGCCCTGTGCGGGGTCCATCATGCGTCCGCCTTCTCCACGGTGACGGCCACGGTCCTGGTGGCATCGTCCGCGGCGTTGCTGCGCGGGTCCGCGGCACCGGAGTCCTCCACCACGAGGTCGGTGGTGAGGGTCTCGCGGCAGATCAGCTCGCGGTGCACCTGCAGGGCGGCGGCCACGGCCGACGGTGCCGAGATGACGGTGCGCACCCGGTCCGCAACGTCCAGGCCGGCGTTCTTGCGCGCCGACTGGACGGCACGGACGACGTCACGGGCGGTGCCCTCGGCGGCGAGCGCCTCGGACACCTCTGTGGTGAGCACGAGGAAGCCGGAGGTGCCGGACAGCACGCCGACCGCGGTGCCCTCCGGGGCGCCGGAGGTGACGGTGCGCAGCTCGTAGAGCTCCGGCGCCAGGGTGACGGGGCCGTCGTCGAGGTTCACCTGGAGGCCGGAGGCGGTCTCCTCGTAGGAGCCGACGTCCACGGCCTTCTTGATCAGCGGGACCTGCCGGCCGAACGCCTTGCCCAGCTCGCGGAAGTTCAGCTTCAGCTCGGTGCCGATGCCGTACTCGGCCACGGCCTCGGCGGTGAGCTCGGAGAGCGTCACGTCCTTGAGGTTCAGCTCGTCCGCGATGATGCGCGCGAACGTGCCCTCCAGACCGGCGGCGTCCGGGACCACCACGGACAGGTTCGCCAGCGGCAGGCGCACGCGGCGGTTCGCGCCCTTGCGCAGCGCCGAGCCTGCCGAGGCGATGGCACGCACGGCGTCCATGCGGGCGATCAGGGCGTCGGCCTCGTCACCGTGGGGGAACAGGTCCGCGTCCGGGTAGTCGGTCAGGTGCACCGAGCGGCCGCCGGTCAGGCCGCGCCAGATCTCCTCCGTCACCAGCGGCAGCAGCGGGGCGGCGGCGCGGGTGAAGGCCTCCAGCACCGTGTACAGCACGTCCATCGCCTCCGTGTCCTCGGCGAAGAAGCGCTGCCGGGAGCGGCGGATGTACCAGTTGGTCAGGGTGTCCATGTAGGTGCGCAGGGCGTCGCAGGCGTCCGAGACCTCGTAGGCGTCCAGAGCGGCCTTCACCTCGCGCAGCATGGTGCCGGTGGTCGCCAGGATGTACTGGTCCAGCGGGTCCGAGGCGGAGTGCTTCAGCCGGGCACGGTAGCCCTCCGGGCGGGTGCCCCCGGCGGTGGCCGTGTTCGCGTACAGGCTGAAGAAGTGCCATGCGTTCCACAGCGGCAGCTGCACCTGGCGCACACCCTCGCGGATGCCCTCCTCGGTGACGATCAGGTTGCCGCCGCGCAGGATCGGCGAGGCCATCAGGAACCAGCGCATGGCGTCCGAGCCGTCGCGGTCCAGGACCTCGTTGACGTCCGGGTAGTTGCGCAGGGACTTGGACATCTTCTGGCCGTCCGAACCCAGCACGATGCCGTGCGAGATCACGTTGGAGAACGCCGGGCGGTCGAAGAGCGCGGTCGCCAGGATGTGCAGCGTGTAGAACCAGCCCCGGGTCTGGCCGATGTACTCGACGATGAAGTCCGCCGGGTGGTGGGAGTCGAACCACTCCTTGTTCTCGAAGGGGTAGTGCACCTGCGAGTACGGCATGGAGCCGGAGTCGAACCACACGTCCAGCACGTCCTCCACGCGGCGCATGGTGGCACCGGCGGCCGCGGCCTGGGGATCCGGGTGCGGGCGGGTGAGGTCGTCGATCCACGGGCGGTGCAGGTCCACCTCGCCGTCGGCGTTCACCGGCAGACGGCCGAAGGCCTCCTCCAGCTCGGCCAGGGAGCCGTAGACCTCGGTGTGCGGGTAGTCCGGGTGGTCCGAGACCCACACCGGGATCGGGGAGCCCCAGTAGCGGTTGCGGGAGATCGACCAGTCACGGGCGTTCTCCAGCCACGTGCCGAACTGGCCGTGCTTCACGTTGCCCGGGATCCAGTTGATGTCCTCGTTGTGGGCAAGCATCCGGTCCTTGAACTCCGTCACGCGGACGTACCAGGAGGTGATGGCGCGGTAGATCAGCGGAGTGCGGCAGCGCCAGCAGTGCGGGTAGGAGTGCTCGTAGGAGGCCTCGCGGAAGACACGGTCGGCCGCGCGCAGGGCCCGGACGATGGTCATGTTGGCCTCGAACACCTGAACGCCGGCGATCTCCTTCAGGACTCCCCCGCCGTTCTCCTCCTTGCCGAACAGCGGCAGGAACCTGGCGCCCTCGTCCACGGAGAGGACCACCGGGATGCCGGCGGCCTCGCAGACGCGCTGGTCGTCCTCACCGTAGGCCGGGGCCTGGTGGACCACGCCGGTGCCGTCCTCGGTGGAGACGTAGTCGTCCACCAGCAGCTGCCAGGCCTTCTCGGTGCCGTATTCCTCGGTGTCCGCGAAGTAGGTGAACAGCGGCTCATAGCGCAGGCCGCCCAGGGTGGCGCCGGTGTGGGTCTCGGCAATGGCGTCGAGGGCGGCGGCGGCGTCCTCGTAGCCGAGCTCCTTGGCGTGGGCGCCGACGAGGTCCTCGGCGAGCAGGAAGCGCTCGGCGTCGATCGCCGAGCCCTTCGGTCCGGCCGGCACCACGGCGTAGGAGACCTCCGGGCCGACGGCGAGCGCCGCGTTGGTCGGCAGGGTCCACGGGGTGGTGGTCCAGGCGACCACGTGCACGCCGGCGAGCGCGGCGGCGGTCTCGGCCGAGGCGGAGCCGCCGTCGACGACCTCGCCGGTCAGCGGGAAGGACACGGTGACCGAGGGGTCCTGGCGCATCTTGTAGACGTCGTCGTCCATGCGCAGCTCGTGGTTCGACAGCGGGGTCTCGTCCTTCCAGCAGTACGGGAGGACGCGGAAGCCCTGGTAGGTCAGGCCCTTGGAGTGGAGGGACTTGAAGGCCCAGAGCACGGACTCCATGTAGTCCGGGGTGAGGGTCTTGTAGTCGTTGTCGAAGTCCACCCAGCGGGCCTGGCGGGTGACGTAGTCCTGCCACTCGCGGGTGTACCTGAGCACGGACTCGCGGCAGGCGTCGTTGAACTTGTCGATGCCCATCTGTTCGATCTGGGCCTTGTCCGTCATGCCCAGCTGCTTCATGGCCTCGAGCTCGGCGGGCAGGCCGTGGGTGTCCCAGCCGAAGCGGCGCTCGACGCGGCGGCCCTGCTGGGTCTGGTAGCGGGCCACGAGGTCCTTCACATAGCCGGTGAGAAGGTGGCCGTAGTGCGGCAGGCCGTTGGCGAAGGGCGGGCCGTCGTAGAAGACGAACTCGTTCGGGGTGCCGTCCTCGTTCTGGGCGGCGCGGGCGTCGATCGAGGCCTGGAAGGTGCCGTCCTCATCCCAGTACTTGAGGATGCGCTCCTCGATCTCCGGGAAGCGCGGGGAGGCGGCGGCGCCGGAGGCGGGGTCGGTGGAGGCGAGAGGGTACACGAGGCGTCCTTTGCGGTCCTTGGCTGCGTGGGGTCTGCTCCCGGCGGGAGCCGGCTGCCGGCCCGGGTGGAGCCGGCGGTGCCGCTGCTGCAAGGACGCTCGCCGTGGTGCACGCGCCGGGACGTCCCGGGGCTCATGCTCCGCGCGGCGGGCGCGGTACCACCCTGCTTGCCGTCCGCTCCGGCGGTGAGTGCCGGGCGCGGGCGACCGCTCGTGACTGCTGTGACGGGCTTACCCGTCCGGTTCTACTGGGGGCCTGCGCTGAGCGTGGGCTCGGCTTCGCGCGGCTGCATCCGTGCGGGTGAGTCCGCGCGGATGCAGGGAGCGAGGCGGTGCCGGTCCTGTTCTTCCGGAGGCTCGCCGGTGATGGCCGGGTCGACGCCTGTGCGCACCAGTGTAGAGGATGCACGCGGTGTCCTCCTCGCTCTGGTGCCCTCCTCGCTCTGGTGCCCTGTGCCTTCATTCCGATGCAGAGCACTCCTCGCTCCGGTGCCCAGTGCCTTCATTCCGATGCAGAGCACTCCTCGCTCCGGTGCCCAGTGCCTTCATTCCGATTCAGAGCACTCCTCGCACGCTCTTCTTCGGAACGAGCACGCCTGATTCGCGGCACGCCCGCACCCTGTGGCCTCGTTCCGATCCGAAGCCGCTCTCGCGCGCTCCGATTCCGATCGACGCCGCTGGAGTGGGTGGGCAGCGGACACCGGACCTGAACCCTTCGATCCGATCCAGAGCCGCTCTCGCACGCGCTGTTTCGTGTCCCCGCCGGGCGTCAGGAGGCGGCCTCGTCGTGGTCCTCTCCTCCACAGGTACGACGACGGCCCCTGAACGCCGCATGTCACCGTGAGTTCTCCACAGATCGGCCTGCCTCTGGGGCTGCGGCCTCCTGGTTCTGGCAAGACTGGCCCGACGATGCCGGCGATGCAGAACCGCAGCTGAGGAGGCCGACCATGACACTGCTGATCACCGAGGACTCGAGACTACGGGTATGGCGCGAGACCTGGGCGGAAGCGACGGCAGAGACGGGCTCGCCGATTCTGACCGCCGGAAGCTCCTCTGCGTGCGGGTGGAAGGACCGACTCCGCAATGGCTTCCTGCGCGGGGAGCTGGTACGCCTGGCCCACGGCGCGTACGTACCGCTGGATCTCTGGCAGAACTCCCGTCGATGGGACCGGGAGAAGTTCTGCATCATGGCCGTCGTGCGCACACGTCGCGCTGCCCCCGCTGTACTCACCGGTACCACGGCACTGATGCTCCATGGCCTGCCGCTGGGCAGACACCTGCCTCACGTCGAGTTGGTGGCCCGCGGGCAGGGACGAGCGAAGCCGGCACCCCGCATCGAACCGTTCGCAGCCCCGGAGCGCAGTCTGAGGCTCATGGCCGGCTTGCACGCCGCATGCAGTGACGCAGAAGGCGATCCCCCGGCACTTCCTGGCACGAATCCTTCACTGTGGACGCCGGTCCGCCATCGATACCGGGCCCGGAGCGAGGACGAACAGGATCGACCGACCGTCCGTCTGCCCGTCACACTCTCGGATGGCACGGTCATCGGGGAGGTCACGGCGGAGTCCCTTGCACCGGCCCTCGCTGTCGGGCTGAAGGAGACGACGGCCAGCGAGTCGCTGCCCGTTCTGGACGCCCTCGCCTTTCGAGGCGTGGACGAGTCAGGGTTGCTTGTCGGGAAGGCTCCGCCGCCTCCTGAGGACAGACGTGTCCCCCACGGTTCGGTGCCTGCAACGATCACGGCCGACGCCGTCGTGAAGTCCGCCGTCGAGCTGGCGCCGACACGGGCCGCCGGGCGACGCCTCAAGCAGGACTGGAAACACGCCTCGCCCCTGGCCGAGTCTGCTGGAGAGTCCGTCAGCCGCGGCCGGATGATCGAACTCGGCTTCGAGGTGCCTGAGCTGCAGGTCGCCGTGTCCGATGCCGACGGGTTCATCGCACGCGTGGACAGTCTCTGGCGGGAGCGGGGCATCGTGGGAGAGTTCGACGGCATCGGCAAGTACGACGTGGACGCGCACGCGAATGCCGAGGAACGGCGGCGTTATCTGCGCCGGCAGCAGGGTCGGGAGATCCGCCTGCAGCGTGTGTGCTCCCACGTCCTGCACTGGACCTGGCGTGATGTGCAGGATCCTGCTCGGCTACGCCGACTGCTCGACGGAGCGGGGGTGTCCCGGACGGCGCGACGGTGATCGCTGGGCCCGGAGTCTCATGACGTCGTTCCCGTGCTTCATGACTTCGATCCGATGCGAAGCACCTCTCGCATGCTCCCGATCGGATCGAAGTCTTCAGGGACGGCGGGGTTGCCGGCACCGATGTCTTCGTTCCGATTCGGAGCACGCGACGCACGCTCTGGATCGGAACGAAGGCACGTGTACCTGGTCAGCACCCGCCGAGCAGCCCCCGCGCTGCCCCCACGGCTCACCCCTTGCGGATCACCTTGTGCTGGGCGGCCTGGGCCACGGGACGCAGAACGATCTGGTCCAGGTTCACGTGGTGCGGCAGCTCGACAGCGTGGACGCACACCTCGGCGACGTCCTCGGCGGTGAGCGGCTTCTCGACGCCGGCGTAGACCTTGTCCGCGGCGGCCTGGTCGCCGCCGAGGCGCATGAGGGAGAACTCCTCGGTGTGCACCATGCCGGGCAGCACCTCGATCACGCGCACGTTGTGCTCGGCCTCCTCCAGGCGCAGCGCCCCCGTCAGACCGTGCTGGCCCATCTTCGCGGCGTTGTAGCCTCCGCCGCCCTCATAGGCGGTCACAGCAGCGGTGGAGGTCAGGTTGAGCACGGTGCCCTCGCCGTGGGCGCGCAGCATCGGCAGGAACGCCTTGCACATGGTCAGGGTGCCCAGCACGTTGACGCGGTACATCCACTCCCACTGCTCCAGGTCGCCGTCGCCCACCGCGTCCGTGCCACGGGCGCCGCCGGCGATGTTCACCAGGGTGTCCGCGCCACCGTCCTCGGTCACGCGCTCCGCCAGACGGGCCACCGCGTCCGCATCGGTCACGTCCAGCGCGCACGGGATCAGCAGGCCCGGCACGTCCTCCTCCACGCCCTGCGCCTGCAGCTGTTCGAGCCGCTCGGCGCGCCGGCCCACGGCGTAGACGCGCCAGCCGCGGCGGGCCATCTCGAGGGCGGTGGCCCGGCCGATGCCGGTGGTGGCGCCGGAGACGACGGCGCCGCGGGCGGAGGAGGACGAGGACTGCTGCACGGGCGACTTCTGCACCGAGGACTGCTGCACGGCGGACTCCTGGGACTCGCGGACGGTGGTCATGGCCCCAGCCTACGCGGGGTGAGCCTGCCGGCCAGGGCGAGGCGCCGCCGTCGGGACGGGCGCTCACATGACAGGATGGACCGCATGGCTGACAAGACCCCGGGCACAGACACGCCCGTCACCGAGTCCACCACCGCCGCGACCACCGAGGCACGCACCGTCTCGGTCCCGGACCGCCCCGCCCTGGAAGGCCTCGAGGAGAAGCTGACCGCCCGCTGGGCCGAGGAGCGCACCTACGCGTTCGACCCGGAGACCACGCGCGAACAGGTCTACTCCATCGACACTCCGCCGCCGACCGCCTCCGGCTCCCTGCACGTGGGCCATGTGTTCTCCTACACGCAGACCGACGTGCTCGCCCGCTACCAGCGCATGAACGGCAAGAACGTCTTCTACCCGATGGGCTGGGACGACAACGGCCTGCCCACCGAACGCCGCGTGCAGAACTACTACGGCGTCCGCTGCGATCCCGCCAAGCCGTACGTTCAGGGCTACCGCCCGCCGGAGAAGCCGGCGAAGAACCAGCGCGACTGGGACGTGGTCTCCCGGAAGAACTTCATCGAGCTCTGCGAGGAGCTCGCCGTGGAGGACGAGAAAGTCTTCGAGGACCTCTTCACCCGCCTCGGCCTGTCCGTCGACTGGGACATGACCTACCGGACCATCGACGACGTCTCCCGCGCCGTCTCCCAGCGCGCCTTCCTGGCCGGCATCGCCTCGGGTGACGCCTACCTGGCCGAGGCCCCCACCATGTGGGACGTCACCTTCCGCACCGCCGTGGCCCAGGCCGAGCTCGAGGACCGTGAGGTCCCCGGTGCCTACCACCGCTACGCCTTCACGGCCGCCGACGGTGAGCAGGTGTTCATCGAGACCACTCGCCCGGAGCTGCTGGCCTCCTGCTCCGCCCTGGTCGCCCACCCGGACGACGAGCGCTACCAGCACCTCTTCGGCACGACCGTCACCTCCCCGCTGTACGGCGTTCAGGTGGAGGTCTTCCCACATCCGCTGGCCAAGCCGGACAAGGGCTCCGGCATCGCCATGGTCTGCACCTTCGGCGATCTCAACGACGTCACCTGGTGGCGCGAGCTGCAGCTGCCGACCCGCACCCTGATCGGCCGCGACGGCCGCTTCGCCGCCGACACCCCCGAGTGGATCACCACGGACGCCGGCCGGCAGGCCTACGCGGACACCGTGGCCGGCAAGACCGTGTTCTCCGCCAAGCAGGGTGTGGTGGACGCGCTCACCGCGGCCGGCCTGCTGGACGGGGAGCCGAAGAAGATCATGCACGCCGTGAACTTCTACGAGAAGGGCGACAAGCCGCTCGAGGTCGTGACCTCCCGCCAGTGGTACATCCGCAACGGCGGCCGCGACGCCGACCGCCGCGCCGAGCTCATCGAACGCGGCCGCGAGCTGGCCTGGCACCCGGAGCACATGCGGCATCGCTACGAGAACTGGGTCGAGGGCCTCAACGGTGACTGGCTCGTCTCCCGCCAGCGCTTCTTCGGGGTGCCGATCCCGGTCTGGTACCCGTTGGACGCCGAGGGCGAGCCGGACTACGAGAACCCGATCCTCCCGGCCGACGACCAGCTCCCCGTGGATCCGGCCGCCGAGGCCGCCCCGGGCTTCTCCGAGGACCAGCGCGACGTCCCCGGCGGCTTCACCGGCGACCCGGACGTCCTGGACACCTGGGCCACCTCGTCGCTGACCCCGCAGATCGTGGGCCGCTGGTCTCGGGACGAGGCGTTCTTCACCAACGTCTTCCCGTTCGATCTGCGTCCGCAGGGGCACGACATCATCCGCACCTGGCTGTTCTCCACCGTGGTGCGCGCCCACGCCCTCAACGGCTCCGTGCCGTGGACGGACACCGCACTCTCCGGCTGGATCCTGGACCCGGACCGCAAGAAGATGTCCAAGTCCAAGGGCAACGTGGTGGTCCCGACCGACATCCTGGACCAGTTCGGCTCGGACGCCGTGCGCTACTGGGCCGCCTCTGCGCGCCTCGGCGCGGACACCGCCTACGAGGTGGCGCAGATGAAGATCGGCCGCCGCCTGGCCATCAAGCTGCTCAACGCCTCCAAGTTCGTCCTCAACCTGGGCGCCACCGAGTCCTCGGTGATCCGCTCGGCCGAGGACGCCGCGGCCGTCACCAACCCGCTGGACGCCTCCCTGCTGGCCCGCCTGGCGGCCACCGTGGAGCAGGCGACCCGGGCGTTCGAGGCCTACGACTACGCCCGCGCCCTCGCTGTCACCGAACAGTTCTTCTGGGCCTTCACGGACGACTACGTGGAGCTGGTGAAGGACCGCGCCTACGGCGGCCAGGGCGAGGCCGAGCAGGCGTCCGTGGTGGCTGCGCTGGCCACCACCCTGGACGCCCTGCTGCGCCTGCTGGCACCGTTCCAGCCGTTCGCCACCGAGGAGGTGTGGAGCTGGTGGCGGGCCGGCTCCGTGCACACCGCCGCGTGGCCGGGTGCCGCGGACGAGTCCGCCGCCCTGTCCTCCGCCGCCTCCGCCGGCGACGCCGAGGTCCTGCCCACCGTGGCGCAGGTCCTCGGTGGCGTGCGCAAGTCCAAGTCCGAGGCCAAGGTCAAGCAGCGCACTCAGGTGCGCTCGGCCGTGGTGACCGGCCCGGCCGAGTGGCTCGAGAAGCTGCGCCGTGGCCTGGCGGACCTGAAGGCGGCCGGCAACATCGCCGACCTCACCCTCACTGAGGGCGCCGCCGGCGAGTCCGCGCCGCTGACCGTCTCGGACGTGGAGCTGGCCCCGGCCGAGGACGCCTGACCCGCGCCGCACGTTCCCGGAAGGTGTCTCGGGAGCGCACGCGGCACGACGACGGCCCCGTCACCTCCTCGAGGTGACGGGGCCGTCCTCATGGCACGGGCCGGACGTCCGCGCCGTGCCGGCACTCGCACCGGGCGGCGCCGCCAGCCGCCGAGCGGCGGCCCCGGCGAGGCCGGGCGCGCGTCGATCAGTCGAACTGCGGCGTCGTGTCCCGGGCGCGCTTGATCTCGTAGAAGTACGGGTAGCGGGCCAGGGCCAGCGAGGCGTCGAAGATCTCGCCGGCGGTCTCGCCGCGCGGGATGCGGGTGAGGACCGGGCCGAAGAAGGCGACGCCGTCGAAGGCCACCACCGGGGTGCCGACGTCGTTGCCCACGAGGTCCTCGGCCTCCTTCTGGGCCTCGCGGAGCTTCGCGTCCAGGGCGTCGGACTCGGTGGCGGCGAGGATCGCGTCCGCGTCGTGGCCGAGCTGATCGGCGGCGGCGCGCAGCACGGCCGGGTAGTCCTTGTCCCCCTCGTTGTGGATGCGGGTGCCCAGGGCGGTGTACCAGTCGGCCAGGGCCTCGGGGCCGTAGGTCTCGCGCACGTGCATGGTGGCGCGGCCCGGGACGAGGCCGGCGTCGGTGTGCTTGCGGTAGTCCGGGTCCAGGTCGCGGCCCTCGTTCAGCATGTACAGGGACATCTGCTTGAACTCGACCTTCACGTCACGGACCTTCTCCACCTCCAGGATCCACCGGGAGGTGATCCAGGCGAACGGGCAGGTCGGGTCGAAGTAGAAGCCGACGGTGGGGGTGTTCTCGGTCATGCTGGGGTCCTTCCTTCGTGGGGCCGGCGGACCGGCCCCGGGGCGGGCGTCTTTCGGTCTGGTCAGGCGGACTCGTCCCGGCGGGAACGCTCGACGTCCGCCGGGATCAGCGTGGGCTCGGCGCCGTCGCGGACGACGTCCCCGGTGATCACCACGGCACCGATGTCCGTCCGGGAGGGCAGGTCGAACATGACGGGCTTGAGCACGTCCTCCATGATCGAGCGCAGGCCGCGGGCGCCGGTGCCTCGGGCCACGGCCAGCTCCACCACGGCGTCCAGCGCGTCGTCATCGAACTCGAGGTCCACACCGTCCATGAGGAACATCTTCTGGTACTGCTTCACCAGCGCGTTCTTCGGCTCGGTGAGCACCTTCACGAGCTGGTCGTGGGTGAGGTCCTCCACCGCGGTGATCACAGGCAGGCGGCCGATGAACTCCGGGATGAGGCCGAACTTGAGCAGGTCCTCGGGGCGGACGTCCGCGTAGGAGGTCTCGCCGTCCCCGAGATGGCTGAGCGGCGCACCGAAGCCGATGCCCTTGCGTCCGGCGCGGGAGCCGATGATCTCCTCGAGTCCCGCGAAGGCGCCGGCCACGATGAACAGCACGTTGGTGGTGTCGATCTGCAGGAACTCCTGGCGCGGGTGCTTCCGCCCACCCTGAGGCGGCACGGAGGCCACGGTCCCCTCGAGGATCTTCAGCAGTGCCTGCTGCACGCCCTCGCCGGAGACGTCACGGGTGATCGACGGGTTCTCGGACTTGCGGGAGATCTTGTCGATCTCGTCGATGTAGATGATGCCCTGCTCGGCCTTCTTCACGTCGAAGTCCGCGGCCTGGATGAGCTTGAGGAGGATGTTCTCCACGTCCTCGCCCACGTAGCCGGCCTCGGTGAGGCTGGTCGCGTCCGCCACGGCGAACGGGACGTTCAGTTGGCGGGCCAGGGTCTGGGCCAGGTAGGTCTTGCCTGAGCCGGTGGGGCCCACGATGAGGATGTTGGACTTGCCGACCTCCACGTCCGCAAGGTCCGTCCGCTCCGAGAAGCGGTCCGCGGACTCCGCGCCCTTGGACTGCGGGCTCCGGACGCGCTTGTAGTGGTTGTACACGGCCACGGCGAGGGAGCGCTTGGCGTTCTCCTGGCCGATCACGAAGCGGCCGAGGTGGTCGAAGATCTCCTGCGGAGTCGGCAGGACCATCTCGTCCGACTCGCTGACCTCCCCGAGCTCCTCTTCGATGATCTCGTTGCAGAGCTCGATGCACTCCTCGCAGATGTACACACCGGGCCCCGCGATGAGCTTGCGGACCTGCTTCTGGCTCTTGCCGCAGAACGAGCACTTGAGCAGATCGGCGCTCTCTCCGATGCGTGCCATGGAACGGGACTCCTCCGGGTCTGACTGCAGTGTGCGGGTCCGGGCCCATCGGGTCGGGGCCGGACGTGTGCGGCGCGGACCTCACCGGTCCGGCAACGGAGCCGCAGGGCTCCACGCGTACGAACCAGGATACGACCCGGTCCGGACACGACAGCGAATCGCAACGGCCCCGGACCGTGCACCGGCAGCGCACGGCCCGGGGCCGTCGTCGTGGACTGCTGCGCCGGGCGGGACCGACCGGTCCCGCCCGGACGCCGGTCAGGCGGACGGGCGGGTGATCTTGCGGGAGGACAGCACCTCGTCCACCAGGCCGTACTCGAGCGCCGCCTGCGCGGAGAGGAACTTGTCACGGTCGATGTCCCGGGAGACCTCCTCGGCCGACTTGTCGGTCAGCGAGGCGAGGGTCTCCTCCATCCAGACGCGCATGCGGTTGATCTCCTGCGCGTGGATCTCGAGGTCGGTCGCGGTGCCGCGGTCGCCCTGCATGGCCGGCTGGTGGATCATCACGCGGGCGTTCGGCAGCGCGAGGCGCTTGCCCGGCGCACCGGCGGCCAGCAGCACGGCGGCGGCGGAGGCGGCCTGGCCCAGGCACACGGTCTGCACCTCGGGGCGGATGAACTGCATCGTGTCGAAGATGGCGGTCATCGCGGTGAAGGAACCGCCCGGGGAGTTGATGTACAGGGTGATGTCGCGCTCGGAGTCCATGGCCTCGAGCACGAGCAGCTGCGCCATCACGTCGTCGGCCGAGGCGTCGTCCACCTGCGAGCCGAGGAAGACGATGCGGTCCTCGAACAGCTTGGCGTAGGGGTCCTGGCGCTTGAAGCCGTACGGGGTGCGCTCCTCGAACTGCGGGAGGATGTAGCGGGCGTCCGGAGTGGGCTGGGAGGGCTTCGCGGTCGGGAGCCCGGCGGTGTGGTGGTTCATGACTGTGTCTCCTGGAAGGTCGTGGGTCCGCGGGCGTGGCCTCAGGCCTGCATGCCTCCGCCGCCGGAGACGGCGGTGGAGCGCTCGGCGATGTGGTCGATGAAGCCGTAGTCGAGGGCCTCCTGCGCGGTGAACCACTTGTCACGCGCGTTGTCCTCGAGGATCGTCTCGACCGACTGGCCGGTCTGCTCCGCGGTGAGCTCGGACATGACCTTCTTCATGTGCAGGATCAGCTGCGCCTGGATGCGGATGTCCGACTCGGTGCCGCCGATGCCGCCGGAGGGCTGGTGCATCAGCACGCGGGCGTGCGGGGTCGCGTAGCGCTTGCCCTTGGTGCCCGAGGAGAGCAGGAACTGGCCCATGGAGGCGGCGAGGCCGGTGGCCACGGTGACGACGTCGTTCGGGATGAACTGCATCGTGTCGTAGATGGCCATGCCTGCGGTCACGGAGCCGCCCGGGGAGTTGATGTAGAGGTAGATGTCCTTCTCCGGGTCCTCCGCGGAGAGCAGGAGCATCTGCGAGCAGATGGCGTTCGCGTTGTCGTCGCGCACATCCGAGCCGAGCCAGATGATGCGCTCCTTGAGCAGACGGTTGTAGATGTAGTCCTCGCGCTGTGCCGGGTCCACCGACTGCATCCGGGGGGTGATGTCCGTCATCACGGGTGCCTTCCTGTTGGCCTGCCGGGTGGGGCTCTGCCGACCGCCCCCTCAGGGGCGGACGCAGGCCCGGTATCTGGCTCGAGCCTACTCATCCGTGCCGCGCCCGTGGGGGCACGGCGGACCATTTCGCTGTTGGCGCATGGTGGGCGCCCGGGCCACCGCGGCGACGCGCCCGCGGTCGCCGGGGCGGACACCGCACGACGACGGCGCCGCACCTCCCGTACGGGTGGTGCGGCGCCGTGCGTCTCGGCCTCGTCCCCTCACGCCGAGGGGACCACGCGGATCAGGCGTCCTTCTCGTCGGCCTTCTTCTTGGCAGGGGCCTTCTTGGCGGCCGGCTTCTTGGCCGGGGCCTTCTTCTCGCCCTCGTCCTTCTTGGCCGGCTTCTCCTCCTCGGCCTTCTCGGCCTCGGCGGCGTCCACGGCCTCTTGGCCGCCCGGGGTCACGAAGGCGGTGAGGTCCACGGCCTTGCCGTCGGTGTCCTCCACCTTCGCGTACTCGAGCACCTTGGCCAGCGCCTTGCGACGGCGGACCTCGCCCATGATCATCGGGACCTGACCGGCCTGGTCCAGCATCATGGCGAACTGGTTCGGGTCCATGCCGTACTCGGAGGCGGTGGCGATGATGTACTCGATCAGCTCGCCCTGGTCGACCGAGACCTCCTCGGCGTCCGCCACGGCGTCGAGGATGACCTCGTTCTTGAACGCCTCACGGGTGTTCTGCTCGAGCTCGGCGCGGTGCTCCTCGGTGTCGTGGTCGTCACCGGCGGTGTGTCCCTGGGAGTTGAAGTGCTGTTCCAGCTGCTCGGCGATCACCGCGTCCGGGACCGGCACCTCGACGAGCTTGACGAGCTCCTCGAGGACCTTGTCACGGGCCTCGACGCCCTGGCGGTTCTGAGCGGCCTCGGCGGCCTGCTTCTTCAGGTCCTCCTTGAGCTCGGCCACGGTGTCGAACTCGGAGGCCAGCTGGGCGAACTCGTCGTCGACCTCGGGCAGCTCGCGCTCCTTGACGGCCTTGAGGACCAGCTTCACGGTGGCCTTCTCGCCGTCGTGCTCGCCGCCGTTGAGGGTGGTCTCGAAGGTGGCGTCCTCCTCCGCGGACAAGCCGTCGAGGGCCTCGTCGATGCCCTCGAGCATGGTGCCGGCGCCGACCTGGTAGGACAGGCCTTCGGCGGCGTCGACCTGCTCGCCGTCGACGGTGGCGGTCAGGTCCATGGTGACGAAGTCGTCCTTGGCGGCCGGACGGTCCACGTCCTTCAGGGTGCCGAAGCGGGCGCGGAGCTGGTCCAGCGCCTCCTTCTCGTCCTCCTCGGTGGCAGAGGACGGCTCGACCGTGACCTTCAGGCCCTTGTAGTCCGGCAGCTCGATCTCCGGGCGGACGTCGAACTCGGCGGTGAAGGTCACCGGGTCCTCGCCCTGGGCGCTCGGGGTGCCGGTGACGTCGACCTCGGGACGGGAGATCGGGGTGACCTCGGCCTCCGCGGCGGCCTGCTGGAACCAGGTGTTCAGGCCCTCGTTCACGGCGGTGTCCACGACGACCTCGCGGCCGAAGCGCTGGTCGATCAGACGCGCCGGCACCTTGCCCTTGCGGAAGCCCGGGATCTGGACCTGATCGGCGATGTCCTTGTACGCCTTGTCCAGAGCCGGCTTCACCTCCTCGAAGGGGACCTCGACGGCCAGCTTCACGCGGGTGGGGCTGAGGTTCTCTGCGGTGGTCTTGACCACGGATGGCTCCTGTAGGGGTCGGTGTCTGTACGGAATGTCAGGGAAGAGTCGGGGTGACAGGATTTGAACCTGCGGCCTCACGCTCCCAAAGCGCGCGCTCTAGCCAAGCTGAGCTACACCCCGGATCGCCTGCGGGACGCGGGTGGACCCGGTCCGTCCCGCCAGAGGCATGACGTCCTTGACGCAGCCTGCCGGTCGGCAGACTGAGCCAGACTACCGCGCCGCGCCGTCACAGGGAAAATGTCCGCGTTGGAGGCCAGGCAGCGGCCGCAGGGCGTTCGGGAGCCGTCAGCGGCCGGTGCGGGGCGTCTGCTTGTCGGCCGCCCGGTCTGCGGCGACGGGCTCGGCGGCACCGGCGCGGCCGGTGAAGCCGTCCATGGTGGCATTGTCGCCGAGCATGTCCATGACGGCGTCGAACGCACGGACCGGCAGCAGCCACGGCACCGTGGTCTGTGCTCCTGCGAACATGCCGGTGTCGATGTAGAACGGGCACACCACCAGGGACCGGACCGCACTGCCGGCCTTGCGCAGCTCGGCGCGCAGGGACTCGGCGAAGCCCACGGCGGCGTGCTTGGAGGCGGAGTAGTCGGTCTGGCGAGCCACCCCCACCAGGCCTGCGGCGCTGGCGACGGTGACGACCACACCGGCGTTGCGCCCCCATGCCCGGCAGGAACGCGCGGGTGACCCAGTACGGGGCGAGCGCGTTGACCTCGAAGGTACGGCGGATGCCTGCCTCGGTCGCCTCGGTCAGCGGGGCACCGGTGACCACGCCTGCGTTGTTCACGACGACGTCCACCTCCGGGCTCTGCCGGCTCGCCTGGGCCACGGCGTCGGTGGACGTGACGTCCACGGCGACGGCGAGCGCCTCGGCTCCGCGCACACGCACCTCAGCGGCGACGGCCCCCGCGGACTCGGCGGCCACGTCCCAGACGATCACCTGGGCCGCGGTGCCTCGGAGCACCGGCGTCACGTGCTAGTGTGGACGCCGTTCCGCTTGAGAGGGCGGCGCCGTGGGGATGTAGCTCAATGGTAGAGCCCCAGTCTTCCAAACTGGTTACGCGGGTTCGATTCCCGTCATCCCCTCCAGAAATCACGAGCCGACTGCGCTGCGGCTCCGTTGCCGACGAGGCCGCCCCTGTGCAGGATGGGTCCCATGGGGAGCACCGAGCAGACTCGTCGGAACGCATCGGGCAGATCCATCCACCGGCCCTGGCATCGTCGGGTCGTGGAGGACGACACGCAGCGTATGGTCCTCCTGTCCCTGCTGGCAGGTGTCGTCGCGGCGGGTCTGAGCACCCTGGTGATCCTCCCGCCCCTCGGCGCTGCGCTGGGCCTCGGCGACGCCCGCCCCCACACCTGGATGACCGGGCTGATGACGCTGTGTCTGATGTGGTCGATCTACTGCGCGCTGAACGTGCTGGTGCTGCACTGGTGGCTCGGCCGCCGGGACTCGGAGGACCTGCACACGCTGCTGCGCACGCACTCCCGCGGACCGAAGGAGTCCCTCAACCCTCTCGGCTGGCGCGCCCTGGTGCTGGGCGAGTCCAGCACGCTGGGCAACACCGCCACGTTCTCGATGATGGCGATGCTCGTGGTGGTCGTCTCGATGTGGATGCCCGAGGCACGGTCCGTGCCGACCATGCGCGTCCTGGCGGTGGTCACGGTCCTGGCGTCCTGGACGAGCATCGTCCTGGCCCAGGCGCTGCGCTATGCCCGCCTGGCCGCCCAGCACGATCCGGAGCGGCCACGGGCCGCGGGCGAGTCCTGCGCGCCTCCGATCCGCTTTCGCGGCTCCGACGCCCCGGTGTTCTCGGACTATGTGTCCCTGTCCCTGACGCTGTCCACCATGATGGGTGCCCAGGACGTCGTGTTCTCCGGGCGCGCCGCCCGTACGGCCGTCCGGGAGCATGCGATCGTCGGGTTCCTCTTCAACTCGATGATCATCGCAGCGCTGGCCTCGCTGCTGCTCACCGTCACTTGAACGGGTCCTGCCGCCGGACGCTCAGGTCTGGCAGACCATGCACCGGTAGAGCCGTCGGCTCGCCATGTCCTCGGCGACGATCTCGTCCTCGCCGCAGACAAGGCATGGCTGCCCCTGCCGCTGATACACGTAGTTCGCGTGCTCCGGCCAGGCCTGCTCGGCAGTCACGCCCGGCCTGTGCTCCTGGCGGGTGGTGACGATCCGCCCGAGCCGCACGCCGGCCCGCAGCAGCCGGCGGTTGTCCTCGTACAGGGCGCGCAGACCCTCCTCCCCCAGGTCCTTCGCCGGCCGCCACGGGTCGACTCCGGCCCGGAACAGGGACTCGGCCCGGTAGATGTTGCCGATGCCGCCGACCATCGCCTGGTCCATCAGCACCACCCCGATCGGCCGGCGCGTCTTCCCCGCCCGCAGCAGGAACGGTGCCGGGTCGTCGTCGTTGAGCGGGTCCGGACCCAGCTTCGCGGTGACCTGAAGGACCTCCGCAGGCGTGAGCACGCGGCACGTCGACGCCCCGATCAGGTCCGCCCACCCGTGGGCGGAGACCAGCCGCAGCCGCACGGTGGCCGCAGGCGGTGGCGGGACGGCGGCGGACGGTGAGGGGCCGTCGTCGTCAACGGCGGAGGGCAGCTCCCGTTCCCCGATCCTCCGCGGCGCCCCGATCGACGAGGCGGCCGCGAAACTCTCGTCTCCGCCGAAGGAGAAGGCACCGTACAGGCCGAGGTGCACGTTGAGCGTCAGCCCGCCGGAGAAGTCGGCGAAGAAGTGCTTGCCGTGCGCCCAGGCGCGCTCGAGGACCTGACCGTCCAGCAGGGCGGCACCGTCTGCGAAGCGGCCCTGCGGGGAACTGGCACGCAGGGCCTGACCGCCGAAGACGTCCTGGACCTGGCGGGCGAGTCGGTGCAGAGAGTGCCCCTCAGGCACTCACATCAGCACCTCTCCGGTGGTCTCGTAGTGGGCGATCTTGCCGATGCGGCGCACGTGACGCTCGTCCTCGGAGAACGGCTCGGCGAGGAACGCCTCGATCAGCGCGGTGGCCTCCTCGAGGGAGTGCTGCCGGCCGCCGACGGCCACGACGTTGGCGTCGTTGTGCTGCCGGGCGAGCCGGGCGGTGTCCAGGTTCCAGGCGAGGGCGGCACGGATGCCCTCGACCTTGTTGGCGGCGATCTGCTCGCCGTTGCCGGAGCCTCCCAGCACGATGCCCAGGGAGTCCTGGCCCTCGGCGCGCTCGGCGGCGACGGCCTTCGCGGCGTTGATGCAGAACCCCGGGTAGTCGTCCAGGGCGTCGTACTCGGCAGGACCGTGGTCCACCATCTCGTAGCCGGCGGCGGTCAGGTGCTTCACCAGGTGGGCGGACAGCTCCATCCCGGCGTGGTCGGTGGCGATGTGGACGCGCATGGGGTGCTCCTGTTCGGCGGGCCGCATGGGGCGGGGGCGGTCGTGGGTCACTGACATCGTAGTGACCCACGACCGCCCCCGGTCGCGCGCTGAGGAACGCCCGGGATGCGTCGGCTCAGCCTCGCGTCGTCGTCTCAAACGACGTGAGGGCCGGCGCCGGGGCGAGGTACGCCGAGCGGTATGCCTCATCGCCGTCCAGGAACAGCCGGAGGAACGCCGTCATGCGGGGCAGGATCGCGCGGTCCGGGGTGACGCCCGCCCAGTGCGTGCCCAGGCGATGGGTGAACAGCCCGCGGTCGGCCGCCGAGGTCAAGCCGCGGTAGATCGGCACGGCGTGCTCGGCGGCCGGCGCGGTCTGGTCGATGCCTCCTGCGATGATCAGCGTAGGGGCCGTCACACCGGTGATCGGCGTCTGCGTCCAGGGGTGCACGCCGATCACGGCCCGCACAGCCAGGGATTCGGCGGCGATGAGCGCGCCGCCGCCTCCCATCGAATGGCCGACCAGGGCCACCCGGTCGCCGTCGACCACGTCCGCCCAGGCCGGCAGGCTCGGGGCCGCGTCGACGGCCGCGCGGACCATCGTGGCCCGGAGCGTCGGGTTCTCCACGCCGGCGAACGAATTGGCGCAGAGCACCGCGAATCCGTGCGAGGCGAAGCGCCGGGCGATGCCGTGCATGACCGCCCCGGGCTCGGCGAAGCCCGGGAAGGTCACGACGATCCCCAGGTCGGCACCGGCCGTGGCGTCCGCGGGCCAGAACAGGTGACCGCCGGCGAAGCCGCGCACATCGGCGACGGCCAGCGGACGGTCCTGCACCGGATGCGGTCCGACGGTGTCGACCGGCACCGTGGTCGGTTCCACCGCGGCCGCGGGGGCGGCACCGAGGCCGGCCAACACGGCGAGACCACCGAGCGTCAGCGTCCGACGACCGAGGTAGGCGTTGCCGCCGGAGAGGCGGGAGCCATGAGCGGGCGAGGCGGAGTCATGGTGAGTGGGGCACATGAGATGTCTTTGCCTTCGTCTGACGGACCTGAGTTGCGGTTCCGGCCCTGCCACTACACGCTCCGGGACGTCGCGCGGGCGACCGGGATATTCGAGACGCTACGGACCGCAAGTATCGGCGCACAAGAGACGATCGGACAGATCTGCCGACGTGCAGCCCACTCCCCCGCCCGTGCGTCGTTCGGGACCGTCGTTCCCTGTCCGCAGTGGCGCGCACCGCATCAGGTGCATGCGACCTATGTGTCCTATTGTGGACCGCCGGGACCTTGCCACCGTGACGGGGTCCACGCGCCACACGTCACCGATCGACTCTGGAGGCCATCCGTGAGCACCGCCGCACGCCTGAACATCACCCGCGAGGAGGCCGCCGAGCGCGCCGCCGCCGTGGAGGTGCAGTCCTATGACGTGGCACTGGACCTGACCCTGCCGGGCGATCGCTTCGACTCCGTGAGCACCGTCCGCTTCACCGCCGCCGACGCCGCCGTCGGCACCTACACGTGGATCGACTTCGTCTCCACCCAGACCCCGACGGTCACCCTCAACGGGCAGGAGCTGGACTCCGCCGACTACGACGGCGCCCGTGTGAAGGTCGGTCCCCTGGCCGCCGAGAACGAGCTCGTGGTGGCCGGCGAGGCCGACTACATGACCACCGGCGAGGGGCTGCACCGCTTCATCGACCCGGTGGACGACGAGGTGTACCTGTACACCCAGTTCGAGGTGCCGGACTCCCGCCGCATGTTCGCCGTGTTCGAGCAGCCCGACCTCAAGGCGACCTTCGCCTTCACCGTCACCGCCCGCGCCGACTGGGCCGTGGTCTCCAACCAGCCGACCCCGGAGCCGACCGCCGCCGGCACCGACGCGGACGGCCGTGAGACCGCCACCTGGGCCTTCTCCCCCACCCCGCGGATCGCCTCCTACATCACCGCGCTCGTGGCCGGCCCGTACAAGTCCACCCACTCCGAGCTGACCAGCGCAGACGGCCGCACCATCCCGCTGGGCGTGTTCTGCCGCGCCTCCCTGTTCGAGCACCTGGACGCGGACAACATCTTCGATCTGACCCGCCAGGGCTTCGAGTTCTTCGAGGCCCAGTACGGCCACCCCTACCCGTTCGAGAAGTACGACCAGCTGTTCGTGCCGGAGTTCAACGCCGGTGCCATGGAGAACGCCGGCTGCGTGACCTTCCTGGAGAACTACGTGTTCCGCTCCACCGTGCCCGAGGCCATGGTCGAGCGCCGCGCCATCACCGTCCTCCACGAGCTGGCCCACATGTGGTTCGGCGACCTGGTGACCATGAGGTGGTGGAACGACCTGTGGCTGAACGAGTCCTTCGCCGAGTTCATGTCCACCCTGGCCGCCGCCGAGAACACGAAGTACACCGGCGCCTGGACCACCTTCAACTCCATGGAGAAGTCCTGGGCCTACCGCCAGGACCAGCTGTCCTCCACCCACCCGATCAAGGCTCCGATCCGGGACCTGGACGACGTGCTGGTGAACTTCGACGGCATCACCTACGCCAAGGGCGCCTCCGTGCTGCGCCAGCTGGTGGCCTGGGTCGGCCAGGAGAACTTCATGGCCGGCGTCCGCGCGTACATCGCCAAGCACGCCTGGACCAACACCGAGCTGCCGGACCTCATGGTCGAGCTGGAGAAGGCCTCCGGCCGCGACCTGTCCGAGTGGACCGCCCAGTGGCTGGAGACCTCCGGGGTGAACACCATCGCCGTCGAGGTGGAGACCGACGGGTCCGGTGCCATCACGTCGCTGGAGTTGGTGCAGACCGCCCCGGACGGCTCTGCTCTGGCCCCGGGCGACCAGGTCCTGCGCCCGCACCGCATGGCCGTCGGCTTCTACGACGTGGACGCCGAGGGCAAGCTCACCCGCGTGGCCCGCCATGAGCTGGACGTCGCCGGGGAGCGCACCAGCGTGGCGGACGCCATCGGCTCCCGGCGTCCGGCCGTGATCCTGCCGAACGACGACGACCTGGCCTACGCCAAGATCCGCCTGGACACCGAATCCTGGGCCGTCGCCGCCACCGGTCTGAAGGACGTGGCCGAGTCCCTGCCGCGCACCCTGCTGTGGTCCTGCGCCTGGGACACCGCCCGCGACGGCGAGGCCTCGGGCCGCTGGTTCGCCGACCTGGTGCTGGCGAACATCGGCCACGAGAAGGACTCCTCCGTGGTGCAGACCCTGCTGCGTCAGCTGGCCACCGCGCTGGGCCAGTATGTGCCGGAGGACGAGGCCGCCGAGGCCCGCGCCGCCGCCGCGGACCGTCTCTGGGAGCTGGTGCAGGCCGCCGAGGCCGGCTCGGACAGCCAGCTGCAGTTCGTGAAGGCCCTGGCCCTGCACGCCCGCACCGACGCCCAGCTGGACACCGTGGCCGGCATCCACGACGGCTCTGTGGAGGTGCCGGGCCTGGACCTGTCCACCGACCTGAAGTGGGAGCTGCTCACCTCGCTGGTGGCCGGCGGCCGCGCCGGCGAGGCGGAGATCGCCGCCGCCGAGGCCGAGGACCCGACGGCGACCGGCGCGTTGGCCGCCGCCCAGGCCCGCGCCGCCGTGCCGACCGCCGAGGCCAAGGCCGAGGCGTGGAAGCAAGTCGTGGACGGCTCACTGTCCAACACCACCCAGCGCCAGGTGCTGCTGGGCTTCCAGCGCGTCAACGACCCGGCCCTGATCGCCGAGTACGCGGAGAAGTACTTCGAGGGCATCGAGGGCGTGTGGAACTCCCGCTCGCACGAGATGGCCGAGACCGCCGCGACCCTGGGCTTCCCGTCCTCGCAGGTCTCCCAGCAGACCTGTGACCGCGCCACCGCCCTGGTGGATGCGATCAAGGGGTCCAACGCGGGCCTGGCCCGCGTGGTGGCCGAGTGCCGCGACGACATGGCCCGTGCGCTGAAGGCGCGCCAGGCCTGAGGCGGATGGCCGTCGTCTGAAGGACGATGCGGCCCGGCAGAAGCGATCGTGCCGGGCCGCTGGCCTCTGTGTCCGTGCACCGGCTCTGCTGCCGGTTCACCGCCACTAGGCTGGACGCCATGAAGCACCAGTTCAGCCTCCGTGCAGAGTGGACCGGCAACCAGGGCTCCGGCACGTCCGGGTACAGGGACTACCGACGTGACGTGACGCTGCAGGCCGCCGGCCCGGGCGAGATCTCCGGTTCCTCCGCCCGGGCGTTCCACGGTGACGAGTCCCAATGGAACCCGGAGCAGCTGCTGCTCGGCGCGCTGGCCCAGTGTCACACGCTGTCCTACCTGCACCACGCCACCGCCGCCGGTGTGGTCGTCACCGGCATGACGGTGGCGGTGGAGGGCACCCTGGAGGTGGATTCCTCCGGTGCAGGCCGGATGACCGCTGCCACGCTGCGCCCCGAGGTGTGGCTGGCGGACGAGGCCCAGCGCGAGCAGGCCGACGGCCTCCACGCCCCGGCCCACCGCGACTGCTTCATCGCCAACTCCCTGAACTTCCCGGTGGAGCTGGCCCCGCAGGCACCACGCCAGATGCCGCACCTGCCGGAGTTCTCCTCCCGCCTGGGCGCGCCGATCGCCGTCGCCCGTCCGCGTCCGGCGAACCGCCCGTCCCAGGTGACCGGCATGAAGGACCGGCCCACCGAAGTCGAGCCGGTCATGCGGGAAGACCTGCCCACCGGCGCCGAGCAGGTCGCCGCGCGGGACGCGGGCCCCGCCGCGCGCTCCGGGGACACGCCGCAGCTGCTCCCGCCGTCGATGCGCCCCGCTGCCGGCGCCCCGACCACCGCCGACCGCGCCGCCACCCCGTCCGCGGCGGCCTCGGCGCCGGCGGCCCCCGGACAGGCCACCAGCTTCTTCGAGGCCGTGGGCGGCCACGAGACCTTCGCACAGCTGACGAAGGTGTTCTATGAGAACGTCCGCCAAGACCCGCTGCTGGCGCCGATGTACCCGCAGGATGACTGGGAGGGCGCCGAGGAGCGCCTGCGCCTGTTCCTCGAGCAGTACTGGGGCGGCCCGCGCACCTACTCGGAGCAGCGCGGCCACCCGCGGCTGCGCATGCGCCACATGCCCTACAAGGTGGACTTCGCCGCCCGAGACGCCTGGCTGCGCCACATGCGCACCGCCGTGGACTCCCTGGACCTGGCCCCGCTGCAGGAGGCCGAGCTCTGGGACTACCTCGAGCGCGCCGCGCACTCCATGGTCAACTCCGCCTGAGCGGCCTGACCCCCCCCGCCTGAGCGGCACCGGCCCACCACCGGGGTGGACGGGGCGGGGTCCGTCGTCGGGAAGTGCCGGAAGGCGTCCGGCGAGGCGGCGGTGAGGCTCACGGCCGGCGGGTCAGAGGGCGACCGCGGGCCTGTGGAGGACGAAGCCGCCGGTGGTGTCGATGCGCGTCCACGGCCCCGACTGCAGGACGCGGGCGCGGCCCTCCGGCGGGAGGAAGCCGAGGGCGAATGCTGCGAAGGCGCATCCGGAGGGGACAACGGCCGGTTCGCCCAGCATCTGGCCCCAGACGGCTGCGCGCAGACGCTGGACCACGGCGTCCCCGGGGTTGGTCGGCAGGGCCTGTCGGATGGCCGTGATGCCGTCCTTGGCCACCATGATGAGGTCCTTGTGGGCGACCTCGGCGACCTGGGTCCAGCCCGCGCGCGGCGGCGTCAGGGCAGTCCACGGCTGGTTCTCCCGGGACGGCGGGACGCTGAAGGTACGGTCCACGCCGCCGGCCGGCCCCGAGTCCTTCATCCGCGCGGTGCGCTCGAGGACCGCGGCCAACGGCACGGTCGCGTCCAGGTCATCGGCGTGCTCGGCGGAGGCGACCGGGACGGTGCGCAGGCCGAGGATCGTGGGCACCTCGTCGCCGAGTCCACGCGGTGCCATGACGTTCACCCACTGGGCGAGGACGGCGTCCTTCCCCTCCGCGGCCGGGCCGATCAGCTGCAGGCGCATGCCGGTGTCCGAGACCTTCTTCGCACGTGTGGCGAACTGCTCCAGGTCCGCGACCGCCGCATCCGAAGTGAGGGTCAGGCGGGACGGGTCTGCATGGGTCTCGGATCCGGCTCCGGGGCGGCGCTGCTCAGTCATACTGGTCATTGTCGCAGGGCGGCTCCGGCTTCCGGGGCCCGCCACGCGCCGCAGCCGAGCAGTACCGCTGGTACCGTACCGCGCCGAGGAGGAGGACGCATGAGACAAGGACCGGAGCCCGAACACGAGGGCAACCAGGGCTCGCCGGCCCGGCGCCCCCTGCGCCACGGCCTGGTGCGTCCGGACACCGCTCCGGCCGATCCCACCGCCATGCTCCGGGGCCTGCTGGAGCTGGAGGAGGCCGCTGCCCATCCGCTCACCGGCGACGCTCGCTTCACCGGCATCACTCCAGAACAGGCCCATGGTCGCGTGTTCGGCGGCCAGGTGCTCAGCCAGTGCCTCGCCGCCGCCGCGCGGACGGTGGAACCCGGCCGGGACGCGCATTCGCTGCACGGCTACTTCGTGCGCCCGGGCGACGCCTTGAAGCCCATCACCTTCACCGTGGAGCGGGTCCGCGACGGCCGCTCCTTCTCGGTCCGCCGCGTGCTCGCCAGCCAGGACGAGAAGGCCATCCTCACTCTCACCTGTTCCTTCCAGGCGCCGGCAGACGGCGTCGACCACCAGGCGACCATGCCGGAGGGCGTGCCCGCCCCGGAGGAGCTGCCCACCACTGCGGACCTGCTCGGCGACATCCGCCACCCCATCGCCCAGGAGTGGGCCTGGGCCCGGCCCTTCGACATCCGCCACGTGGCCCCGGCCGTCTACGTGAGTCCCGCCGCCGAGCGTACGAACACGAACATGGTCTGGATGCGGACCTTCACCCGGCTGGCCGACGACCCGAACCTGCACCGCGCGGCGCTCGCCTACGCCTCCGACTACACGCTCCTGGAGCCCATCCTGCGCCAACACGGCCTCGCCTGGACCCAGCCGAAGATGTCCGTGGCCTCCCTGGACCACTCCATGTGGTTCCATCGTCCGGCCCGCGTCGACGAGTGGCTGCTCTACGTCCAGTCCAGCCCGTCCGCCCAGGGCTCGCGCGGCCTCGGCCAGGGACACGTCTTCACCCGAGACGGGGAGCTGGTGGCCACGGTCGCGCAGGAGGGCATGCTCCGCCTGCCGCAGGGGTCCGATGCGGTGACCGCCAAGGTCCAGGGTGCGCTGCAGACCCTGGCGATGAAGACGGTGATGCGGCGCCCGCGTCGAAAGGGCTGATCGGCGGCACGAAAAGCCTGATCGGCAGCACGGGTGTCCGCCGGCTCGGCCGGCACCGACCGCGGCCCGCCGTCGAGGAGTGCTCGCACGGCGGGCCGCGGGGCAGGCTCGGACGCGGTCAGTCGCGGGTGAGCTTGCGGTGGGTGACGCGGTGCGGGCGGGCGGCCTCGGGGCCGAGGCGCTCCACCTTGTTCTTCTCGTAGGACTCGAAGTTGCCCTCGTACCAGTACCAGTTGGCCGGGTTCTCCTCGGTGCCCTCGTAGGCCAGCATGTGGGTGGCCACGCGGTCCAGGAACCAGCGGTCGTGGGAGACGACCACGGCACAGCCCGGGAACTCGAGCAGCGCGTTCTCGAGGGAGGTCAGGGTCTCCACGTCGAGGTCGTTGGTGGGCTCGTCGAGGAGCAGCAGGTTGCCGCCCTCCTTGAGGGTCAGGGCCAGGTTCAGGCGGTTGCGCTCACCGCCGGAGAGCACGCCGGCCTTCTTCTGCTGGTCCGGGCCCTTGAAGCCGAACGCGGACACGTAGGCGCGCGAGGGCATCTCGACGTTGCCGACCTTGATGTAGTCCAGGCCGTCCGAGACGACCTCCCACAGCGACTTCTCCGGGTCGATGTTGGCACGGGTCTGGTCCACGTACGAGATCTTCACGGACTCGCCGATCTTCAGTTCGCCGCCGTCGAGCGGCTCGAGGCCGACGATGGTCTTGAACAGGGTGGTCTTGCCGACGCCGTTCGGACCGATCACGCCGACGATGCCGTTGCGGGGCAGCGAGAAGGACAGGCCGTCGATGAGCACGCGGTCGTCGAAGCCCTTCTTCAGGTCGGTGGCCTCGATGACGACGTTGCCCAGGCGCGGGCCCGGCGGAATCTGGATCTCCTCGAAGTCCAGCTTGCGGGTCTTCTCGGCCTCGGCGGCCATCTCCTCGTAGCGGGCCAGGCGGGCCTTCGACTTGGCCTGGCGGCCCTTGGTGTTGGAGCGGACCCAGTCCAGCTCCTCGGCGAGGCGCTTGGCGAGCTTCGCGTCCTTCTTGCCCTGGATCTCCAGGCGCTTCTGCTTGGTCTCGAGGTAGGTGGAGTAGTTGCCCTCGTACGGGTAGAGGCGGCCGCGGTCGACCTCGCAGATCCACCCGGCCACGTGGTCCAGGAAGTAGCGGTCGTGGGTCACGGCCACGACGGCGCCCGGGTAGGAGGCCAGGTGCTGCTCCAGCCAGAGCACGGACTCGGCGTCCAGGTGGTTGGTGGGCTCATCGAGCAGCAGGAGGTCCGGCTTCTCCAGCAGCAGCTTGCACAGCGCCACGCGGCGCTTCTCGCCGCCGGAGAGGTGGGTCACCGGGAAGTCGCCCGGCGGGCAGCGCAGCGCGTCCATGGCCTGCTCGAGCTGGGAGTCCAGGTCCCAGGCGTCGGCGGCGTCGATCTCGGTCTGCAGCGAGCCCATCTCCTCCATGAGGGCGTCGAAGTCCGCGTCCGGGTTCGCCATCTCGTCGGAGATCTCGTTGTAGCGCTGGATCTTGCGGTAGATCTCCCCCACGCCCTCCTGGACGTTCTCGAGCACCGTCTTGTCCTCGTCCAGCTCGGGCTCCTGCATGAGGATGCCGACGCTGTAGCCCGCGCTCAGCCGGGCGTCGCCGTTCGAGGGCTCGTCCAGGCCGGCCATGATCTTCAGGATCGTGGACTTGCCCGCGCCGTTGGGACCGACCATGCCGATCTTGGCGCCGGGGAAGAACGACATCGTCACGTCGTCCAGGATCAGCTTGTCGCCCACCTTCTTGCGGGCCTTGACCATGGTGTAGATGAATTCCGCCATGCTCACCAGGCTAGTCGGTGGCCGCCGAAAACCTCGCCTCGACGGCCACCTTCGCCCGAGAGACGAGACTCACGCCCAGCTCGGGGTGCGCTCAGACGCCTCGGCGGCGGCCTCCTCGAACTCCTCCTCGGCCTCCTCACCCCCGGCGTCGCCGGGCACCTCTGCGGACCACGGGTCCGCCAGCGACTCGCCCACACGGGCCAGCTCGCCGGTGTCCGGGTCCACACGATGCCCCTCGGGCACATCGGCCTCGTCGACCTCCTGCGGTTCCCCCGGCTGCCCGGTGCGTACCTGGAAGTCCTGGTCGGCCTGGTGTGCGGAGACCGTCTTGTTGTAGGCGCAGGTGCCGAAGTTCAGGTCCAGCCCGACGGCGTCCGCCACGATGTCCACCGAGGTGCCGGAGCGTTCCTCGGTGGACCAGTCCCGGATGCGCTGGCGTCCGACCACCACGAGCGGGTTGCCCTTCTTCGTGGACTGCAGCACGTTGGTGGCCTGCCGCCCGAAGACGGCCACGTTGTACCAGTTGGTGTGGGCGTCCGCCCAGTGGCCGGCCGCGCGGTCGAAGCGCCGCTCGGTGGTGGCCATGCGGAAGTTGACGACGGTGACGCCGTTCGGTGTGGTGCGCTCGGCCGGGTCGGTGGCGATGCGGCCGCGGAGGGTGATGGTGTCCTGCATGTGCGGATCCCTTTCCGGTGGTGGACCGGCCCGGATGGCCGGCCGCTGGGACCAGTCCACGCGGCACGTCTGCCGTGGCGCCAGGGCTCACCCCGCTTCTGTGGACGGCTGAGCCGGTCCGGTCGGCTGTGCAGGACAGGAGGGACCCGCGGACGCCGCCGCGGCGTGCCCCGGCGGAGCAGTAGACTGGCCGATGCCCAGCCCCAGTAGCTCAGCCGGACAGAGCAGCGGCCTTCTAATCCGCCGGTCGGGGGTTCGAATCCCTCCTGGGGCGCTTCCCGTGCACGGCCGACCCCTGAGGAGTCCCTTGCGTTCCCGCCTGAGAGCCGCGCTGACGGCCCCGCACTCCCCCGTTCCCGCGGTGACGGTGTCCCGCGGCCAGTGGATCCAGCTCGGCCTGCTCATGGCGGCCTTCGCGGCACTGTACGTCACGCACTCGTTCCTGCGCTTCGCCGCCTACGAGGCGAAGGGCTACGACCTCGGCATCTTCGACCAGGCCGTCCGCCAGTACGCGATGTTCAAGGCGCCGATCGTCCCGGTCAAGGGCGTGGACTTCAACCTGCTCGGTGACCACTTCCACCCGATCCTCGCGCTGCTCGCGCCGTTCTACTGGATCTGGGACGACCCGCGGATGCTCGGCATCGTGATGGCCCTGTGCCTGGCCGTCTCCGCGATCCCGGTCTACCTGTTCACCCGCCGCCGCACCGGTCACGTCACCGCGATGATCGCCTCCGCGGCCCTGCTGCTGTGGTGGCCGTTCCAGGCGATGGTGAACTGGGACTTCCACGAGATCACCCTCGGTGTGCCGATCATGGCGTGGCTCATCTGGGCCCTGGACGGTCACCGGGCCTGGCTCGCCACGGCGCTGGCCGTCAGCCTCCTGTCCGTCCGCGAGGACATGGGCATCACCCTGGTGGCGATCGCCCTGGTGATGGCGATCCGCCGCCACTGGTGGCCGGCGCTCGTCACCTTCGTGTCCGGCCTGGTCGGCTACTGGTTCGCCACCTCGGTGGTGATCCCGCACTTCTCCCCCAGCGGCGCGTTCGGATACTGGCAGTTCACGGCCCTCGGCCCGGACATGGGCAGCTCGCTGACGTTCCTGCTCACCCAGCCCTGGAACGCCGTCGCCGTGCTGTTCGACCACCCGCTGAAGGTCGCCCTGTGGCTGCTGCACTTCGTGCCGCTGCTCCTGCTGCCGCTGCTCAGCCCGGTGACGCTCATGGCGCTGCCGATCATCTGCTCCCGCCTGTTCAACGACCGCCTCAACGTCTGGTCCCCCGTCTACCAGTACGACGCGATCCTCGCACCGATCCTGCTGATGGCCGCGATCGAGGTCGCCGCCCGCCTCGGCCTGCGCTGGCCCAAGGTCTCGAGACTCCCCACGGCAGTGGCCTCGGTCCTGCTGGCCTCCGGACTGGTCGGCACCGCCTTCTTCCCCCAGGTGTTCCCGTTCCACCGCACGCTCACCGGCGAGCTGCACCTGCGCCAGCACGGCCAGGACCTCGCCCACGCCGTCTCCCTCATCCCGGACGGCGTCTGCGTGGAGGCGGCCGACAACGCCGTCCCCCACCTGACCACCCGCACCTATGTGGGCCTGCACGGGGACATCGGCGACGAGCTGTCCACCTGGATGATCGTGGACACCAAGGTCGAGGAGCTCGGCGGCTGGGACCCGCTCACCCCGGACCAGGCCCTCGAACGCGCCGAGCGCCTGGGCTTCAGCGAAGTCTGGCACGAGCGGGACGTGGTCGTCCTCGAGAAGAAGGGCGCCCCTGTCAGCCCGGTCTGCCCGGACTACCTGGAGCGCTGAGCCAGCGGCGCCCGCCGTGCGCCGCAGGCCCGGTGGCCGGGTGACGTCCGTGGCGCAGCCCCGCCCCGCGGTGCCCCTCCTGGACCACGACGGCGGTGGCCCACCTCCTCCAGGAGGTGGGCC
>NZ_BCSN01000019.1 GCF_001570885.1 Micrococcus lylae NBRC 15355 | reverse complement strand
CCCAGAGATGGCCGTCGACGCGCATGACGACGGTGGTCTTCTGGTCCTTGTAGAGCTCCAGACCGGTGGTGCCCTCAGCCACCTCCCGCATCTCTCCGTCGAGGGTGATGAGGATCTTCTTCGGGTCGGACAATGGGTGCTCCTTGTTCACATCAGGCTTCAGGGCTGGTGGCATACGGGGGCCACCGCCAGCCGGGACAAGTCTAGACCCGGGCAGGCAGGCATGCGTACGGGAAGGCAGGCAGGCGTACGGGCCGGCGGGCATGCGTGCGGCAGACGGGCACAGGAAGGCCCACGACCCCACGACCCGCCTGCGGTCCCTGCCTCCTGCGCTACTCGTGCCGCGGATGTCCCCGCGTCCGGTGGTACTGGTTCCGTCTCGGCGTCCGATCCGGGTCGAGGTGCCGGGCCGGGGTGAACCAGGGAACACCGTCCTCGACGTCGATCTCCCACCACCCGGAGTGGACCGCATGGTGATGGTGTGAGCAGAGGAGCACCCCGTTGTCCACGTCGGTCGGACCCCCGTGCTCCCAGTGGTCGATGTGGTGGACCTCGCACCAGGCCGCCGGGATGGTGCAGCCGGGGGCGGCGCATCCGCCGTCGCGGGCGGTGATGGCCTTGCGCTGGGCACGGGTGAAGAGTCGGCGGGCTCGGCCGAGGTCGAGGATCTCGCCTTCACCGCCGAGCACGGCGGGGATGATGTCTGCGTCGCAGGCGATGCGACGGATCTGCCGCGGATCGACCGGACCGGTGAAGTCCATGCAGGACAGGGCCCGGCCGTGTGCGGTTCCGAACGCCACGCCGGCAACCCCCGCTCCGAGTGTGACGCCGGCAGCCCCCATTCCGTCCGTCCTCCCGGGGGCGGTGCCGTTCGTCCACCCGGGGGCGGTGCCGTTCGTCCACGCGGGGTCGGCGCCGGTGCCGTCGGCACCCAGGACAGCACCGCTGACCTGGCGCAGCAGCGTCTCGTAGTCGATGGTGACGAGCAGCTGGGGACGGTGACCGCCGCTGCTCGGAAGCACCTCGGAGCCGGCGTGCGCGAGGGCCGACTGCAGGGCGCTGATCACGGTGTCGGCCTGCTTCTGGCCGCGGGTCCGCGGATCGGTGTGCGGATCGGTGTGCAGATCGGTGTGCGGTGCGGCGGCCGCTCGGCTGCTGGACCGGCCACCGCCGGCCTCCCGGTCGGCCCGAGGGTTGGTGGCCGCTGACGCGAGGGTCTGCAGCACCTCGTTCTGTGCGTCGGTGACGAGCAGCTCCCACCGGTGGAGCCCCCGACGTCGGCCCCGGTAGAACATGCCCTGCGCAGCGTTGAGCTCGGCCTCTGTGGGCGCACCGTGGTCCGGCATCACGACGGCGTCCACGTTCTGGCGCCAGCGCTGGCAGAGACGGCGGATCGAGTCGGCGTCGAGACGGGTGAGCTGCTCGGACAGGAGCCGGTCGGCGCTGGCGATCATGGCGTCCGCCTCGGTGTCCGGCACTCCGGCGAGACGGGCGTCTGTGCGCGCCTCGGTGAGGGTCTTGACCACCACGTCGCCGGCAGCGGGGTCCACGTGCCCGCGGCTCATCGTCGCGGCGACGGCCGGCAGCTGCGGCGGGGTCACCGGCGCGGTGACGAAGGCCTGCTGCTCACGGGTCGCGGCCGCCCGCGCGATGCGCCGCTTCGCCTCGCGGCGATCCACGCGCAGGGTGCTGCGGAGGTAGTCGGCGGCATCCCGGTGGGCGCTCTTGCCCCGGGGCACACCGAGGATCTCCTCGCGGTCGGCCTCGTTCTCGTGCGCCTTCGCGACGTGTCCGGCCAGCATCGCCTGGGCCGCCGCCACGGTCCGAGCCAGCCGTTCGACGTCTGAGATCAGCTCGGGCAGGTCCTCCTGCTCTCCGGTGGCCCACCAGTCCGGCCCTTCGAGCCGGCGCACCACGTGGTCGGCCAATCGCTGTGCGACGGCGACCTCGTGGGCCATGGGCATGTTCGGGAAGTGGCGGGCGCGGGGATCACGCCGGTCCCGAAGACTTCCGGGGCGCACGGTACCGGGTGGCCGCTCGTCCCCGGCCTTGTTCCTCGTCTCTGTTGCGAGTGCCATGCACCCCACCTCCCTTCGTCCATACATTCGAACATCCGGGCCGGACACGATAAGCGCCACCGGCGGCCGGGCCCGCACTGTCCTGACGTCTCCTGCGGACAAGACCCTGCGTCCCGGCCGGCACGCACCCCGGTCAGCCGTCCGGCGTCGGAAGCAGCTCCCAGGTGTCCGGGTGGGGCACCGGGACGGCACGGTCATCGGACCTGCGGACCGGCCAGGGCAGCTCGCCGCCAGCCCGGGCGCCGGCGAGGGCGACGTCGAGGTCGCGGGCGACCCGGCCGACGTCGGCCTTGACGGGCCAGTGGCCCGTCGCATGGTGGGGCACCTCCGGCAGGCGGCCGGGGTGGGCTCGTGCGCCGACCAGCACACCGTCCCTCTCCGCCGCCCGCCGCCGAGCAGCCTCCCGGTCTGCCCGGAGCCAGCGGGCCCAGGCATCGCGGGTGGAGTCGAGGTAGTCGGGGTCGGGCAGGGTCTCGGGCCGGTGGAGGTCCCAGGCGCGCACGGCCTGCACGGACACGGCCTTCGCTCCGGTGCGGCGCACGGTCCCCTCGATCAGCAGCAGCCGGGAGGAGAACAGCATCTCCCCCGAGGCGTGCTGGGCCTCGGTGAAGAAGGAGGTGTCCACACAGCCGGTGCCGTCGTCCACGGAGACGAACACGACGCGCCGGCCACTGCGCATCGGCGGTGTCTGGGTGGCCACGCGCACCCCTGCGACCAGCACCCGCGACTGGGACCGCAGCGAGAGCAGCCGCTCCGCCTTCGTCACCCCGAGCGCCTCCAGGTAGGGGGCGTGGGAGTCCATGAGGTGTGCGGTGACGTCGAGGGCGGTGAGGTCGAGCTCGGTGCGCACCCGGTCCGCGTTCCGCGGGGACGGGAACATCGGCGTCAGCGACTGCAGCTCCACATCCGGCAGGTCCAGGGACAGCTGCCCGTCCACCTGCCGCGGCCGCGCCTTCCGGGACGTCGTGGCGAGCCGCCCCGGACCCGAGCCGTAGCCGGCGGAGTGCTGCATCTCCAGATGGTGCACGAGGTCCGTGCGCGAGGCCCCGCCCGGCGGCAGCAGGCAGTCCAGCGCCCCGAGCTGCGCGAGCCGTTCGAGATTGCGGGCGGTCGGCCGGGCACGGTCGCGCACGTCGGCCAGGCTCATGTAGGGCCTCCCGTCCACGAGCCGCCGCACCTCGGCCTCGCTCAGCCCGGACAGCGCGCTCATCGGCAGACGGATCCCCCAGCGTCCCGGCCCGCGGGAGGCCCCCTGCGCAGACGCCCCCTGCCCAGATGCCCCCTGTGCAGACGCCCCCTGTGCAGACGCCTCCTGCGCAGACGGTCCCGGCACAGGCGGTTCCCCGACGACGGCCGCCTCACCCCCTCCTGCCGGCCCACCGGCGGAGGCGGGTGCCGTCGTCGGGAAGAGGGTCTCGGGCGTTCCCCCGTGGCCTCCATCGCGGGGCGGCAGTCCGAGCTCGGGATGGTCCGGCACCCATTCGACGCGGACGTGGTCGGAGGAGCGGTTCACGTCCACGGGGAGCACGGGGATGCCCATGCGGCGGGCCTCGGCGATCATGAGACGGGCGGGGTACATGCCGGGGTCGTGCTCGAGGATCGCGGCCATGAACGCCTCCGGGTGGTGCGTCTTCAGCCAGGCCGAGTGGTAGGTGGGCACTGCGAACGCCGCCCCGTGCGCCTTGCAGAACCCGAAGGAGCCGAAGGCGTGGAGGGTGGCCCAGACCTCGTCGATGACGTCGAGGCTGTAGCCGCGGGACAGGGCCCGGGAGCGGAAGAACTCCTCCACACGGGTCTCGGCGTCGGAGCCGATGAGACGGCGGAGCTCGTCGGCCTTGGCAAGGCCGCAGCCGGTCATGACGTCGAAGGTGCGCAGCACCTGCTCGTGGAACACGGTGACCCCGTGGGTCTCGGCGAGCACGGGAACGAGGTCCGGGTGCGGGTAGTGGGCCGGCGCCCACCCGTGCCGCTGTTCCAGGAAGGGGCGCACCATGTCCGACTGCATGGGGCCGGGGCGGAACAGGGAGATGTCCACGATGAGATCCTCGAACCGCTCCGGGGCGAGCTTGCCGATCAGCTCCCGCTGGCCCGGGGACTCGATCTGGAAGCAGCCGAGCGTGTGGGTGGTGCGGATCATCTCGTAGGTGGCGGGGTCGTCCAAGGGAACCTGCTCGAGGTCCACCTGCTCGCCGGTGGTGCGGGCGACCTCCTGGAGGGCGTAGGCGATGGCGGACTGCATGCGGACGCCGAGGACGTCGAGCTTGAGCATGCCCATGGGGTCCATGTCGTGCTTGTCGAACTGGCTCATGGGCAGGCCGAGGCCGGAGGGCTGCACGGGGGTGCGCTTCAGCAGGGAGGCGTCCCCGAGGATCACGCCGCACGGGTGCATGGAGATGTGCCGCGGCAGCCGGTCCAGGCGCTCGGTGAGGTCCACGAGCAGGTCCAGCTGCCGGCTGCCCTCGCGGCGCCCGGACTCGAGGCGCTCGGCGAAGCCGCGCAGCTCCGGCATGCGCTCGAGGGCGTCGCGGAAGTGGGAGGCGGAGAACCGCCACAGCTGCTTGGCCACCGCGTCCACCTCCGGGTCCGGCATGCCCAGGGCGAGCCCGGCGTCCCGCACGGCGCCGCGGGCCCGGTAGGCGTTCTGCATGCTCATCAGGGTGGTGCGCTGCTGTCCGAACCGTTCGAACAGCGCCCGGTAGACCTCGTGGCGGCGGGCGGACTCCACGTCGATGTCGATGTCCGGCAGGGTCGAGCGGTCGTCCGAGAGGAACCGCTCCATGAGCAGCCCCTGCGCCATGGGGTCCACGTGCGAGATCCGCAGGGCGTGGTTGACCAGCGAGGACGCTCCCGAGCCCCGAGCCGCCACGCGCACGCCGCGGCCCTCGATCATCCGCACCACCTCGGCCACCGTGAGGAAGTACCCGGAGAACCCGAGCCGGGAGATGATCCCGAGCTCGTGCTCCACACGCTCCTCGAGCTCCCGGCCGGCCGCCGTGGCGGCGAAGGCCGTGCCCGTGAACAGGTCCGGGTAGCGGTCGGCCACCCCCGCCAGGGTCCGCTCCCGCAGCACCCGTGCCGGGTCCCCCTCGATCCCGACGACGGCCGCCTCCGGAACACGCGGCCGCCCCCATCCGAGGTCCTCGGCAGGGTCCACGGCACAGGCCTCGGCCAATGCCTGGGTGGCCGCGAGCAGGGCCGCAGGGCGGATGTCCGCGGCGTCCGCGACCTCGGCGGCGATCCGCCGCATGGCCGCGGTGGGCTTGAGCCATCCCTGGCCGTTGGGCTGCAGGTCGTGCGCCCCGTCCAGGGCGCTGAGGGCCCGGACGGCGTCCAGGACGTCGGCGGTGGCGGCCCCGTCCGGGGCGGCGTAGCGGACGGCGTTGGTGAGCACGGCGGGCACCCGGACCTGCGCGGCGGCGCGGACCATCTTCACGGCGTGCCCGGTGTCGCACCGCCGCCCAGGTGCGGAGAGGTGGCTGACCGCGTTGACGTGCAGGCTGCGGGCGGGCAGAGCGGCCTTCCACCGCCGTAGCGCCTGCAGGCCGGCGTTCCAGCGGCGGCGGGCCAGGTGCCGGCCGACGTCCGAGTCCGGGCCGACCAGGACGAACAGTTCGGGCGTCGGCGGGTTCTTCGGGTCCGCCGCGGTGGGCACCGGTCCGGCGGCGGCCGCGGCCAGCTCGGCGACCGTGATCACCGGGGCACCGCCGCCGGCGCCGCCCGTGGTGCGGGCGTGCGCCGCCGAGACCACCCGGCACAGCGCAGCGTACCCGGAGCCCCCGCAGCCGCCGCGGGCCAGGATCACCACGCGGCCGGCATCGGCCCCCGGCTCCTGCGTCCCCGGCCGCTCCCCCGGCGGCAGGTCTGCCCAGGTGACGGCGAGGTCCACGCCGACGATCGGGGCGATCCCGTGCTGCCTGCACGCGGAGACGTGCTTGGCCATGCCGTAGAGGCCGTCGCGGTCGGTGCAGGCGAGCAGGCGCTGCCCGTCGGCGGCCGCGGCGGCGACGAGTTCGGCGGGCCAGGACGCTCCGTAGTGCGCGCTGAAGGCGCTGGCGACCTGCAGGTGGGCGAAGGGCTCGGCGGTCTCGGTCATGCTGACACTCCTGTTCGACGGAACCGGCACCGCCCGATGACGGCGGACGGACCGGGCGGCGGGAAGCGCGGACAGAGCGCGGCGGGAAGCGCGGACAGGCGTGGGTGAGGCGGACGACGGAGGGAAGGGGCCGGCGTCGGGAAGGACGGGCGGGCGAAGGCCCGCACCTCACGGTGCGGCGGACAGGTGCGGGCTAGGCGGTGGCCACGAGGGGCAGGCAGACCCCGCCGTGGATGCGGATCAGACGCCAGCGGCCGGAGTCCAGGTGATGGGCGACGTCCACGGTCTGCAGCGGAGCGTTGCCGGCACGGGCGAGCCGGACCTGGAGGCGCCAGATCTCGTGGTCCACGAGGCCGGCGCCACGGCCCTTCTCGGCCCGGTGCTCCTCGGCCCACCAGCGGCGGCGCTCGTACCAGCGCACCGGACGCTCGGCGAGCGCGTAGTCCCGACCGTTCCAGCGGAGCCGGTGCGGCGTGCCGTCCTGCGCGCACTCCACGGCGACGGACTGCGTGAAGATTCCCATGGTCTTCTCCCTGATTCCCTGCTCGGTTCTGCCGGCGGACCGGCGTGTGCGGACCCGACGGCGGGATGCCGTCGGGCGGTGGGAGCGGCAGGCCCCGAGGGGCCCTGGACGGGAAGCGCTGGGAAGGCCGCACCCACCATGCTACTCGAACATGTGTTCGAATCGCTTCCCCGAAGCTACGGAGGCGGCCGGACACGATAAGCGTCACGGGGGCGTCGGGGTCCGGTGCGGTGCCCTTCATCCGGCCGTCAACGGCACGTCACACCGTGCTGTCAGGCTCGATGCCGCGCCGGGGCGTGCGGGGGCACGCCGGAGGGAACGGCGCGCTTCACGGCGCGTGCCCCGGGGCTGTCCCCGACGACAGAACCGCAGAACAGAGGTACATCGTGAAGACCACCGCCTGCGTCCGCCGCCTCGGCGCCGGAGCCCTCGCCCTGACCCTGACCGGCGGACTGCTCTCCGCAGCCGTCATCGCCCCGTCCGCCTTCGCCGAGAGCGAGTCCGCCGGCGCTGCGGCCGCTCCGGCCTCCTCTCCGCAGCACCGCCCGCACCCGGTCCACCCGGAGCACCCCGGCAAGGGACCGAAGCACCCGCACCCGGTCCACCCGGAGCACCCGGGCAAGGGACCGAAGCACCCGCACCACCCCGGCACCCCGGAGGAGTTCGACTGGGACCGTGACGCCTACCGCGGTCAGGTGGACGTGCGCCGCACCCCGCACGACTCCCGCCCGAAGGACCCGAACGTGCTCACCGGCCGCGTCTTCGTGGACGCGGACCGCGACTCCCGCCGCCACCCCTCGGAGAAGGGCCTGGCCGGTGTGCGCGTCTCCAACGGCGAGGACGTCGTCCTCACGGACAAGCACGGCCGCTACGAGCTGCCCGTCCGGGACAACATGACGGTCTTCGTCACCCAGCCCACCGGCTACCGCGTTCCGGTGGACGCGGACAACGTCCCGCAGTTCCACTACCACCACCTGCCGGACGGCTCCCCGGAGCTGGAGCACGGCGGCATCGCCCCGACCGGCGAGCTCCCGGCCGCCGTGAACTTCCCGGTGGTGGCGGACGAGCGCATGGCCGAGGAGGACCAGCGCTGCCTGATCGGCGGCGACGTCCAGACCTACACCGAGCAGGAGGTGGAGTACGCCCGCTCCGGCGCGTTCGCGGACCTGGCCGAGCGCACCGACTACACGGACTGCGGCATCCTGTTCATCGGCGACATCGTGGGAGACCGCCCGGACCTGTACCCGCAGACACGCGAGCTGTCCTCCATGCTCAACGGCCCGGCCTGGTTCCTGCCCGGCAACCATGACCTGGACTTCGACACCCCGGACTCCGAGCACGCCTTCGACAGCTTCCGCGCCGCCCTCGGGCCCGAGTACTACTCCTACGACGTCGGTGACGCCCACGTGATCGCCCTGTCCTCCGTGGAGTACCCGCTCGCAGACTCCAGCGGCTACAACGGCTCGATCGACGAGCGCCAGATGGAGTGGCTGCGCCAGGACATCGCCGCGACCCCGAAGGACAAGAAGATCGTGCTGGGCACCCACGTGCCGCTGATGTCCTTCGCGGACAGCACCTCGGCCACCCACTCGATCGACCAGGTGCCCGAGATCTACGAGGTGCTCGAGGGCCGTGAGGTCATCACGGTCGGCGGCCACACCCACTCCACCGAGAACCTGCGCGCCGGCGACCTCGTGGCCGGGTGGAAGGACCTGTTCGGCATCGACGGGCTGCCGTTCGACCACCTGGTGGCCGGCGCGATCTCCGGCGACTGGTACTCCGGACGCCTCGTGGACGGGGACCGGTACCCGCTGGCCGCCCAGCGCGACGGCGCCCTGCCCGGCGTGGTCACCCTGGACCTGACCGCCGAGGGCATCGCCTCCCGCTTCACCGTCCGCGGCGACGACGGCTCCGACCAGATGAGCCTCGGCCTGAACACCCCGGCCTACCGCGAGTGGTTCGAGGCCAACCAGGACCACGCCAAGAAGGGCGGCGCCAAGCCGCTGGCGGACCCGCACACCGTGGCCGCCGAGGACCTGGCCGGAACCTGGCTGACCGCCAACGTGTTCATGGGCGCCACCGGCACCCGGGTCGAGGTCAGCGTGGACGGAGCTGAACCGGTCCCCGCGACCCGCACCCAGGAGATGGACGGCGAGGAGGTCCGCGTGGGCGCCGAGTACTCGGACCCGACTGCGGCCCAGGAGCAGCTGGTGCACGGCGGCTCCCTCGCCGACCGCACCATGCACCTGTGGCGCCTGCCGCTGCCGTCGGACCTGACCGCCGGCGAGCACACCGCCGAGGTCACCGTGACGGACCTCAACGGCGAGCGCCACACCGAGTCGATCGACTTCACCGTGCGCTGATCCTCGCCGCGCGCTGACGCGCGTCCCGCCACGACGACGGCCCCCGTCCCCTCCTCGAGGGGACGGGGGCCGCGCCCTGCAGGCCGGGACCGAGCCGCGCCCTGCCGACCGGGACCGGGCCGTTGCTCACAGCGCCGGCGCCGCCTCCTCTCCCCGCACCGCGCGGGCCGCCATCCAGCGGCTGACCAGGCCCATGCCGAGCAGCTCGACGAGCGACTGCGTCACGATCGCCGCACCGGCCAGTTCCCAGCCGGCAGGCAGTGCCAGGGCGATCGGCAGCACCACGAACGAGTTCCTCGTGCCGAGCGTGCACACGAGGGTGCGGCGCTGTGGGCGCGGCAGTCCGGCGATGTCCCCGGCCACGGTCCCGGCCAGCACCGCGCCGCCGAGGTAGACCACGCACACCAGCGCGCCGACCCAGAGCACGCCGGACGCCTCGGCCGCCGCCGGCGCACTGCCGGCGGCCACGAGGAAGACCACGGCGGTCAGCAGCGGGATCGGCCAGCGGGCCAGCCGCGCACGCCGCGCCTCGCCCACCGGCGAGCGCTGCAGCGACCGCTCGAAGAACGCGGCGGCTCCGAGCGGCACCAGCACCACCAGCACGGCCCCGGTGATCACGCCCGGGCTCAGCAGCGCCGCCCCGAGGCCCGGCAGTCCCCCTCCGGCGCCTCCGACGCCCGCGCCGATGCCTCCCCACAGCACCGTGAACAGCCACACCCACACGGGCAGGCTCACCAGCTGCAGCACCAGGTTCACGGGGGTGATGACCACAGCCGCGGCCCGGTCTCCCCAGGACAGGTAGGAGAAGGTCAGGAACCAGTCCGTGCACGGCACCGCGAGCACCAGCAGCAGTCCCAGCGCCAGGGCCGTCACCTGGGCCTCGGAGCCCACGAGCACTCTGCCGAACACCTCCACCCCGGCCACCAGGCACAGGGCGAACACCGGCATCACCAGCCCGTTGGCCACCAGCACGGTGCCGAGCCAGGGGCCGTCCCGGCCGGCCTCACGCAGCCGCTGCAGCGGGGTCTGGACGAAGGTCGCGAACAGCAGCGCCGCCAGCAGCGGCCACAGCAGCACACCGGTCACCGCTGACACACCCGGCACCGCCAGGCCCAGGGCCCCGCCGAGCACGGCCGCACCCAGGTACAGCCACACCTGGTGCTGCTCCAGGCCCGACGGCGGCGCCGTCGCCTCGGTCTGCGCCGTCACGTCCCCGGACGGCCGCGCTCCGGCAGGGCGGGGCACGGCGACATCGTCCGCGGGCCCCGTCTCCTCGTGCCCTGCCTGCCCGCGGGCCGGCTCCTGCGCGTGCCGCTCAGACAAGGCGTTCCTGCACCCCGCCCTGCGGCCGGATCAGCTCCGGCCCGTTGTTCCGCACGTTGCCCACGGCGGTGCCGACGGGGCGCAGCCGCCAGCCGCGCGCCACGGACTCGGCGTGCTCCACCACGCGCCCGACGAGGTCCTCCGCCTCCTCGGCGGAGCCGAGCTTCACCGGCTCGAGCCAGTCAGCCATCAGGGACTCGTCCAGGGGGACGGGCAGACGGTCGTGCAGGCGCCCCAGGGAGGCGAGGGTGCCGTCGTCGTCCTCCGGGTCCGGGGAGGCGCAGGTGAGGATGGAGCAGGAGAGCACCCACGGGTCCTCGCCGCGGGCCTGGGCCTCCGGGTCCTTCCACCACTCGTAGAGGCCGGCGAACCAGATGACGGGCCCCTCACCGTCACCGGCTCCGGTGGGGTGCACGTAGAACGGCTGCTTCTTCGCCGCCTTCCCGTCGGCGCCCTTCTGCCCGGGGTCGGGGGCCTTCCACTCGTAGTAGCCTTCCACGGGCACGGCGCAGCGGCGGGCACGCACGGCCGCCCGGAACGTCGGCTTCTGCGCCACCGTCTCGGAGCGGGCGTTGAACGCACGCGAGCCCACGGACAGCTCCTTCGCCCACGGCGGCACCAGGCCCCAGCGGGCCACATGGATCCGCCGCGTCACCGCGGCGTCGCCGTCACCCGCCCCGGCGTTCCCCGCATGCGCCACCAGGATCGGCACCTCGGCCGTCGGGGCGACGTTCCAGTTCTCCCGGAGCACCAGCTCCTCGTCCGGCTCGGCGCCGCCCCGGGCCACCAGGTCCCCGGTGGCACGGGCCATCACGTAGCGGCCACACATCTCAACGGTCCTTCCCCTCGTCTGCTCGGCCTCCGGTCACAGCGCACTCGTCTGCCGCATCAAGTCTTCCCCGTCCCGGGCGACGGCGCCACACGCCACGCGTGCTGCGCGCCGGCCCCACCGGACCTGTGACCCGTGCATCCGCCGCCGACCCTGTGATGGGATGGAGGGACCGACGCGGGAGGACGCCCCACCGGCGTGGCGCCGCTCCGACCACACTGCGGGCCCGAAGGCCCGCGGGCCCCGGACCGGCACACACGCGCCGCAACCGTCCGCCCGTGCACCCCACAGGAGAGGAGCCCACGTGCCCCAGAAGGTGAAGGCCGTCATCGCACGGTCGAAGGACGCCCCCGTCGAGCTGACCACCATCGTGGTCCCGGACCCGGGTCCGGGCGAGGCCGTCGTGGACATCAAGACCTGCGGCGTCTGCCACACGGACCTGCACTACGTCGAGGGCGGCATCGGAGACGACTACCCCTACCTGCTCGGCCACGAGGCCACCGGCGTGGTCTCCGCCGTCGGCGAAGGCGTGACGAACGTCGAGGTCGGGGACACCGTCATCCTGAACTGGCGTGCCGTCTGCGGCGAGTGCCGCGCCTGCAAGAAGGGGGACCTGAAGTACTGCTTCTCCACCTTCAACGCCGAGCAGAAGATGACCCTGGAGGACGGCACCGAGCTGGAGCCCGCCCTGGGCATCGGCGCCTTCGCCGAGAAGACCCTGGTCCACTCCGGCCAGTGCACCAGGGTGGACGGCGTGGACTCGGTGGACGAGCAGGCCGCCGTCGGCCTGCTGGGCTGCGGCGTCATGGCCGGCATCGGCGCCGCCGTGAACACCGGCGAGGTCAAGCGCGGCGAGTCCGTGGCCGTCATCGGCTGCGGCGGCGTCGGCGTGGCCGCGGTGGCCGGCGCGAAGCTGGCCGGCGCCACCACGATCGTGGCCGTGGACATCGACCCGAAGAAGCTGGCGAAGGCCGAGGAGCTCGGGGCCACCGTCACCGTGAACTCGAAGGAGCAGGACGCCGTCGAGGCGATCCGTGAGGCCACCGGCGGCGTCGGCGCGGACGTGGTCATCGAGGCCGTGGGCCGCCCGGAGACCTACGAGCAGGCCTTCTACGCCCGCGACCTCGCCGGCCGCGTGGTGCTCGTGGGCGTGCCGACCCCGGAGATGAAGATCGAGCTGCCCCTGCTCGAGGTCTTCGGCCGCGGCGGCGCCCTGAAGTCCTCCTGGTACGGCGACTGCCTGCCCGAGCGCGACTTCCCGATGCTCGTGGACCAGTACCGCCTGGGCCGTCTGCCGCTGGAGGCGTTCGTCACCGAGAAGATCGGCATCGACGAGGTGAACGAGGCCTTCGACACCATGAAGTCCGGCGACGTCCTGCGTTCGGTGGTGGTGCTCTGATGGCACGCATCGACCACATCGTCACCTCCGGCACCTTCTCCCTGGACGGGGAGACCCATGAGGTGGACAACAACGTCTGGATCGTCGGCGGTGCCGAGGAGTGCGTGGTCATCGACCCGGCCCATGACGCGCACGCCGTGTGGAAGGCCGTCAACGGCCGTCAGGTCCTGGCGATCCTGCTCACCCACGGCCACGACGACCACATCCGCCAGGTCATGGAGTTCCGCCGGATGGTGGACGCGCCCGTGCTGATCCACCCGGACGACCGCATGCTCTGGGACGCCGTGTTCCCGGACGAGGCCCCCGACGGCGCCCTGCAGGACGGCGACACCTTCCGCGTGGCCGGTGTGGAGCTCGAGGTCCGCCACACCCCGGGCCACTCCCCCGGCTCGGTGTGCTTCCACGCCCCGGCCCTGGGCGAGAAGGACGAGGAGGGCACCCCCACCGGCGTCGTGTTCTCCGGCGACACCCTGTTCGCCGGCGGCCCCGGCGCCACCGGCCGCAGCTACTCGGACTTCGACACGATCATCGAGTCCATCTCCACGCGCCTGCTGCCGATGTCCGACCGCACGGTGGTCCACACCGGCCACGGCGACTCCACCACCATCGGCGCGGAGGCACCGCACCTGGACGAGTGGATCGCCCGCGGCCACTGACCGCCCTGCCACCACGGTGCGGGCCTTCGGCCCCGTCCCGACGACGGACCCGGCGCCTTCCGCGGAAGGCGCCGGGTCCGTCGTCGTCTGCCCTCGGAGCCCTGGCGCGGTGGCCCTTCCGCAGGCGCACAGCATCTGAGGAGGGTCTGTCAGAATGGGTGACCGTGAACGACACCGCCCAGCCCGAGCCCGTCCAGCCCGAGCCCGCCGCGTCCGGGACCACCGGCTCCGCCGGGGCGACCCCCCGGCCACGCGTGGTGCTGATCGGCGGGGCGTCCGGCTCCGGCAAGTCGTTCCTCGCCCGCCGCTACGGCCGTCCGCACCTGCCGCTGGACTCCTTCTACCGGCCGCAGTCCGAGGACGCCGCCGAGGGCGGGGACGGCCCGGCCTTCCCGCGCACCCCCTACGGGGAGATCGACTGGGACGACGCCGGCACCTGGAACGGCCCGGCCGCCGTCGAGGCGATCGTGCAGCTGCGTCAGACCGGGACCGCGCAGATCCCGGACTACGACATCTCCACGTCCTCGATCGTGGGCACGGTGCCGTTGCACCTGGAGTACGGGAACGGCTCCGAGGCCGACGCCTCGGGTGCCGCCGCCTCGGGTGCCGGCGGCGTGGGCGGGCCGATCGTGGCCGAGGGCATCTTCGCCACGCAGATGCCGGCCCTGCTCGAGGCGGCAGGGGTGCCCTTCGACGCCTGGTACATCGACCAGTCGCCGGTGACCACCGCCGTGCGCCGCTTCGCCCGGGACGTGGCCGAGCGCCGCAAGCCGATCCCCTTCCTGCTCCAGCGCGGCTGGGCCCTGTTCCGCACGGACGGCGCCCGGAAGCAGGCCGCGGTGGACGCCGGATTCGTGGCCCGCTCCACGGCGGACATGCAGCACGACCTGTTCGCCATGGCCGGTGCCCCCGCCGAGGACGCCTGAGCCCGCGCCGCAGGTCACGGGCGTGGGCGACCGGCCCCGGGCCCTGCCGCCGCCGGCCGTCCGGACGTGCCCGCAGCCGGGTCAGACCGCCAGGTCACCCTGGGACATGCCGCGCTCGGCCGCCCAGTCCGCGTACTCGGCGCGCAGCGCCGCCACGAACTGCTCCACGCTCGCGCCGGGGTGCACGTCCTCGGCCCCGCCCACGGTGCGCGGGTCCATCGGCATGCCGAGCTCCCGGTAGACGTCCGTGAGCACCGCACGCAGCGGCGCGGCGTCCGCGACCACCACGTGGGTGGAGAACAGCCAGGCGCCCTTGACCACACGCTGGGCGGAGCCGGCCAGCTTCACCGGGTGCTCGGGGGCCGGGCCCTGCACGGAGAACTCGCCGGGGCAGTACTCCCCGGGGATCTCTCCCACCGAGGCCGGCACGTCCATGCGGGCGAAGGCGCGCACGAACAGGTCGGCGAACGCGGAGAAGCGTGCCCGCTGCGTCACGGCCGCGTCCTCCTGCAGGCACAGGTGGTCCACCACCACACAGCCGTGGTGGTAGGCCGCCGCCCGTCCGCCGGCCCGGCGGGTCAGGGGTGCGAAGCCGTGGGCCCGGGCCGCCGCTGCCGCCGCCTCGAAGCCGGGCAGCCGCGCATCGCGCTGGCCGAACGCGACCGTCGGCTCGGGCACGTAGACACGGATCAGATCGTCCAGGTCCTTCCCCTCCGCCGCGGCAGTGCGGAAGACGGACAGCTCGCCCATGGCCCAGTCGAGATCCTCGGCGGCCCCCAGGGTCCGCTCCTGCACCGCGCAGCGCAGCCGGCGGACTGCGCTCACAGGCCGCCCTCGGCCGGCCAGGAGCGCAGGGTGAGGGTCTGTTCGACGTGGGCGAAGGGGCCGTCGTCGTCATGGAGGACGGTGCTCGTCAGGCCCACGCCGTCCGGGCCCACGGTGACCTGGCCTGCGAGGCCGAGCCAGTGGCCGCTGGGCTCGCGGTACAGATGGATCTGCAGGTCCACGTTGGGGAAGAACCAGCCGCCGGGCTTCGGCGGCAGGGCCGGGGCGATCCCGTTGGCCGTGTCCGTGAGTCCGATCAGGCGCACCAGATCGCTCGTGGGCTCCCCCGCCACCATCTCCCGGTCCGTGGTGATCCACACCCGGCCGTGGCCCGGCGCGTGACCGGGGACGGTGACGCCCTCGAGGGAGGCGATGTACCCGCCGGCCCACCCCTGGAGCGCGTTCTGCTCCTGCGCTGCAGAGCGCGGCGGGAGGGACTCGTCCGGCAGCTGGGCGACAGCGGAGGTGTCCGAGGTGGACAGCAGCCAGGCACGCAGGGTCAGCACGGTGCGACCCCGGGCCTGGAGCACGGATTCGACCAGCTCGATGGTGCGGCCCGGACGCAGGGTGCGTGTGGTCACCTCCAGCTCCCCGGCCCAGAGTGTGCCCAGAATGTCGTAGGAGAGCCGTCCCACCCGCAGCCCGGGCGTGGTCTCATGCGCGCTCACCTCATGCAGCAGCAGGCCCGAGACCGCGGCCATGTGCATCTCCTCTTCCCGCCACGCGCCCTGGGCGTGCACGGTGGAGCGCACGCGGGAGGTGCGGACGCCGTCGGCATCCACGGTGGGCTCGCCGAGGCGGACGTAGAAGGCCGCCGGGTCGCAGGCGGAGGACTCGGGGGTGGGCGCGTTGTCGGTCATGGGCCTCAGTCTGCCAGAACGACGACGGCCGGTGACGTCCCCGCAGGGACGTCACCGGCCGTCGTGGCTCGGGGCCGAGCCGGCGCTCAGCGGCGCATGACCTTGCGGGCCGCCCAGTTGCCGACCAGCTGCAGGGCCTGGACGAACACGACGACGACGATGACCGCGGTCCAGGTGACCGCAGGACGGAACCGGTTGTAGCCCTCCACGATGGCGAAGTTGCCGATGCCGCCGCCGCCGATGATGCCTGCCAGTGCAGACATGTCCACCAGCGAGATGATCACGAACGTGTATCCGAGGATCAGCGGGCCGAGCGCCTCGGGAAGCATCACGGTGGTGACGATCCGCCACCGTGAGGCGCCCATCGCCCGGGCCGCCTCGATCACCCCGGGGTCCAGGGAGACGAGGTTCTGCTCCACGATGCGGGCGATGGCGAACGTGGAGGCCCAGATCATGCAGAACACCACCGCGGTGTTGCCGATGCCGCTGCCGACCACCGCGATGGTCAACGGCTGCAGGGCCGCGATGAGGATGACGAACGGGATGGGCCGGATCAGGTTCACCACGACGTTGATGGCCAGGTTGACCACCCGGTTCGCGAAGATGCCGCCGGGACGCGTGGTGTAGAGGACGAATCCGAGGACCAGGCCGATCGCGCCGCCGAGCAGGAAGGACCACATCACCATGTAAATGGTGTCCCCCATGGCGGTCCACAGCTCCGGGCCGTAGTAGTCCCAGTCGAGGTTGAGGAAGTCCTGGATCACTGCTGCACCTCCTGCACGTCTCCGGCGCGGCCCAGGTCCGCGAGGAAGTCCTCCACCGCCGTCTCCTCCCCGGTCAGTGACACGGTGAGCAGCCCGTACGCGGAGTCCTTGGTGGCGGACACGCCGCCGTGGACGATCTCGAATCCGACGCCCCGCTGACCGGCCGTGCCGAGTACCGCGGACACCGCGGCGGCGTCCCGCAGGGACACCATGACCAGCCGCCCGTCGGTGCGCCGGCGGATGCGGGCCACCTCCTCCGCATTGGGCCGGTCCTTGAGCGCCGTGGTGACGAAGGACGCGGCATCCGCGGAGTGGTTCGTGCGGGAGAACAGGTCGAACACTCGACCGGATTCCACCACGCGGCCCGCGTCCATCACGGCCACCCGGTCCGCGATGGAACGGATGACCTCCATCTCGTGGGTGATGGCCACGATCGTCACACCGAGCTCCTCGTTGACGCGCCGCAGCACGGACAGGACCTCGGAGGTCGTGGACGGGTCCAGCGCGGAGGTGGCCTCGTCGGCGAGCAGGATCTCCGGCTCGGCGGCCAGCGCCCGTGCGATGCCCACGCGCTGCTTCTGCCCGCCGGAGAGCTGCTCCGGGTAGTGCTTGGCCTTCTCGGCCAGGCCGACGAACTCCAGCAGCTCGGCCACACGCTCCCGGCGCCTGGCCTTCGGCCAGCCGGCGGTGGCCAGGGCGTAGTTCACGTTGCCGGCGACGGTCCGCGAGTGCATGAGGTTGAACTGCTGGAACACCATGCCGATTCGTCGACGCACCGGCCGCAGCTTCGCCTCAGAGAGCGCGGAGACCTCCTCGCCGAGCACCGTGACGGTGCCGGAGGTGGGCTTCTCCAGTCCGTTGATCATGCGGATCAGGGTGGACTTGCCGGCTCCGGAAAAGCCGATGACGCCGAAGACCTCGCCGCGGTGTACGGTCAGGGAGACGTCGTCCACCGCCGTGACCTCGCCGCTGCGCCCGCCGAAGACGCGGCTGACGTGGTCGAAGACGATGACGGGCTCCCCCGGGGCGCCCTCTGCGGTGCGCCCGGGGGCGAGCTGCTTTCGGTCAGGGGTGTGCGCTGCCATGGGCATCAGGAGCCCTGCTCGGCGATCGCGGCCTGGTAGTCCTCGGTGACCCGATCGATCTCGTCCTGCTCCAGCTGCACCGGCACGGAGGTGCCGGAGGAGAGCTCGGCATCCGAGTCCAGGATCTGCTGGTTGTGGTAGAGCTCGGCGAGCTTCTTGTACGTCTCGTCGTCCTTGTCCTCCTGGCGGACCACGAACCCGTTGACGAACGGCTTGGCGGCGTCTGCGGACGGGTCGTCCTGGAACAGGGCGGTGTTCGTGTCGATCCCGGCGTCTGCGGAGAAGTCGTTGTTGATCACCGCGCCCTGCACGGACTCCAGCGCGTTCACGGTCTGCTGCGCGGCCACCGGCTGCACCTTCACGGTGGAGGCGGACTCGTCGATGTCCTTCGGCTCCGGGCGGATCGTGTCGTTCTTGAGCGTGACCAGGCCGGCCTGCACGAGCACGCCGATGGCACGGCCCTGGTTGACGGTGTCGTTCGGGATCGCGACGGTGTCCCCCTTCTGGAAGTCCTCCACGTCCTTGTACTTCTTCGAGTACAGCGGCAGGGGGATGATCTCGGTGGAGCCGATCATCACCAGGTCGCTGCCCGAGGCCTCGTTGTAGTCGGCCAGGTAGGCGATGTGCTGGAACCAGTTCATCTGGATGTCACCGTTCTCCAGCGCCGGGTTCGGCTGGGTGTACTCCGTGAAGTTGCGGATCTCCACGTCGAGGTCCAGCTCCTTCTTGGCAAGCTCCACGAACAGCTTGTTGGTCTCGTTCTCGCCCACGATGCCGATGACGATCTTGCCCTTGCCGCCGTTGGCGGAGTCGTCCTGCGCCTGCGAGTTGCAGGCCGAGAGGGCCAGGGAGCCGACGGCGGCGAGGGAGAGGGCGCCGAACGAACGGCGGGACAGTGCGGGGTGCTGGGACATGGGGGATCTCCTCTGGGACAGGGGGGGAAACGACGCCTGCCCGTCCTCGGCTCGTCCGGGACGGGGTCGGGTGCGGTGCTGAACGGCGTGCCCGGCCGGGGCGGGGACGGAGAGTGCCGACGCCGGTGGGGCCGCGCCTGCGCGGACAGGGCGGAGACGCCCGTGCCGCGCCGGTGTACTTCCTTTCGAGGGTCTGCTCTTGCCCGCCTCCAGCCACCACGCGCGTCCCCGTCGTCGGGGTCCTCCGCGCGGCGGAAGTGGGCCGCTTCTCGGTCCGATACCACCCGTGAACATGGGGTTGGTGAGCGGCTCGTCCTGGGACCACGTGGCCCCGCTTCGCCGGCGGGGCCGTAAGCCGCTTCTCCTGAAGCTGGGCATGATCGTAACGTGTCCACGCGCCGCGCACGGCATTCCGGGCGGCTTCTGGGGGCGCATGTGAGGGATTCCACGCCTGGCACCGGGCTGCATGACGCCGCATGACCTTCCGCAGGGCGGTCGGAGACGACGGCGGCCCGCACCCTCGCGCAGAGGATGCGGGCCGTCGTCGACCGCTCGGTGCCGGGGAGGGCGTGCAGAGCAGGTCAGGCGGGCGGGCTCAGAAGTCCCAGTCGTCGTCTTCGGTGTTCTCGGCCTTGCCGATCACGTAGGAGGAGCCGGAGCCGGAGAAGAAGTCGTGGTTCTCGTCCGAGTTCGGGGACAGGGCGGAGAGGATCGCCGGGTTCACGTTGGTGGTCTCGGCCGGGAACATCGCCTCGTAGCCCAGGTTCATCAGGGCCTTGTTGGCGTTGTAGTGCAGGAACTTCTTGACGTCCTCGGCCAGCCCGACGGAGTCGTAGAGGGCGTGGGTGTACTCGACCTCGTTCTCGTACAGCTCGAAGAGCAGCTCGTAGGTGAAGGCCTTGAGCTCCTCGCGCTTCTCCTCGGGCAGGGTCTCGAGGTTCCGCTGGTACTTGTAGCCGATGTAGTAGCCGTGCACGGCCTCGTCGCGGATGATCAGGCGGATCAGGTCCGCGGTGTTGGTCAGGCGCGCGTGGGAGGACAGGTACATCGGCCAGTAGAAGCCGGAGTAGAAGAGGAAGGACTCCAGCAGGGTGGAGGCGATCTTCTTCTTGTACGGGTCCTCGCCGTCGTAGCGCTCCACGATCAGCGCGGCCTTGCGCTGCAGGTTCGTGTTCTCCCGGGACCAGCGGAAGGCCTCGTCGATCTCCTTGGTGGAGGCGAGGGTGGAGAAGATCGAGGAGTAGGACTTCGCGTGCACCGACTCCATGAACGCGATGTTCGTGTAGACGGCCTCCTCGTGCGGGGTGATGGCGTCCGGGATGAGGGACACGGCGCCGACGGTGCCCTGGATGGTGTCCAGCAGGGTCAGGCCGGTGAACACCCGCATGGAGAGCAGGCGCTCGTCGTCGGTCAGGTTGGACCAGGACTGCGCGTCGTTGGACAGCGGCACCTTCTCCGGCAGCCAGAAGTTGTTCACGAGGCGGTTCCACACCTCGACGTCCTTCTCGTCCTGGATGCGGTTCCAATTGATCGCTTCGACGAGGTGGTGCTGCTGGTCAGTCACGGAGTGCTCATCCTTCGGCGGTACGTGGGGCCGGCTTCTCACACAGGAGAATCGGCGTGTTCTTGCGGCTTCCAGGGTGATCGGCACGCACGGAAGCCCGGCTGTTCGAGTGGTCAGTCTAGGCCGACGGCCGGACACGTCGGGCGTGCCTCGCCGTGGGCGGAACGGGGTGTCCCCGGGGTGTCCCCCAGGGGGTGTGACGGAGGGGCCGGGCGGGTTCTCGCCCGGCCCCTTCCGTGCATCACGACGACGGCCGCCCGCCGCCTTCCGGTGCGGCGGCGGACGGCGCGTGGCCGGCTCAGAGCATGCAGGACACGCAGCCCTCGACCTCGGTGCCTTCCAGGGCGAGCTGGCGCAGGCGGATGTAGTAGATCGTCTTGATGCCCTTCTTCCAGGCGTAGATCTGCGCACGGTTCAGGTCACGGGTGGTGGCCGTGTCCTTGAAGAACAGCGTCAGGGACAGCCCCTGGTCCACATGCTGGGTGGCAGCGGCGTAGGTGTCGATGATCTTCTCGTAGCCGATCTCGTACGCGTCCTCGTAGTACTCGAGGTTCTCGTTGGTCAGGTACGGGGCCGGGTAGTAGACGCGGCCGAGCTTGCCCTCCTTGCGGATCTCGATCTTCGAGGCCACCGGGTGGATCGAGGAGGTCGAGTTGTTGATGTAGGAGATCGAGCCGGTCGGCGGGACGGCCTGCAGGTTGCGGTTGAAGATGCCGTGCTCCATGACGGAGGCCTTGAGCTCGAGCCAGTCCTCGCGGGTCGGCAGGTGGATGTCCGCGTCCGCGAACAGGGCTGCGACTCGCTCGGTGGCGGGCTTCCACTCCTGCTCGGTGTACTTGTCGAAGAACTCGCCGGAGGCGTACGTCGAGTCCTCGAACCCGCCGAACCTCTGACCGCGCTCGATGGCGATCTTGTTCGAGGCCCGCAGCGCGTGGAACAGCACCGCGTAGAAGTACATGTTCGTGAAGTCGATGCCCTCCTCGGAGCCGTAGTGCACCCGCTCGCGGGCGAGGTAGCCGTGAAGGTTCATCTGCCCCAGGCCGATGGCGTGGGAGCGTTCGTTGCCCTTGGCCACCGAGGGGACCGACTGGATGTCGGACATGGTGGACACGGCGGTCAGCGCGCGGATCGCCGTCTCGATGGACAGGCCGAAGTCCGGCGAGTCCATGGTCTTCGCGATGTTCATGGAGCCGAGGTTGCAGGAGATGTCCTCACCGACCTCGGCGTAGGTCAGGTCCTCGTTGTACTGCGAGGCGGAGGAGACCTGCAGGATCTCGGAGCAGAGGTTGGACATGGTGATGCGGCCGGCGATCGGGTTCGCGCGGTTCACGGTGTCCTCGAAGACGATGTACGGGTAGCCGGACTCGAACTGGATCTCCGCGAGGGTCTGGAAGAACTCGCGCGCGTTGATCTTGGTCTTCTTGATCCGGGCGTCGTCCACCATCTCGTGGTACTTCTCCGTGACGGAGATCTCGGAGAACGGCTTGCCGTAGACACGCTCCACGTCGTACGGGGAGAAGAGGTACATGTCCTCGTTGCGCTTGGCCAGCTCGAAGGTGATGTCCGGGATGACCACGCCGAGGGACAGGGTCTTGATGCGGATCTTCTCGTCCGCGTTCTCACGCTTCGTGTCCAGGAAGCGATGGATGTCCGGGTGGTGCGCGTGCAGGTACACGGCGCCGGCTCCCTGGCGGGCGCCGAGCTGGTTCGCGTAGGAGAAGGAGTCCTCGAGCAGCTTCATCACGGGGATGACGCCGGAGGACTGGTTCTCGATCTGCTTGATGGGGGCACCGTGCTCACGGATGTTGGTGAGCGACAGGGCCACGCCGCCGCCGCGCTTGGACAGCTGCAGGGCGGAGTTGATGCCGCGGGCGATGGACTCCATGTTGTCCTCGATGCGCAGCAGGAAGCAGGAGACGAGTTCGCCGCGCTGCTTCTTGCCTGCGTTGAGGAAGGTCGGGGTGGCGGGCTGGAAGCGGCCGGCGACCATCTCGTCCACAAGGTGCTCGGCCATGGCCTGGTCGCCCTGGGCGAGGTGGAGGGCCACCACGGAGACCCGGTCCTCGTAGCGCTCGAGATAGCGCTTGCCGTCGAAGGTCTTCAGCGCATAGGAGGTGTAGAACTTGAAGGCGCCGAGGAAGGTCGGGAAGCGGAACTTCGCCTTGTAGGCACGGTCGAACAGGCCCTTGACGAACTCGAACGGGTACTGCTCGAAGGTCTCGGACTCGTAGTAGTCGTTCTCCTGCAGGTAGGTCAGCTTCTCCTCGAGGTCGTGGAAGAAGACCGTGTTGTTGTTGACGTGCTGCAGGAAGTACTGCCGCGCGGCGGCGTGGTCGGCCTCGAACTGGATCTTGCCGTCGGGGCCATACAGGTTCAGCATGGCGTTGAGCTCGTGGTAGCCCAGACCCTGCCACTCCGGCGGCAGGTGCTTGGCCTGCTGGATGAGGTCCTGCTCGGTGACGGTCATCAGAAGATCCCTTCCAATCCTTCGCGGACGCGGGTCACGTCGTCCGACGTGCCCATGAGTTCGAACTTGTACATCAGGGGCACCTGACACTTGCGGGCGATGATGTATCCCGCGAGGCAGTACCCCTCGTTGAAGTTGGTGTTGCCGCTGGCGATCACGCCCTGCAGCAACCTCCGGTTCCCCTCGACGTTGAGGAACTTGATCACCTGCTTGGGGACCGCCCCCTTCCCGTCTCCCCCGCCGTAGGTGGGGGTGAGCAGGACGAACGGGGCGGTGGCCTCCAGCGTCGGCTCCTTCGTGATCAGGGGCAGCCGCGCCGTCTGACCCTCGGGCAGGGCGAGCTTCTGGACGAAGCGGTGCGTGTACCCGGACGCCGAGGAGAAGTAGATGAGCCGGGCGTCCGTGGGGACGAGTCCCTGCGCTGCGGCAGATCGGATGTGGTGGAGGTCCGCGCCTCGGGTCATCTGCACCGCGTTGCCACTCAAGCGACTGAGGTGGCGGCGGCCTGGGCCAGCTCCTCGATCTTGTCCGGGCGGAAGCCGGACCAGGAGTCGGACTCGGTCATGACGACCGGTGCCTGCATGAAGCCGAGGGCCCGAACCTGCTCCAGGGCCTCCGGGTCCTGGGACATGTCGACGGTCTTGTAGGCGATGCCCTTCTTGTCCAGCGCACGGTAGGTGGCGTTGCACTGCACGCAGGCCGGCTTGGTGTAGACGGTGACGGTCATCTGCATCCCTTTGCTTCTCATCCGACGGGCCCCGACTGGGGCTCACATCGGTCCCGGAGCGGAATCCGGGGATTCGTGCTTTCGTTCCCATCGATACTACATGTGGTGATCGGCGGGCGCGACCATCCCTAGATGTAGTGCTTACACGGATGTCATTCATCGTTCACACTCTCTCCACACCCCATCCACACTCCCGGCCGACCACGATCCGCGCGAACACGCGGATCGGGCCGCTTCGACCCCACGCTGTCCACAGCCGGTGGACGGGCACAGTGCACATCTGCACACGCCTTTCAGCGATGTCCACCACTCAAAACGTCGGCGTGTCTGCATGGTCCGGACACTAGATGTAGGCCCGGACAGGACAAGGACTCCCCCGCGGCGCCTGTCGACCCGCCGCCCTCGGCCGAGGACTGACCATGCTCTGCCCCTCCCGATCGTCGGCGGGGCCGGACAGGGACGGCCGAGGGCCGCCACCGTGGCTCCCATCAGCTCACGACGACGGCCCTCTGCCTTCGACGGGCGGCGAGGGGAATCGCCTCTCCCGCCGGATTCGTGACGGCGTGGCCCTCAGGCCATGCCGAACCTACGGCGCAGCGCCACCAGGCCGGTCGCCCCGCCCAGACCTGCCAGCGCGAGGCCGCCGGCAGCGGAGCCACCGGTCTCCACCTTGTCCGGGACGGTGTGACCGTCGTCCGCCGGCTCGTTCGGGTCCTCGAGCTGCGTGTCCCTCAGGAGAAGCTGCGGCGTCATGTCCTTCTTGTCCTCGGCGCTCATGCCGGCCACCGGGACGGCGCCGTCCAGCGTCGCGTCGTAGGTCTTCTGGGTCATCGGGTCGATCAGGCTGAGCCTCCTGTAGGTCTTGCCGTCCGGGCCGACGCCCTCGGCCTCGATCCAGCTCAGGTCCGACTCTCCGGACAGGGTGCTGACGTTGGTCCCGTAGTGTCTGCCGGATTCGAACCCGTGCAGCGGGAACACGCTCGGCGTGTGCTCGGTCCATTCGACTTCGTCGGCGGGCACATAGTGCGTCCCGGTGGCGGTGGCGTCGTCGCTCTGCCAGCGGAACGGCATCCACTCGCGGACGTCGCTGGTGAAGGCCCAGCCGCCGCCGTCGAGGAAGCCGCGGTCGTTCATGTTCATGGGGACCGCGGTCCAGTGGACGTCGATCCAGAGCGGCCCGGACTCGGTGTTGGTGTTCTCGCACCGGTGGTCCACGGGCGTGCCGCCCTTCGCCATGTCCAGGGTCGCCACCACCTCGGCGGTGCCGTCGACCGTGACGGTGACGTCCACCTCGCCGACGTGGCTGGTGTCTGTGCCCTCCTCGAGCCCGAGCGCGTCGCCGAGGTCACTGGTCCACACGGTGCCGACCGGGCCCTCGAAGCTGAACGGGACCTCCACCGGCTCGGTGTCGGCGCCGCGGGGCACCGCGGTGAACGTCACCTGGTCCGCGGTGACGGCGCCCTCCTGACCGGGACCGCGCTGCAGTGCGAACACGATCTGGTGGGCGCTGCGCAGTCGCCCGGTGGAGTCGGGCTCGCCGACGCCCTTGCCCGTGGTGGAGCCCACGAAGCAGCCCCAGACGGCGGGGTCTCCGATCCCACCCACCGGGCCGGGTTCCGGGTTGCCGCCCTGGGTGCCGGCGGTCTCGGCACCGGCTCCCGGTGCCAGCATTGCTGCGGTCAGGGCCAGCGCCCCCATGCCGAGGGCGGTGCGGGGGCCGATGGTCGTCGCGCGGGTCATGGTGCTTCACTCCCATGGATGTCCGAGTGACCGCGGCCGGTCTGGCGCGGCCGAAAGGAACGTGCCCCATGTCACATGTCCCCTCCGCCTCTCAGCCTAGGAATCCGGTGAGCAGATGCCAGGGGAACACCGACATCGCAACAACCCTGTCACCTACGACACAGAACGGTCACGCCCGGTCCGTCTCCCGCGCGATGAGCCTCGCCAGCGGTCCGCCGCGCTTCAGGTCCTCGGGCCGCCCACAGGCCACGATCCGGCCGGCGTCCAACACCACCACCTGGTCCGCGGCGTCCAGCCCGGCCGAGGTGTGCGTGGCCTCCACGATCGTCGCCTCCGGCAGCGCCGCGCGCAGGCCGGCGCGCACCGCCGCGGCGGTCTCGGGGTCCAGGTGGGAGGTGTACTCGTCCAGCAGGAGCACCCGCGGGCGGGCCAGCACGGCCCGGGCCACGCCGAGCCGCTGACGCTGCCCGCCGGACAGCCGCCGGCCCTGCTCCCCGACCTCGGTGTCCAGTCCCCCGCGCTCCCGCACGGCCTCGGCCAGCTGTGCCGCCTCGAGCGCCTCCCACAGCCGATCATCGCCGGCCCGGGGCGCAGACAGCCGGAGGTTCTCGGCGATGCTGCCGCGGAACAGCGTGGTCTGCTGGGTCACGTAGTGCGTGGCCGTCCTCAGGTCCTCCAACGCCACGGCGGACACCGGAACCACGGCCCCCTCGGCTCCGGTCAGCGCGACCGTGCCGGCCGTGGCGTCGTCGTGCCGGGCAAGCAGGCGCAGGATCGAGGACTTGCCGGAGCCCGAGGCGCCCATCAGCGCCGTGTGACTGCCGGCCGGGACCTCGAGCGTGATGCCCGCCAGGGCCGTCGCACGCGCCTCGGCCTCGGACGGATACGCGTAGTCCACGTCCTCTACCCGCACCCCCAGAGACCCCGCGGGCACCGGCACCGGCGTCGGCGGATCCGCCACGTCGGGGGCCGTCACGGCGATCTGGTGCACACGGCGCGCCGCGGCCATCGAAGCGTCCAGCGTCCCGGCAAACCCACGCACGCCGGCGGTCGCGTCGAACAGCGCCCACACCATCGCGGTGAAGGCGGCCAGCGGCACCAGATCCGCCCCGGACGACGCACCGGCCGCCACCACGGCCGGCAGCGTGGCCAGGGACACCGCCTGGGCGGCCCCCTCCCGTGCCACGGCCCACCGGCCGCGGACGGCACCGTCGGCCTGCAGCGCCTCGTCCAGCGACGCCGTCTCCTCCAGCCGACGATCCACATGGCCGTAGCCGGTCACCTCGGACATGCCCTGCACCGAGTCGGTGACGTGCTGAGCGATCTCGCCACGCCGCGCGTTGGCCGCGTCGGCTCCGCGCTGGCTCGCCCGCACGCCCAGCGCCGGGACCACGACCACGGACAGGCCCAGCCCGACCCCCGCCGCCAGCGCCGCCGGCCCGCCGACCTGCGGTCCCATCACGGCCAGGACCAGCGCGGGCATCGTCACCGCGGTCACCGCCGGTGCCAGGGTGTGCGCGAAGAACACCTCGATCCGGTCGACGTCCTTGGTCGCCCGCGTCAGCAGGTCACCCGAGGAGGCGTTCCGCGCGGCCTGGTGCGCCAGGGGCACCAGCGCGCGGTACAGGCGCACGCGCAGCAGCTCGAGCGCCTTGAACGCCACCCAGTGGCCCAGGAAGTGCTCGAGGTAGCCGGCCACGGCCTTCACCAGGGTCAGCCCGGCCAGCACGCCGATCAGCGTCCACACCGTCCCGGGCAGCCATGCCGGCGTCGGCCCGTCGACCGCCAGGGACGCGATCGCCCCGGCGCCCACGCCCAACAGCGCCGCCGCCGCGGCGAAGTAGACGTGCCGGAACAGCACCGAGCCGGCCAGCGGCCACAGCACCGGGGCCGTGGCGCGGATCAGCCAGCGGCCCACCTCTACCAGCGGGGCCGTCCGCGACTGCGCCGTCGTCGTCATCGCCGCTCCTGCTCCACCCGTCCGCTGCGCACGCGCACGGCACGGCCCGTCACCAGGGCGGGGCGGTGCGTCGCGAGCACCACGGTGGCCCGCTCCCCCAACCGCTCGATCGCCTGCTCGATCACAGCCTCGGACTCCAGGTCGACCTGGCTCGTCGGCTCGTCGAGGATCACCAGGGGTCGGCCGGCCAGGAACGCGCGGGCCAGGGCGATCCGCTGGCCCTGACCGCCGGAGACGCCCAATCCGCGCTCGCCCACGGGTGTGTCCAGTCCCTGCGGCAGCGTGCGCGCCCAGCGCGCCAGGTCCACCTGCTCGAGGGCGTCCCAGAGCTGTTCGTCCGTGGCCCCCGGTGCGGCGATGCGCAGGTTCTGCGCCAACGACGCCCGGAACAGCCACGTGTGCTGCTGCACCACGGCGGAGGCCGCACGCACCTCGTCCTGGGTCGCCGCGGTCAGCGGGACGCCGTTCACGTGCACTGTGCCCGAGGCCGGCAGCAGGTCCCCGGCGAGCAGGCCCAGCAGCGTGGACTTGCCCGAGCCCGAGGTGCCCAGCAGCGCCGTGGTCTCCCGTTCGGCCACGGTCAGGTCCACGTCCGTGAGCACCGGCCTGTCCGGCTCGTAGCAGAAGTCCACGCCCTGCACGACGACGGCCCCCTCCTGCGCAGGATCGCCTCGCATCGGCGCAGGCTCGGCCGGGGACGACGCGGCAGGAGCCGTCTCGGCCGGGGTGCCGGGCCGTCTGGCATCCGGTCTGCCACCGGGGTGAGCGTGCCCGGCAGGCACCACGCCGCGGTCCACGAAGGCGGTCATCATCCGTTGCCCGGCCCGACCGGCCATGCCGATGTAGAAGAACCCGCCGATCTGCTTCATCGGCGCGGTCAGCTGAGTCGACAGGAGCACCAGGGCGAGGGCCCCTGCCACAGTGACGGCGCCGTCGTCGTGCCTGACCCAGGCGAGCAGCACGGCGGCGGAGACCATGAACAGGGAGAACACGGACTCGGTGACGAACAGGATGAGCTGGTTCCGCGCCAGCAGGGACATGGTGGCCCGTCGGTTCTGCTCGCCGGCGGCCTGAAGGCGGTCGCCCACACGGCCGGCCGCACGCAGGCCCACGAGCGTCGGCAGGCCCTGGATCGCCTCCAGGAACTGGCCGGCCAGCCGCATGCGCATCTCGCGGGACGCGGCGGACACGCCCGCCACGAGGCGGCGGAACCCCATGATCGCCAGGGGGATCACCGGGACCAGCAGGAGCAGCACCAGGGCGGAGAGCCAGTCCACGAAGACCGCTGCCAGCAGGATGGTCAGCAGCGGCGCCAGCACCGCGCCCACCAGGCGGCCGACGTAGCCCTGGCGATACTCGGTCACGCGCTCCACGGAGTCGGTCATCATCGCCACGAGCCGGCCGGTCTGCGCACCGGTGAAGCGCGCCGGGCCGAGGGCGAAGGCACGGCGCAGCAGCGCCCCGCGCAGGCGGCGGGACTCGGCGGCGATGCTGCGCCCCTGGACGGCATGCGAGCCGGCCTCTGTTGCCGCCGCCACGAGCGCTGCCGCCACGGCGGCGGCCACCACGGGGACGGACACCTGCGCGGAACGGTCGAGGGCGTCGGCGAGCAGCCGGCCCACGCAGAGCATCACGGCGCCGACCGCCACCGTGCGCAGCGCCTCGCAGGCGACCTGGACACGGACGGCCGGCGCACCGGGGGCGAAGAGCGGGTGAGCGGGCATGGGGTCCATCGTAGGTCGGCCGCACACCCGGTCCGCGCCGGCCTCAGCAGAGACGCCGCGGACCCGTGCCGGGTCGGCACGGGCCCGCGGCGTGTGCAACGCCGTCGCCGCCGAGGCTCAGTCGTCGTCGTCCTCGTCGTCGTTCGACGGGGAGTCGGAGTCGGCCGGGCTCGGAGACGGCGAGGAATCCGCGGACCTGTCCGCCCTGCGTCGGTCGCGGTCGTCGCCGTCCTCGCTCTCGTCGCTCTCCGACGGAGACGGGCTGGGCGGGTCCGGCTTGAAGGTGACCGGGCCGTCGTCGTTGTTGATGGAGGCGGGGGCACTCTTCGGGTTCGGCTCGTGGTCACGGCTGCCGCCGATGATCACGCCCATCTCACCCAGCAGCTGCTGGACGTCGTCGATGACGCGGGTCTGGTCCTCGGAGATCTCCTCGGCGAGGTCCTTGGCGTCCTCGTCCTCGCCCTCCTCCACCTGGGTGTTCGCGATCATCACCGAGCCGAAGTGCAGACGGTGCATCTGCATCAGGTACAGACGGCCGGCGTCCTCGTCCGTGGCGGACTCGAGGGCGCGCTTCTCCTCCGAGGTCAGCAGGCCCGCACGGCGGTCCGCGGCGGCCTGCTGGTTGGCCTCCATCAGCTCCTCCTCGGAGGGACCTGTGGCGAAGCCGCTGGGGGTCGGTGTCGGGTTGGCCTCGGCGACGGCCTCGGCGTCCTCCTCGGTCTCCACGCCCCAGTCCTGGAGCAGACCGTCCAGGCGGTCGATCAGCTCGGGACGGCGGTCGGTGACGGCGCGGGCGAACCGGCGCGCCTCCTCGTCCACGCCGTCGCCCTTGTCCAGCAGCAGCTGCGAGTACTCCACGGCCTGACGCTGGTTCCTCAGCATGGTGGACGCGAAGACGATGTCCTGCCGCCGCTGGGCATCCTGGGTCGGGCTCGGCGAGGGCAGGCCGCCCTCGGACGCCGTGGCGGTGGCCGCGGCGGCACGCTCGCGGGCGGACTGGGCGCTGTCCAGGCAGCCGGTCAGACCGAACGCCAGCGCCACGGAGCCGAGGCCGACCGCGAACGTCCGGAGGGGACGGCGGAAGGCGGGGCGGATGCTCGGCTGCTGCATGGCGGGGTTCCTCTCGGCTGGCGGGGCCGCCGCATCGACGTGCGGCCCCGACGGCGGATACGCCGCCGTTCACTGGAAACGGTACGTCGTGACACCCGCCCGGGGAAAACGGCGCGCCCGGTCCGCGACCGTCCGGTTCAGGCGATCCGGGTCGCCTGGACCACCCAGTTGTCCACGGAATGTCCGGTCATGCCGGAGCCCGGGACGAGCTCGCATGTGATGAGCGTGACCTTCCGTCCCGGCTCCTCCAGCTCCCACGCCCAGGCGAACTCCGGGGAGTCGATCAGGTCCCGCTTGCCCATCTGGACCGGGTCCGTGTCCAGGGTGAACTTCGCCTGTGTCCCGTCCTCATAGGTCACCACCACGAGGTCACCCTTGCGGGTCTCCTCCAGGCGGTAGAACACATCCTTCAGCCCAGAGTGGATGACGTGGCCGGTGAGGATGCCCGGATGGGAGGACAGCTCGCCCGGCGTCGTGCTCCACTGGGGCGGCGCGTACCAGCCGACGTTCCGCGGCTCCGGGTTCAGCTCCCCGTCCTCGTCCCGATGCTCCGGAACGATCGGCGCCCCGATGTACTGCTCCCCTTCGTGGTAGACGTCCACATGCACCGGCGCCGCGGTGATCTCGTCCATCGGCGCGGCCGGCGGACCGGTGGGGGTCGGCGTCGGCGACGGGCTGGGCTCCGGCTCGGCCGAGGTCGATGCCGGGGCTGAGGACTCCGGTGACGCGGCCTCCGAGGAGGTCGGGGCGGCAGGGGTGGAGGCCTCCGAGGACGCAGGGCCGGAGGCCTCCGGTGACGCGGCCTCCGACGACGCCGGGGACTGCGTCGCAGACGGGGCGCCGGCCTCCCGCGTCGGGGTGGCCGACGCCGACGACGGCACGCCGGAGGACGCCGCCGAGCCGGAGGAGGACGGTGCGTTGGAGGAGGACACGGACCGCGACGCCGTGTCCGAGGCGGGGCTGGAGACGGACGGCGACGGCGCCGCCGTCGGGGCCTGGCTGATGGGCACCTCTCCGAAGGCGAAGAGGCCACGGACCGAGAACCAGACCACGGCGAGGCAGGCGAGCAGTGCGACCACCCAGATCGCCCGCTTGACGTTCCTGTGCATCTCGGATCCCCTTCTGCGCTCTGTGGGCTCGCCCGGCCAGGGCCGGCGGTGGTCACGGCGGGCACGGTCGCCGCCGCGGCGGACCGCCCGCCACGATTCCAGACGATACAGAAGTGTGGCCGCCGCCGAGGGCACGGCCACGGCGGTCTCAGCCGCGGTACCGGTCCCGCAGCCACCCCTGCAGCTGCTGCGCGAGCGCCCGCAGCGTCGCCTCGCCGTAGTGGTCCGGCGCCCAGGCCGCGTGCAGCCCCACGGCGAGGTCGGCACCGCGGGCCGCCAGGTGCAGCGGCACCAGGTCGAAGGCGGGGTCCTCGGTCACCACGGCCACGCCCGCGCCGGTGGCCACGAGCGCCTGCGCCACGCGACCGGAGTTCACCTCCGTCACCTCCGGCACCGTCAGCCCGGCCACCTCGAGCGCCCCGTCCAACACACGGCGGGACTTGAAGGAGCGGGACGGGACCACGAGCCTTTCGCCCGTGAGGTCGTCCACGCTGATCCGTCCCCGCCCGGCCCAGCGGTGGTGCGGGGCCACGTAGGCCCAGACCGGGGCGTCCACCAACGCCAGGGAGGCCACGGTGTCCGGCGGGGTGGACGGCATCACCACCAGGTCGTGGTGCGCCACGGCCTGCGCCAGCGAGTCGTCCAGGTCCGTCTCCACCACCTCCGCGCGCGGCGCGTCCTCGGACAGCGTCGCCACGAACGGGATGACGACGTCCACGAGCGTGGTGCCCGGCGCGGCGAAGCGGACGGACTCGAGCCGCCCGGCCGCCAGCATCTGGACAGCCTGGCCCGCCGCCCGGTGCTCCGCGAGCAGCCGGCGGGCCACCGGGACGAAGGCCTCGCCGGTGTGCGTCAGGCGCAGCCGCGGCCCGCCCCGGGCGAACAGGGACAGCCCCGTCTGCCGCTCGAGGCGCTGCAGCTGGCGGCTCAGCGCCGGCTGCACCACGCCCAGCTGGCGGGCGGCCTCCGAGACCGTCCCGGCCTCCACGGTGCGCAGGAATGCGGACACCAAGGACGGGTCCAGCTCGGGCAGGCGCCCCAGGTCTGCATGCTTCATGCCTGCAGAGCATAGGCGCTATGACGGATCATCATTGGACAGCATGGACGGGCGGGCGGAGAATCGCCGCAGGAGAGGACGGCGGCGAGCCTGCGGCGACCGGCCGTCGGCACACTGCACGGCGTGACACCGCCACGCAGCTCCTCCTCCTCGATCAGCACATCCGCACCGACCCCCGTCTGGAGGAACCGCCCGTGAGCACCGCCGAGCGCCCTGCCCTGGAGCAGTCCCGTCACCTGGCCACCGAGATCCCCGGCCCGCGCTCGCGCGAGCTTGCCGCCCGTCAGGCCGCATCCGTCCCGGGCGCCCTCGCCCCGACCATGCCGGTGTACGCGGCCCGCGCGTACGACGGCATCCTCGAGGACGTGGACGGCAACCGCCTCATCGACCTCGGCTCCGGCATCGCCGTGACCTCCGTGGGGGCCGCCGCCCCGGCCGTGGTGGAGAACGTGCAGTCCCAGGTGGCCGAGTTCACCCACACCTGTTTCATGGTCACCCCGTACGAGGGGTACGTGGAGGTGGCCGAGCGCCTCGGTGAGAAGTCCCCGGTCCCGGGCGAGACCCGCACCGCCCTGTTCAACTCCGGCGCCGAGGCCGTGGAGAACGCCGTCAAGGTGGCCCGCGCCTACACCGGCCGCCAGGCCGTCGCCGCGTTCGACCACGCCTACCACGGCCGCACCACCCTGACCATGGCACTGACGGCGAAGCAGATGCCGTACAAGCACTCCTTCGGCCCCTTCGCCCCCGAGGTCTACCGGGTGCCGGGCTCCTACCCGCTGCGCGACGGCGGCCTCGACGGCGTCGCCGCCGCCCAGGCCACCATCTCCGCCCTGGAGAAGCAGATCGGCGCGGACTCCCTGGCCGCCGTGATCATGGAGCCCGTCCAGGGCGAAGGCGGCTTCATCGTCCCGGCCGAGGGCTTCCTCCCGACCGTCGTCGACTGGTGCCGTGAGAACGGCGTCCTGTTCATCGCGGACGAGGTGCAGTCCGGGTTCGCCCGCACCGGCGCCTGGTTCGCCTGCGAGCACGAGGGCATCGAGCCGGACCTGATCACCACCGCCAAGGGCATCGCCGGCGGCATGCCGCTGTCCGCCCTCACCGGCCGCGCCGAGATCATGGACAGCGTCCACGCCGGCGGCCTCGGCGGCACCTATGGCGGCAACCCGGTGGCCTGCGCCGCTGCGCTCGGGGTCTTCGAGACCATCGAGTCGCAGGGTCTGATCGAGGCGGCCCAGAGGATCGAGCAGGTCATCCGCGGCCACTTCGAGCAGAACGCGGACGACCGCATCGGCGAGGTCCGCGGCCGCGGCGCCATGATGGCGATCGAGTTCGTGGACCCGGCCACCGGCGCTCCCGACGCCGAGCTCTGCGGCGCGGTGGCCAAGGCCGTCCGTGAGACCGGCGTCATCCTGCTCACCTGCGGCACCTACGGCAACGTGGTCCGCTTCCTGCCTCCGCTCACCATCTCCGAAGAGCTGCTGCGCGAGGGCCTGCAGGAGGTCACCGACGCCCTCAAGGCCGTCTGAGCCGCCCCTGACCGCCGCCTCCCCTGATGGAGGCTCCCCGACGACGGACTGTCGCCCTCCGACGACGGCGACAGTCCGTCGTCGTCACGGCAGCGCTCGGCGCCCGGCCCCGGCGGACACCGAGCGCCACCGGCGGGCCGGGACGATGTGAGCGGTGCCATGGCCGTCGCCGACGCCCGGAGGCTAGACTTCCCCCTGTTGCGCTGGGGGCCACGGCCGATGCCCGCCGTCCTGCACCTGCGCACCGGCTTTCCCCGACCCACTGGAGCTCCTGCGTGTCCGCACACCGTCCGCCGCACGGCCTGATCGGCCGCCGCACCCTGCTGACCTCCCTCGCCGCCGCCTCGGGCCTCGTCCTGTCCGGCTGCGCCCAGGGCGGACGAGGTTCCACCACCGGTGCAGCCGTGGCCTCCCCGAGTTCCCCCGAGTCCTCGAGCTCCCCCGCCCCCTCGACCTCCGCCGCCCCGACCTTCGCGCCGGCCCGCCCCATCGAGGCCGGCGACGAGGCCTTCGTGGCCGTGACCGCCGCGTCCATGTGGACCGAGCCGGGCCTGAACCGCCAGGGCGTGGACGAGCCCTCGATGGGCCGCCCCGTGGACCTGGCCGCCTGGAACGACCGCATGCCCGACTACCAGTCCCGCTACTGGCTGCTCGGCAAGCTCGACTCGCAGGCCCTGGTCGGCTCCCCGGCCGACGTCCTGGAGATCGCGAACGGCTGGGCGAAGGTCTCCTTCTCCGAGCAGCCCGCACCGCACCGCGACGAGGGCTTCATGACCGGCTGGGTGCCGGCGGTCCAGCTCGTGCACGACGAGCGCTTCGCCCAGCTGCGCGAGGAGCACGACACCGTGGTGGTCACCGCGGACAAGGCCACGGTGACCTCTGCCGCCGGCGGCGGCGAGGACCTGCTTGCCGTCTCCTTCGAGACCCGCCTGCCGCTGCTCGAGGAGAAGGACGGGCACGTGCGCGTGGCCCTGCCGGACTCCGAGGACGGCTGGCTGTCCGAGGACTCCGTGAAGGTGCTGAAGCGGGGCGAGAAGCTCCCCACTCCCACCGCCGAGCAGGTCATCGAGACCGGCAAGCGCTTCCTGGGCCTGCCCTACCTGTGGGCCGGTGTCTCCTCGTACGGCTTCGACTGCTCGGGCTTCACCTACTCGATCTTCCGCCACCACGGCATCGACATGCCGCGCGACTCCGGCCCGCAGCTGCGCGAGTCCGGCTTCCCATCCGTGGAACGTGAGGACTGGCAGCCCGGCGACCTGCTGTTCTTCTCCTTCCAGGCCGATCCCGACCGCATCCGCCACGTGGCGGTGTACGTCGGCGACGGCAAGATCCTGCACTCCCCCGAGTCCGGCAAGACCATCGAGATCGTCACGGTGGCCTCCTACGACACCGGCAACACCTACGCCGGCGCCGTGCGTCCGCCCCTGGCGACGGCCTGACCGGCCCCGCCGAGCGATACGCCTCCCCTTCCGTCTCCGGGCGGGAACGACGACGGACCTGAGGAGCGGTCAGGCCAGGCCCTGTGTGGACGCGCGCTCCTTCATGACGTCAAGGGCGGCGAGCGCCTCGGCCCGCGACTGCCTGAGGTCGACGACAGGCTCCGGGTACCCGGACAGCGGCGAGTCGGCCTCGGGCACCCAGCGGGCCACGTACACCCCCTCGGGGTCGAACCGCTTGGCCTGGGTGTCCGGGTTGAAGATCCGGAAGTACGGGGAGGCGTCGGCGCCGCAGCCGGCCACCCACTGCCAGGAGACGGGGTTGTTGGCCTCGTCCGCGTCCACGAGAGTGTCCCAGAACCATGCCTCGCCGTCCTGCCAGGGCTGCAGCAGGTTCTTCACCAGCAGGGAGGCCGCGGTCATACGCACGCGGTTGTGCATCCACCCGGTCTGCCAGAGTTGCCGCATGCCCGCGTCCACGAGGCGGATGCCGGTGCGCCCCCGCGCCCACGCGCGCAGGGCGTGATCATCCGGTGCGTAGGGGAACGCGCGGAACTCCGGACGCAGCGGCATCCGGTCCAGGTCGGGGTGGTGGTACGTCAGGGACCACGCGAAGTCCCGCCAGTACAGCTGGCGCACGAACGCGGCCCGGTCCTGGTCCGGGACGTCTGCGGCGTGCGCGGCGGTGAGCACCTGGCGTGGGGAGAGCTCGCCGGAGCGCAGCCGCGGGGACAGGCGGGACGTGGACTCCCGGTCCCCCGGCATGTCCCTGGTCTCGGCGTAGCCGCCGACGCCCGCCTCGATCGCCTCCAGCTCCTCCACCGCCGCAGACTCTCCCGGCGCCCAGTGCTCGGCGACGGTGTCCTCCCACCAGGCAGGCGAGGTGTCCGCCAGAGCGAGGTCTGTCAGGGAGGTGAGGGAGCCGTCGTCGTGGAGCCGCGCGAGCCTGGCGAGCAGGTCGTGCGGCGGGCCGCCGAGCGGCTCCGGAGCCGGCAGCGGCGTCCCCACGGGGATCTGTGCGGCGGCCCGGTGGAACGGGGTGAAGACCCGATAGTTCCCCCCGGCGGCCGTGGTGACGGTCCACGGCTCGGTGAGCAGGGCCCCGGCGTGGCTGTGCGCCTCGACCCCCGCCGCACCCAGCAGGGTCTTCACCTCGGCGTCGAGGGAACGCGAGCGCGGCGCGTAGCGGCGGGACCAGCGGACGGTGCCCGCGCCGAGGGAGCCGGCGAGCTCCGGCACCACGGACCGGGGGTCTCCGGAGGCGAAAACCAGCGGGATGCCGAGCGCCTCCAGCCGCACCGACAGCTGCTCGAGGCTGCGGTGGTACCACCAGCGCACGGCGGCGCCGAGGGGACGCGGGCCCAGGCGTCCACCGTCGTCGGCCTCCCCGGGCTCCTCTCGGATCCACAGCGCCACCACATCGGCGCCGTCCTCCACGGCGGCGGTGAGCGCCTCGTGGTCGAGGGTGCGCAGGTCGTCGCGGAGCCAGAGCAGGGTGGTCATCGGCCCAGTCTGCCGCACACCGTGCGCAGCGTCCTCGGCCGAGGCACGACGACGGCCGGGGACGTCCGCGCACAGCGACCGGCCGCCCTCGGGAAGGGCCGTCGGGTCTCCACGACCCGAGGGGTCGTTCAAGGCTGCACGTAGTACATCTGCTTGTTGACGAACTCGTCCATGCCGAGCGGTCCCAGCTCGCGGCCGAAGCCCGAACGCTTCACGCCGCCGAACGGGATCTCGGCGCCCTCGCCGGCGGGGGTGTTCACATTGGCCATGCCCACCTCGAGCTGCGAGGCGATCCGCTCCGCCAGCGCCTCGTCCTGCGAGAACACCGCGCCGCCGAGGCCGAACGGGGTGTCGTTGGCCAGTTCGAGGGCCTCCTCCGGGGAGGACACCTTGTAGACGACGGCCACCGGGCCGAAGAGCTCCTCGCTGTAGGCGTCCATGTCCTTGGTGACATCGGTGATGACGGCCGGGGAGAACAGGGCTCCGGCGCCGTCGGCGAGCTCGCCGCCCACATGCACGGTGGCGCCCTGCTCCCTGGCCTTCGCCACCTGCTCCGCCAGGGTCTCCGCGGCGCCGCGCGAGGACAGCGGCAGGTAGACGGTCTCGTCCTCGGAGGCCGGCTCGCCGGGCTTCATGGCGGAGGCGAGCTTCACCAGCTCGGCCACGAACTCGTCGTAGATGTCCTCGGCCACGATCATGCGCTTGTTCGAGTTGCACGCCTGGCCCTGGTTGTACATGCGGGTGCCCCAGGCGGTGGCGGCGGCCTCGGCCACGTCCTCCGTGTCCAGGATGACGTAGGGATCGGAGCCGCCGAGCTCGAGCACGGCCTTCTTCAGGTGCTGGCCGGCCTGGGCGCCGATGATGGCGCCGGCGCGCTCGGAGCCGGTGAGGGAGACGCCCTGGATGCGCGGGTCCGCGATGAACTCGGAGATCTGCTCATGGGTGGCGAACACGTTGGTGTACACGCCGGCCGGCACGCCGGCGTCGTCCATGATCTTCTGCACGGCCAGCGCCGAGCGGGGGCAGATCTCCGCGTGCTTGAGCACGATAGCGTTGCCGAGCATCAGGTTCGGGGCGGCGAAACGGGCGATCTGGTAGTACGGGAAGTTCCACGGCATGATGCCCAGCAGCACGCCGATCGGCAGGCTTCGGACCATGGCGCGGCCGCCGGCGAAGGACTCGATCGGTCGGTCCTTGGACAGCTCGGCGGCGTTCTTCACGAAGTAGCCGAAGATCTCCGCGCTGAACTCGGCCTCCTCGACGCCCTCGGAGACGCGCTTGCCCATCTCCTCGGCGATGATCTGCGCGAGCTCGTGCTTGCGCTCGTCGAACAGGTCGGCGACCTTCTGCACGATCGTTCCACGCTCGTCCACGGACAGGGCGGCCCACTCGCGCTGGCCGGCCACGGCGGTGGCGAGAATGCCGTCAATCTCGGAGTCCTGCAGGGAGTCGAAGGTCTCGACGACCTCGTCGGTGGCCGGGTTGTGCACGCGGTATCCGGTGGCGGTGCTCATGGGGTGTCTCCTCTCCTCGGTTGCCCCTCATTCTGTCCTGTCCTGCGCTGTGCGTCACACCGGCGCGGCGGCGGCCGCTATACGGTCCGCGAAGGCCGGCACCGCCTCGGTGCGGGCGGCCGTCCGGGAACTGGACGCACAGCTCTGAGGCGAGGGGCCGTCGTCGGTAAACGGAGCACAATGGGCGCATGACCCCGGAGGAGTTCCGCACCCACGGCCACGCGCTGATCGACTGGATCGCCGACTACCGCTCCACCCTGCACGAGCGGCCGGTGATGTCCCCGCTGCGCCCCGGCGTGGTGGCCGCGCAGCTGTCCGCCGCCGCCCCCGAGGCCGGCGAGGACCCCGCCGCCGTCCTGGCCGACCTGGACCGGGTCGTCCTGCCCGGGCTGTCCCTGTGGCAGCACCCGGAGTTCTTCCACTTCTTCCCCGCGAACGCGGAGCTGTCCTCCGTGCTCGGGGACATCGCCTCCACCGGCCTGGGCGTGCTCGGGCTGTCCTGGGAGTCCTCCCCCGCCCTGTCCGAGGTGGAGATCCGCACCATGGACTGGATGCGCGAGCTGCTCGGGCTGTCCGAGGGTTGGCGCGGCGTGGTGCAGGACTCCGCCTCCGGCTGCGCCCTCACCGCCATGCTGGAGGCCCGCGAGCGCGCCAGCGGGTTCGCCATGCACGCCGGCGGCACGGACCAGGGCCGGGACCGCATGGTGGTCTACTGCACCGCCCAGGCCCACTCCTCCGTGCCCAAGGCGATGCTGCTGGCCGGCTTCGGCCGCCAGAACGTCCGCGAGGTGCCCGTGGACGCGGACTACGCGATGGACGCGCAGGCGCTGCGCGCCATCGTCGCCGAGGACCGGGCCGCAGGCCTGAGGCCGGCGGCCGTGGTGGCCACCTGCGGCACCACGGCCACCACCGCGCTGGACCCGCTGGCCGAGATCGGGCGGATCGCCCAGGACGAGGACCTCTGGTTCCACGTGGACGCCGCCATGGCCGGCTCCGCCATGCTCCTGCCGGAGTGCCGGTGGATGTGGGAGGGCGTGGAGCTCGCCGACTCCCTGGTGGTCAACGCCCACAAGTGGCTCGGCGTGGCCTTCGACTGCTCCCTGTTCTTCGTCAAGGACCCCGTGTTCCTGGAGAAGGTCATGGCCACCCACCCCTCCTACCTGCAGTCCTCCCATGACGAGGACGTGGTCAACCTCCGCGACTGGGGCGTGCCGCTCGGCCGCCGCTTCCGGGCCCTCAAGCTCTGGTTCATGCTCCGCATGGAGGGCGCCGAGGCCCTGCGGGCGCGCCTGCGCCGGGACCTGGACAACGCCGCCTGGCTGGCCGCCCAGGTCGACGCCGCTGAGGGCTGGGAGCGGGTGGCCCCCACGCCGCTGCAGACCGTCTGCGTGCGACACGTGCCCGCCGGACTCGACCCCGCCGACCCGGCCGACGCCGAGGCGATCGACGCGCACACCCGTGCCTCGGCGCAGGCCGTCAACGCCTCCGGGAAGGCGGCCGTCTCCCTGGCCACGCTCGAGGGGCGGTGGATGGTGCGCCTGTCCGTCGGCGCGCTCGGCACCGAGCGCGAGCACGTCGAGCGGCTCTGGAAGGTCCTCGGCGAGGCCGTCGCCCGGTGACGGCTCAGGCGGAGGCGCCAGGACCGTCGTCGGGGACGGGCCGAGAGTCCAGCGTCTTCTGGAGCAAGACGAGGTCCAGCCACCGGCCGAACTTGCAGCCGACCTGCGGCAACCGGCCGGTCTCGATGAACCCGAGGTGTTCGTGCAGGCGGATCGAGCCCGCATTGCCAGCCTCGACGCCGGCGACCATCACGTGCACGCCGGCATCCCGTGCGGACTCCACGAGATCCTCCAGGAGGCACCGGCCCAGGCCGCGGCCACGCTGGTCCTCGCGCACGTACACGGAGTGCTCCACGGTGTGCCGGTAGCCGTCGAAGGCACGCCAGGGCCCGTAGGTGGCGTAGCCGACGACCTCTCCGTCCTCCCCCTCGGGCGCGTCCACAGCCACGCGGACAGGGAACCCGGCCCGTTGCCGGTCGGCCATCCAGGCGACGCGGTTGTCCGCGTCCACCGTGGCGTCGTTCCAGATGGCCGTGGAGTTCTCCACGGCGTGGTTGTAGATGGCGGCGATCGCCGCGGCGTCCTCGGGGCGGGCGTGGCGCAGGTGCATGGCGGCAGGCCTTTCTGACGGCCAGGGTCAAGGCGGGCAAGACGCCTCAGAGTACGCCCGACGACGCTCCCGCGCCTCCGCCGTCGACGTGCGGTCCGCCGTGTGGTCGGCGCACGAGAAAGGGCCCGGAGCGTGCGCTCCGAGCCCTTCGTCTGGTGGAGGTAAGGGGATTCGAACCCCTGACCTTCTGCATGCCATGCAGACGCGCTACCAACTGCGCCATACCCCCAGATCGAGGCGTCCTCCGGCCGATCTCTCGCCCGAACGACTCGAGAACTATAACCAGGACTCGAGAGCCGATGCAAATCGGCGGAGCCGCCACAGGCACGGCAACGGGCGATGCCCGTCAGTGCCCGCAGACAGTGTTCCCCAGTGGCGGCGTGCCCGTCAGGCCCGCCCGACGAGGCGGGACGGCGTGTGCCAGAGGACGTCCCGCAGCCAGTCTTCCCCCAGTCCCCAGGAGGACAGTGCCTGGAGCTGGTGGTGGTAGCCGTAGGGGATGGTGGGGAAGTCGCTGCCCAACACGACCTTGCCGGCGGCCCGGCGCATCAGCTCCGGGAAGTCCTCGGGTGTGGGGACCAGCTCCTCCATGTAGTCGGTGCCGACCATGGTGGTGTCCAGGTACACGTTCGGGTGCTCACAGGCGAGGGCGGCGAACTCGCGATACTCCGGCATGCCCGCGTGGGCGATGACCAGCACGAGGTCCGGGTGACGTTCCACGAGCCGGGCGATGCGCTCCGGACCGGTGAACTCCCCCGGGTGCGGACCGGAGCCGCAGTGGATGACCACGGGCGTGCCCGCAGCGGCGATCCTGCGCCACACCGGCCCGAGCAACGGGTCCACCGGGGAGAACGCGCCGACCTGCACGTGCACCTTGAACAGGCGCGCCCCTGCCGCGAGCGCCTCGGCCACGTAGGCGTCGGCCTCGGGCTCCGGGTAGAAGGTGGCCGAGTGGATCGCGTCCGGATGCTCCGCCGCGAAGGCGCAGGAATACTCGTTCAGCCAGGCGGCCATGCCCGGACGGTGCGCGTAGTTCAGGGTGCCGTAGGCGGTCACGCCCAGCTCGCGCAGGATGCGGACGCGCTGCTCGTCGTCGAACCGATAGGTGACGGGCCAGGCCGGCAGACCCTGCTCCGGGAGCGCGTCGAACACTCCCCAGACCTTGCGCTGGACGCTCTCCGGCATGAAGTGCACGTGCAGGTCCACCAGACCGGGCAGGCCCAGGTCCTTCAGGAAGGCGGGGACATCGGCATCCCGTGCTGGGGCGAGGCCGGCAAGCAGCGAGGCAGGTGACGTGCTCATGGTCACACCCTACGTGCCCGGCCTCTGGGCCTCGACCTCACGAGGAACCAGATGACGGCAAAGGGCCCGGATCCTTCGATCCGGGCCCTTCGTCTGGTGGACCTAGCGGGAGGCTTGTCGAAACTTGCCCCACCGGTGATACAGATGGTGCGAGTACACCAGTCGATCCGCGCTCGACGGCACGGACCGCAGCGCCGGAGACGCCAACCGCGGCGGTCACCGCGGGCATCCGAAGGCCTTCTTCAACGAGCGGAAGCCGCCTACGCTGCCGGCGGGTCCCTCAAAGCCGTGGCCCGAGAGGTCGGCCTTGGACACGAGCGACTCGCTCGCCTCCTGCGAGAACGCGGTGTCGTCCTCCGCAACCACTCACCATCGACCAGCAAGATTCGGCTGATGCGTGCCATGTATGAGCAAGGGGCTTCACTGGAACGCGTGGGCGACAGGTTCGGTTACACGGCGGGGACAGTCCGCAAACACTTGATCATCGCTGACGTCACAATGCGCCACACGCACTGCCGTGGAACAGGCTCGAAGGCCCAGCAAGGCCATCATTGACGCGCAGCGGGATGGCTCAGCTCCCACGGCCTTTTCAGTCGGGATGAGGCGCCGCCACCGGATAAGCGACTAACTCTCTTCAAGCTGTTGGAGCACTACCGACGCCGAATCGCCAGCCGCGGCGAGTCCGTCCACGATACGGCGGTAGCGGGCGAGCGGCGGGCCCACCACAGCTGCGGAGGCGCGTAGCTCCTCTAGCCAGTTGGTCACGAGCCATATGCGGTTTGCGAACGCGCCGAACCTTCCGTGAAGCACGCTCTCCAACCAGACGAGTCCGGTTGTTGCCTGCCAACTGGTCGGGGCCGTCCGGGCGAACTGCGCCACGGCCTCGGCGCACTTCGGCTCGCCCTTCCCAATGGCCAGCCATCGATCGACCACCCCTTCGAAGGCGTCGGGCGGTGCCCAAGAAGCTCTGCAGCTGTTCAGCGTTGCATCGGGGTCAAGGTCTTCCGGCTTGATCTGCGGTACAGGAAGTAGTGCGGAGATCGCGTAGTCGTGCCACGAGGTGGAGTCGTCGATCAGGCTCGTGTCTGAGTCGATCTCGTCGAGAACCGTCGCCATTAATGGCGGCCAGAACTCGGCGAGCAGGGGGCGCAGTTCGTCGTCGTAGCTGAACGCGGTTGCGAAGCTGTGAAGCAACAGATGAAGGGCGTGTGCGTTCGACGCGAAAAGGCGGAGGTGCGCGTTCAGCGCTTCCCTGTCTCCTTCGGTTGCAAGCTGGATGAACAGGCGTGCGACGAGCTCGTGATGGCGTTCGCCCAGGTGGTCGTAGTTCCCGCGCCAGGCGTGATCAAGGGCTCGCAGGTGAGCGTCCCAAAGCGGGTTAGCGAGGAGTTCCGCGCGTGCAGCCGTGCATTGGGACGAAAGCGCGGCGTGGTTGCAGACCACTGGCATGCGGAGACGGTTGACCAAGAGTTCGTCGCCGGGGACTGTCAGTAGTGTCTGCTCAAAGGGACCCTCAAGTGGGATAGGTCGTCGGCGTTGCGTTTCGTACTCCCACGGCCCTAGGCGAACGGTCGAAACGCAGGCCTGGATGGCCTCCCATAGCGGCTCGTGTCTCGTGCAAACCGTCCCCTCGCTGGTGGCGCAGTCTGCTGCCCAGACAGGCGCTGTCCCTTTTGCGAAGGCGGTGCGAACCTCGTCGTAGACGCTTGTCGCCAACGAGACTAAGGCTCGTTGAAGGCGACCGGCGTCCACGTCCAGGTGCTCGAAGACCGGCAGGAGTAGAAGCGGCACCGCGATGGCCGCGGCACGGTCGGCTCCCATGGAGAAGAGACTGGAGGAGGAGCTGAAACTATCTATCCATGGCTCTTCAGCTGCAGTGAGAACTATGTCGACCGCCCAGTACAACTCGGTCAGTTCTAGTGTCGCGAGGCCCAGAGCGTGCGCGCGCAGGCCTGCGGCCGCGACCGCCACGACGGGGTTTTCGTGCCGGTTAAGCATCGCGGACGAGCTCTCATCCATGAGACGTCTCGCCTCGGCAATGTCCGCAGTGATCGAGTCAACCGGCCATGCCTCAGGTGTCTCGTTCTTCAACGCGTACGCGACCTGCAGCCGCAAGAACGCCTGCGTAGCCTTGATCTCGGCGTTGCTTGGCGCTAACGCAGCTTCGAGTTCTGCCGGACGCCCGAACTGAACGACGACGCCGCCGTCGACGACCGATGCCTCGTAGTTCTCGGCGCTGAACTCCGCAGCCCAGCTGCCGATCACCGCCAGGTACTGCTCCGGTCTTCCTCTCGTCAGGGCTGCCTCGGCAGGGTCTGGTCCCGATGCCGCTGTTTGTTCGACGTCAACAGTCCGTTGAGCCGACTCCAGTAGTCTTAAGCCGACTGCGCTAAGTTGGTCGAGACGTGCCTGGTTGCCAACCGCGCGTGCGTTGACGACCATCCAGCCGACAGTTTCGTGAGGCGAGTACCTGCGCTTGTCCTGGCCTGCCAGCATGTCAGCGTCACGGTCTCGCACAGTGAACGCCCCTTCAGTCGTCACGCGCCCAATCTCCAAGTGCCAGACGGTCACGTCGGCGAGAAACGGGTCGAGGAGGTCTCCCACCTCGTCGAGGTGTCGGGTCAAGAACCCGTGGAGCAGGCCGGGAATCGCGAGATTGTGGCAGTCCTCCAGGAGGAGATCGACGATGGTGGCCAACGGGATCTCAGCTTCGTTGTGTAAGTGGTCGATGAAGCGTTCGAGCGCAAGGAGGGCACTCATGCACGGGTAGGGACCGACACTGGTGCCGCGGTACCAACTCCACACGTGGGAGTCTCCGACGTAATGCCGCTGCCCGCTCTTGGCAGTCAGATGCAGCGACGCGCCCGGATAGCTGGTCCAGTCAACGCCGGCGGTCAGAGTCTGGGTCTCGTCTGTGACGCGATAGAAAGCCGCCTGGTTGAGCATCCGGTTTATGAACGCGATGGTCTTGAGCGGCGTTAGGTTCAGCAGCCTGAAGAAGGGCCCGAAGTACCAGGCGGCACTAAGCGGCCCGTACCCGAATTTGTTGCCATGCCCGAAGTCGCGGATCCCGTCGTCGAGATAGCTGCGTCCACTCAGACCGGCCCACCCAAGTTCAGTGTCTTCTGGTTGGGGACGCTCGATGTAGTAGGCCTCGGTGAGTTCAAGGAGGAGGTCGGAGTCGATTGACGCCAAAGCGAGCACCGAGGACGGTGACTCGAGGATCTCGTGAAGTGAATTCGGCCGCTCGCGCGCGACTGTGCGCAGCCACGAGGCAGCGGCATCGTTGAGATCTTCACCCAGTGCGGCTAGTGCTTGGATTGCGAACTCGTCATACAGGGGCCGGTCCTGTCCGAGGATCGATTCACGCACTCGCTGACGGAGAGGGTCAGGACCTGCGCCGGCGTGAGCCATGCCGCGCAACCACGCGAGTACCAGTTCCTGGACACGTTCTTGTTGAGTGTCGCGCGTGCCAGCCTGCGGCCGCCCGAGGTCTCTACCCTCGCAGAAGGCAACCTCAACAACGGGCGCCAACGCGAACCGGTCACCGAACACGCCTCCGTATCGCGAAGCCGCGAGGCGCAACAGCGTGTCGAGACCCTCTCCCCGTTGGAGTACGTCCCAGAGGTCCCCGATCGCTTCGCGTGCATCGCCGACGGTTAGGAGGGCTTCGACGGGGACCTCTCTCCATCGGATCCCTTCGTCAGCGGCGATGGCGTTGAACTCCTCGGCCAGCTCATCCCAGACCTGACGCCGTGTTCGACCACCTAGGTTCGCCAGGCGCGCTTCGCACGCCAACCTCACTGCCCGAATCGTCCAGCGGGGAGCCTCGTTCTCGGTGAGTGGCGTCCATCCGACTGACAGGAAGAGTCTGCATAACGCGAAGTCGCGGTACAGGTCTGTCGAGAAGTCAGGCCCTTGAGAGAGGGCAGGGTTTGCGTCGGCACGGAAGACCCCGTCGGAACGCAGCTCCCTGACGGCGGCGGAAGTAGGATTTGCCTCCTGCGCGCCGAGACGCCGCCGAGCGACCGTGAGGGTTGCGTCTTCGCGCTCCTCGGGCGGCGCACTACCCGGTCTATGCGTCCCATCGCGGAGCACGAGGCCGTTCCAAACGGCGACGTAGACGTCCGCCTCGCAGAGGAGACGATCGGGCTCGATGGGCCGGCCGGAACGCAGTAAGGCATCGACCAGCCCCGGGCGCCCAAGCAGCCAGTTGGATTTGGCGTTCTCGTTGACTCGGGTTAGCCCGGGGATGCGTTCGGCGAGGAGCGCGCGTTCTGCCTGGGTGAGTTCCTGGACCACATGTATCTGCACCTTCTGCAGGGGATCCGCCGTATCGGCCACCCGCTGCAATACAGCCTCCACGAACTTCGCCCCGTCGGACCGCGTCACTGCCACGACGCCGATGGATTGTTTCATTGCGGACGCAGCCAGCTCCGTGAATATCGACTCATGGCCCTCCAAGACTGCTTCGCACCCGTCGACCACGAGCAGGCGCGCCGTGGCGGTCGGCGCGCCGTCGAAGAGGTCGGTCAGGGTCACTCCGCCGAGTTGGTCCTCGAATTCGAGGACACTGCCGGGAACGTCTCGGAGGCTCATACACACGACGAACGCTCCGTCGGCGCGCAGCAAGTCCCCGACTGCGACCGAGAGCGCAGACTTGCCGACGTCGGGCTCGCCCGTCACTATGAGCGGCCCGCCGTCATCGGCGCAGGCCTCCATTGACCGCCGGAGCGCTTCGACAGCTTCGACGCGCTGAAGATGAACCGACTCGGTCCCAGCAGAAATGGTCGAACGGGTCTGTTGGTGTAGGAGACCATCGAGTCGTTCGACGATCGCCCAGGCGCGTTGATGAGGCCCGAACTGCTTCAGCGGATAGGTAGTAAGGCGGCGGCGCAACATCGCACCTGTCACCTGCGCGCCAGACGGGGCGTACTCTCCGACGAGCTCGGCAAGACGGTGCAGCACGGCTTCTGCCGTTGCCGACGTTCCATCAAGGACGGCCCCCTGGAGGATTCCGACGGCAGACGATCGGTCAGACGTGTCAGTTCCTTCAAGCCTCAAAGTGCGAACTGACAGGCTCGATAGCAGTCTCCAAACGAGCTCCTCCGCGCCGAGGTCGGCTGCTAGGTCGATGTCCTGGGCCGCGGCGGCGATAACCAGCTCCTTCAGGTGCGCCAGGCGTTGCCGTGTAGGAGCGTTGGCGGCTCCGGTGCGATTCACGGCGGCGTCGAAGGCGTCGGCGTTGGAAACCGACCGGGCAATCACCGAGAGCATCGCTACCTGCCCGAACGCCTGTCTCGACCCGGCCACCGCCAGCACCAGCGACCATCGCCCAGCTGACACTTCGTCCCAGTGTTCCGTGACAACCGCCAGGAAGTCGCGAATGAGAGGAACTGAGGCTGTGTCGCTGGAGTTGAGGGCTGGATCACGACGAACTCCGATAGAGGCTCGATGGAGCGCCCCGTCGGGCGCTTTACCCTCGAGGACGATGTCGTCAACGGCGCTGATGTCACTCGCCTGAAGGCGTACCTTGATCAGTTCGATGTTGTCGCCG
>NZ_BCSN01000018.1 GCF_001570885.1 Micrococcus lylae NBRC 15355 | reverse complement strand
CAGCGCGGAGTGGATCAGGCCAGGCGGGTCAGCCCTGGGCGGCGATCGCGTCGATGCGCTCCTGGGCGGCCTTGCGGGTCTCCTCGGAGATCGGGGCGTTGCCCGCGGACTCCTCGGAGGCCTTCTGGCCGTCCTCGGAGATCACGTAGGAGGCGAAGGCCTTGACCTGGTCGGCGGTCTCCTGGTCCTGGTACTCGTTGCAGTAGATGTGGTAGGAGACGAGGACGATCGGGTAGACGCCCTCCTCACCGGTGGCGCGGTCGAGCTCGATGGAGCCGTCCTCGTTGGCCTCGGACTTGTCCACGGTGGCGGCGGCGGCCTCGGAGGAGTACTCGACGTACTCCTCGCCGACCTTCACCTTCACGGTCTCCATGTCGCCGGTGGCCGAGGCGTCGGCGTAGGTGATCGCACCGTCGGTGCTGGAGGCCAGGCCCACGACGCCCTTGGTGCCCTGAGCGGACTCGGCCTGGATCTCGGACGGCCAGGTCTCGATCTCGTCGTACTTCCAGGCGTCGCCGGCGGCCTCGGTGAGGTAGGCGGTGAAGTTCTCGGTGGTGCCCGAGTCGTCCGAGCGGTGGACGACGGTGATGTCCTTCTCCGGCAGCTCGACACCCTCGTTCTGGTCGGCGATGGCCGGGTCGTTCCACTTGGTGATCTCACCGGCGAAGATCTTGGCGATGGTCTCGGCGTCCATCTGGACACCCTCGACGCCCTCGAGGTTGTAGGCCACGGCGATCGGGGAGATGTAGGCCGGCACATGGAAGGCGCCCTTCTCGCCGCAGACCTCGGTGGCGTCCTCGTCCTCGCCCATGGCGGCGTCAGAGCCGGCGAAGGAGTACTGGCCGGACAGGAAGCCCTCACGACCGTTGCCGGAGCCCACCGGGTCGTACTTCACGGACAGCTCGGGGGCGACGTCGGAGACGCCGGCGGTCCAGGCGCCCATGGCGGCCTCCTGCGACGAGGCGCCGCCGCCGGTCAGGGTGCCCGAGACCTGCGAGGTCTCATCGTTGTTGCCGTTGTCGGAGTCGCCGTTGTCAGCGGAGGAGCAGGCGGTCAGGGCCAGGGCGGCAACGGACAGGAGGGCCGCGGCGCGGCCTGCACGAAGAGCCTTCATCGGGAAGTGCCCCTTTCGAGAGGTCGGATGACAGTGGTGGCGGGAGCCGGTGTCAGCAACGTGGATCGCCTGGGGCGTCCACCCCCGGCTTACGCCGTACGACGAAGCTACGGGCGGTCTGTGAACCGTCGGTCCATCCCGGTTGAATGGACGGTGAACGAGGGCAGACGCTTCGTCACCTTCCTGTGACCTCGTGCACACCGGAGGCTCGGCGGCGTCGACGTCGCGCCCAGGCGATCTGTCAGGGACGGGACTGTCGTCACGCCGCCCTCCCTCTCCTCGGCAGACGGCACGGATAGGCTGGCGGGCATGGAACACCGCCACTCCACCGCCACCGGCACCCTGCCGCAGGTGGAGGAGCTCGGCCTCGGCGAGCGGCTGCGGCGCTTCGTCCGACGCCGCGCCCGCGCCGGCTGGATGCGCACCCGCTCCTCGGCCGGCCATGCGGCCCTGACCACGATCGCCGCCGTGGCGGCCTACTGGTTCGCCGAGGCCGTGCTCGGCCACGAGGGGCCGCTGTTCGCCGCGACCGCCACACTGGTGGGCCTCGGCTGGGGCCGCGAGCCCAAGCTGCGCCGCGTGCTCGAGGTCTCCGTCGGCTGCACGCTCGGCATCCTGATCGGTGACGCCCTCATGCTCGGGCTCGGCCGCGGGATGTGGCAGGCCGCGATCGTGCTGTTCGTGTCCATCATGGCGGCCCGGTTCCTGGACTCCGGGCCGATCTTCACCACGCAGATGTCCCTCCAGGCCGTCCTGGTCGTGCTGCTCCCGGCACCCGCGGACGGCCCATTCTCCCGCAGCCTGGACGCAGTCGTGGGCGCCTGCTGCGCCCTGATCGTCACGTTCCTCAGGCCGCACCGCACGCAGAGGTCCACCGCGAAGCGACTGCAGGCCCTGTACGACCCCATGGTCTCGATCCTGCGGGACCTGTCCACGGCACTGCGCACGCAGGAGTCCAGCACGGCATGGATGGCGCTGATCACCGGGCGCGGCACACAGTCCGTGCTGGACGAGCTGCGCCGCGAAGTGCAGATGGCGCGCGAGGTCACCACCTACTCCCCGCTCGAACGGCGGCAGAAGGGCTTCGTGACGGTCGTCGCCTACGCGGTGGACCGCTCCGACCTGGCGATCCGCTCCCTGCGCATCGTGGCCCGGCGCGTGGTCAGCCTGATCGACTCCGGCTCACTCACGGACGAGGCGGCCGAGGCGCTGAGCAGCTGGTTCGACGAGGCCGCGGACGCCGTCCAGATCCTGAACCGGTGCTTCGACGAGCCCACGCCCGCCGGCCGCCGCCAGGGCCGGCTCGACGCCCGCGAGGCGCTCGGCGCCGCGGCCTCCCGGCTGCACCCGACGCACCTCGGCGGCGGCTCGCTGCACGGCGAGGCCCTCGTGATGCTGCTGCGGCCCATGATGGTCGACCTCCTCGAGGCCACCGGCGCGGACCACGAGGAGGCCGTGGGCTACCTGCCGGGCGTCTGATCGCGTCCGGGTCCGCCCCTAGAGTGGCGTCCATGGCGAGCTCGAAGTCCTCCTCCCGCAGGCCCCCCGGATACCAGTGCACCGAATGCGGCTGGACCACGGTGAAATGGGTCGGCCGCTGCGGCCGGTGTCAGGCCTGGGGAACCGTGGAGGAGGCCGGGATGACGGCCACCGCGGGCACAACGAAGGCCTCCACGGTGGCCGAGGCGGCCCCGCGCATCGCGGACGTGGACGCCACCCTCGCCTCCTTCCGCAGCACCGGCGTGCGCGAGCTGGACCGCGTGCTCGGCGGCGGGCTCGTCCCGGGAGCCGTGATCCTGCTGGCCGGGGAGCCGGGCATCGGCAAGTCGACCCTGCTCCTGGACGTGGCCGCCCAGACCGCCCGCGGCACGGACGGCACACCGCGTCCGGTCCTGTACCTGACGGGTGAGGAGTCCGCCGCGCAGGTCCGCTCGCGCGGCGACCGCATCGGCGCGTTGGCGGACACCCTCCACCTGGCCGCGGAGACGGACCTGGGCCGGGCCCTCGGACAGATCGAACGGATCCAGCCGTCCCTGGTGATCGTGGACTCCGTCCAGACCCTGCAGTCGGCGGAGGTGGACGGCATCGCCGGCGGCGTGACCCAGGTGCGCGAAGTCGCCGCCTCACTGATCCGCACGGCGAAGGACAAGGGCATCACCACGGTGCTGGTGGGCCATGTGACGAAGGAGGGCACCATTGCCGGCCCGCGCCTGCTCGAGCACCTCGTGGACGTGGTCTGCCAGTTCGAGGGCGACCGCCACTCCCGGCTGCGCCTGGTGCGCGCCGTGAAGAACCGCTTCGGCCCCACGGACGAGGTCGGCTGCTTCGACCTGCGCGAGGACGGCATCGAATCCCTGGACGACCCCTCCGGCCTGTTCCTCTCCGGCACCGCGGAGCCCGTGGAGGGCACCTGCGTGACCGTGACACTGGAGGGGCGCCGCCCGCTCGTGGCGGAGGTGCAGTCCCTGCTCACCCCGTCCGCCGGCGGCAGTCCGCGGCGGACCGTCTCCGGTGTGGACTCGGCGCGCGTGAACATGCTCCTGGCCGTGCTGCAGCGCCGCGCCCGCTTCGCCCTGGCCCAGGACGACTGCTACGTCGCCACCGTCGGCGGCGTGCGCCTGTCCGAGCCGGCCTCGGACCTGGCGGTCGCGGTGGCGGTGGCCTCGGCGAAGCTCAGTGCCCCTGTGCCGACCGGCATGATCGCCGTCGGCGAGCTCGGCCTGGCCGGCGAGGTCCGCCCGGTGCCCGGCATCGGCCGACGCGTGCGAGAGGCCGCGCGTCTGGGGTTCACCCGCGCGATCGTCCCCCGCTCCCCCGAGCCGCTCGGCGAGGTCCCGAAGGGCTTCACCGTCGCGCAGGTGGGGTCGCTGTCCGAGGCGCTGAACACCATCCCCACATGGACCCGCTGAGGCGACCCGACGGACGGGCGAGGCCGCCGGCGGACGGTGGGCGGCCGTCGTCGTGGAGGGGACGGGGGAAGACGAGGCCGGACAGGCCGCCGTCGCTGCTCAGCCCTGGCCGTCGGGCTTGTCGTCGGTGAGGCGGAAGGCGACCGGCTGGGAGGAGTGGTCGCCCAGCGTCACGGTGAGGCGGTAGGAGCCGGGATCCACGAGCTCACCGCGCTCGGTGCAGTCCTTCTCGGAGTTGCGGCGGTTCCATTCGAACAGTGCGGTCTGCTCGTCGTGCGGGACGAGCACCATGTCCTGGTCCTGCGGGTCGGCCTGGCAGATCTCGGTGGAGAACACGTCGTCCCCCTCGGCCGTGGTGACCTCGAAGACCTGCTCGGTGGTGCCCACGTTGAGGGTGCACGGCTCCTGGGACAGGTTCATCACCTTCAGTGCCAGCTCGGGACGCTCGCCGCGGTCGTAGACGGTCTTGTCCGTGCCCGCCGTGACCTGGATGGCAGATCCCCGGCACGGCGGCTCGAGCGCCTCCGGAGCGGTGGAGGACGGCGAGGGGCTCGGCTCCTCCGAGGGCTTGTCACCGGCGTCGTCGGAGGGCTTGCCGGACGGGCTCTCGGTCGGTTCGGCGGAGCCGCTGCCGCCGGCATCGTCCGAGGCGGATCCGGACGGGGAGGGGCCGGAGGACGGCTCCTCGGAGGGGCCGGGACTCGCCGAGGGTGTCGGGGTCGCGCTGACGGCGGCCGGCCCCGGGTCGGACTCCCCGGTGATGTCCTGCACCAGGCGCGAGATCAGGCCGCCCAGGGCGATGCCCGCCAGCACCAGGAGCACCACCACGGCAAGGGCCACGACGCCGAACACGATCCGGCGGCGCCGGAACATGGCGGCACGCTGCCGGGCGCGCTCGGACTCGGTGGGGGGAAGGCCGTCCATGCCCACCAGGGTAGGGCTGGAGCCCGCCGCTACAGTGGACGCCATGCCCGAGGTCGCCGAACTCACGCCTGCCGCCCAGGATCGCCTCCACACGGCGGTCCTGGACTGGTTCGACGTCCACGCGCGGGACCTGCCCTGGCGCAGCGCCGACTGCTCGCCGTGGGGCGTGATGGTCTCCGAGATCATGCTCCAGCAGACCCCGGTGGTCCGGGTGCTGCCGCGCTGGCGGGACTGGATGCAGCGCTGGCCGTGTCCCGCCGACCTCGCGGAGGCCTCCACGGCCGAGGTGCTCACTGCCTGGGACCGGCTCGGCTACCCTCGCCGGGCGTTGCGCCTGCAGCAGGCGGCCGCGGCGATGGTGGACCGGCACGGCGGTAAGGTGCCGGCGGACCCTGCCGCCCTGCGCGCCCTGCCGGGGGTCGGCGAGTACACCGCGGCGGCCGTGGCGAGCTTCGCCTTCGGCATCCCCGAGACCGTCGTGGACACCAACGTGCGCCGGGTTCTCACCCGCGCGGTCCGCGGGCAGGGGTTGCCGCCGAAGACCCTGACCCGCGCGGAGATGCGCGACGCACACGCGCTGATGCCGGCGGACCGCACGCGGGCCAACCGCTGGAACGCCGCCGTGATGGAGCTCGGGGCGCTGGTCTGCACGGCCCGATCGCCGCGCTGCGACGACTGCCCTCTGCTCGAGCAGTGCGCCTGGGTGTCCGCCGGACGGCCGGAGCCGGAGCACACCCCGCGCGGGCAGGACTGGGCGGGAACGGACCGCCAGCTGCGCGGCGCCGTCATGGCCGCGGTCCGGGAGGCCGGCCGCGTGGAGGTCGGCGCCGTGCGCCAGGCCGTGGCCGGAACGCGGCGCCTGGGCACACACGTGCCGGACGAGGCGCAGTGGACCCGTTGCCTGGCCGGCCTTCTCGACGACGGCCTCCTCCTCGAACGCGACGGCGCCTACTCGTTCCCCGACTGACGGCCGCCCCTGCGGGGCGTCAGAGGGTGCGGATCATGCGGGTGTTGCCGAGGGTGTTCGGCTTGACCCGGGCGAGGTCCAGGAACTCGGCGACGCCCTCATCCTGGGAGCGCAGCAGCTCGGCGTACACCTCAGGGTCCACGGCGGACTGGTCCTCCATGACGTCGAAGCCGTGGGCGGAGAAGAAGTCCACCTCGAAGGTCAGGCAGAACACCTGGGAGACGCCGACGGCGCGGGCACGCTCCAGCAGCTCCTCCAACAGGGCGTGGCCCACTCCCCCGCCGCGGGCACGGTCCGCGACGGCCAGGGTGCGGACCTCCGCGAGGTGCTCCCACATGACGTGCAGGGCGCCGAAGCCGACGAGCTCTCCGGCCTCGTCCTCCGCCACCACGAACTCCTGGATGGCCTCGTAGTAGGCCACCGTCTCCTTCTGCAGCAGGACGCGGTTGTCCGCGTGGGGGCGGACGATGTCCTGGATGGCCGGGACGTCGGTGGTGCGGGCGGGACGCAGGGCGACCGGGAGCTTCGGCATCCGCCCAGTGTAGGACCGGCACCGTGCCCGGCGTCCACGGCGTGTGCCGCACCGAACCAGTGTGTGCTGCACCGAGCCAGAAGAAATGGTCACTTCACCGGGTCTTGAACCGGCCGAATCCTCTGGTTCGGCGCGAGGGGCCGGGCATGCCGGACATGACGAAGGCCCCCGCGACACCATCCCTCGAGGGGAGGCTGCGGGGGCCTTCGGACGACCGGTTCAGGGCCGGTCAGGACCCGGGCAGAGTCACTTCTGCTCGTTGTCCTTGTTCTCGCCGCCGTTCAGGAACTTGTCCTGAGCGCCGTCGATGCCCTTGTTCACGGTGTCCTTGTGCTCGCCGAGCTTGTCGCCGTGCTGCTCCTGAGCCTGGTCGACAGCGTCGTTGATCTTGTCAGAGTGCTCGTTGGCAAGGTTGCCGAGATCGCCGATGCCCATGGTTTGGACCTCCTTGGAGTGGGGGACATTTCCTCCGCTCCGGATCCCGTGGACCGAAGTCCTCGATCTCCGTGGCGACCGGTCGGCCGCCTGAGCGGTTGCCCCCACCGTAAGCAGATCCACAGACGCGGCGCCACCCTCGGGGCCGCCTATTGCCTGGGAACATCCTGGGCATTCTGGTACCCGATGTACCGCCTTTTCCTCACGGCGGAGCAGGGACGATGCTCCCGGCGCCGCCCCTGCCTCGCGTCTGCCCAGGTCGGCCTGGGTCTGCCGCCTCAGTCCTTCGTGAAGGCGTTCTTCACGCCGTCGGCGGCACCCTTGAGCTTGTCGCCGGCGTTCTGGACGGCATCCTTGGCTCCGGCGGCGGCAGACTCGGTGCGGCCCTCGGCCTTCATGCGGTCGTTGCCGGTGGCCTCGCCGAGGCCGGACTTGGCGTCGCCCTTGATCTTGTCGAACGTGTTCTCCATGTCAGCCATGGTGTCTCCTCTCATCCGGGCCGCCCGCCTCTCGGGCGGCCGCCCCGCCGGACCGTTGCTCCCGGCTCCGTCCGGGCGGGGCCGTCCGGCGGGGGACGGTGTTGCCTGCGAGTCAACGCGCCGCGGGGGCGAGGGTCAAGCCCCCGCCCCCGCGTGCTGCATCGACCGCCGGACAGCGGCGCGGCGTCACTCGGACACGCCGGCCTCCAGCTCCTGCATCTGGGAACCCTCGACCTCGCTGCGGCCGCCGGAGAACGTGAACGTCAGCTCGCGGCCCTCGCCCTCGCCCGTGGTGTCCACGGTGATGAGGGAGCCGGCCGGGATCTCGCCGAAGAGGATGCGCTCGGAGAGCTGGTCCTCCACCAGGTTCTGGATGGTGCGGCGCAGCGGACGGGCGCCCATGGCCGGGTCGTAACCCCGGTCCGCGAGCAGCTCCTTGGCGTCCTGGGTGAGCTCGATGGACAGGTCCTGCTCCGCCAGGCGCTTGCCGAGGCGGGCGATGAACAGGTCCACGATCTCCACGATCTCGGACTTCTGCAGCTGCGGGAAGACGATCACGTCGTCCACGCGGTTCAGGAACTCCGGGCGGAAGTGCTGGCGCAGCTCCTCCCGCACCTTGCCCTTCATGCGCTCATAGCCGGTGGCCGTGTCCGTGGCGGACTGGAAGCCGGTCATGACGCCCTTGGAGATGTCCCGGGTTCCGAGGTTCGTGGTCATGATGATCACGGTGTTCTTGAAGTCCACCACACGGCCCTGCGAGTCGGTCAGGCGACCGTCCTCGAGGATCTGCAGCAGCGAGTTGAACAGGTCCGCATGGGCCTTCTCCACCTCGTCGAACAGCACCACGGAGAACGGACGGCGGCGGACCTTCTCGGTGAGCTGGCCGCCCTCCTCGTACCCGACGTAGCCGGGAGGCGCGCCGAACAGGCGGGACACCGTGTGCTTCTCCTGGAACTCGGACATGTCCAGGGTGATCAGGGCGTCCTCCTCGCCGAAGAGGAACTCGGCGAGGGACTTGGCCAGCTCGGTCTTTCCGACGCCGGTGGGGCCGGCGAAGATGAACGAGCCGGACGGGCGGTTCGGGTCCTTCAGGCCGGCACGGGTGCGGCGGATGGCGCGGGACAGGGACTTGATGGCCTCGTCCTGGCCGATGACGCGGCGGTGGAGCTCGGCCTCCATGTTCTTGAGGCGGTCGGTCTCCTCCTCGGTCAGCTTGAAGACCGGGATGCCGGTGGACTTGGACAGCACCTCGGCGATGAGGTCCTCGTCCACGGTGGCGACGTCGGAGGCCTGACCGGTCCGCCAGGCCTGTTCCTTCTGCTTCTGCTCGTCCACGAGCTGCTGCTCCTGGTCGCGCAGGCGCGCGGCACCCTCGAAGTCCTGGCCGTCGATCGCGGCCTCCTTCTCGGAGCGCACCTCGGCGATGCGGCCCTCGTAGGCCTTGATCTCCGGCGGCACGGTCATGCGGCGGATGCGCAGGCGGGCGCCGGCCTCGTCGATCAGGTCGATGGCCTTGTCCGGCAGGAAGCGGTCCGAGATGTAGCGGGCGGACATCGAGGCGGCGGCCTTGAGGGCGTCGTCCGTGATGGACACCTTGTGGTGCGCCTCGTAGCGGTCGCGCAGGCCGCGGAGGATCTTGGTGGCGTCCTCGACGGACGGCTCGTTGACCTGGATCGGCTGGAAGCGACGCTCGAGCGCGGCGTCCTTCTCGATGTGCTTGCGGTACTCGTCCAGTGTGGTGGCGCCGATGGTCTGCAGCTCGCCGCGGGCCAGCATCGGCTTGAGGATGCTGGCGGCGTCGATCGCGCCCTCGGCGGCACCGGCGCCGACGAGGGTATGGATCTCGTCGATGAACAGGATGATGTCCCCGCGCGTGCGGATCTCCTTGAGGACCTTCTTCAGGCGTTCCTCGAAGTCGCCGCGGTAGCGCGAGCCGGCCACGAGCGAGCCGAGGTCCAGCGAGTACAGCTGCTTGTCCTTCAGCGTCTCCGGCACGTCGCCACGGTCGATGGCCTGGGCCAGACCCTCCACCACCGCGGTCTTGCCGACGCCGGGCTCACCGATGAGGACCGGGTTGTTCTTGGAGCGGCGCGAGAGCACCTGCATGACGCGCTCCATCTCCTCGGCACGGCCGATGACCGGGTCCAGCTTGCCGTCGTGGGCGGCGGCGGTGAGGTTGCGGCCGAACTGGTCCAGCACCACGGAGCCCGCGTTCTGCCCCTCGGACTGCCCGCCCGGGGCGACGCCGGCGGTCTCCTTGCCACCCTGGCCGGAGCCCTGGTAGCCGGAAAGCAGCTGGATGACGGTCTGACGGACGCGGTTCAGGTCCGCGCCGAGCTTCACGAGCACCTGGGCAGCGACGCCCTCGCCCTCGCGGATCAGGCCGAGCAGGATGTGCTCGGTCCCGATGTAGTTGTGGCCGAGCTGCAGCGCCTCGCGCAGGGACAGCTCGAGCACCTTCTTGGCACGCGGCGTGAAGGGGATGTGGCCGGGCGGGTTCTGCTGCCCCTGACCGATGTCCTCCTGCACCTTCTCGCGGACCGCGCCGAGGGAGATGTCCATCGACTCCAGGGCCTTGGCTGCGACGCCCTCACCCTCGTGGATCAGGCCGAGCAGGATGTGCTCGGTCCCGATGTAGCTGTGGTTGAGCATCCGCGCCTCTTCCTGCGCGAGCACCACCACCCGCCGCGCGCGGTCGGTGAACCTTTCGAACATGGACACACTCCTTGGCTCTTGCCTTGGCTTTCGATTGGTCCCGAGCCTACGCACGCAGACAGGGCGACGGGCGGCTGTTCGCCACAGGGTGAAGCGATCAGCCGCCCGTCGTCACGGACCCCGTCGGGGCCGATCCACGGGGCCCCGGCTCCTGGAGCCGGGCTCCGCAGGTCACCTGCGCTTGGCGTTGCGGTAGGCCTCCACGACGTCGCGGTGCAGGCGGCCGCGGGAGGAGACCTCATAGCCGTTGTCCGCGGCCCACTTGCGGATCTCCGCGGCCTCGGCCTTCGGGGACGGCGGCGCCACGGCGCGGCCCTTCTTCATGTAGGGCTTGAGGAAGTTGCGCAGCTCGCGGGCGTTGTCCTCGGACAGGTCCACCTCGTAGTGGCGCCCGTCGAGCGCGAACTTCACGGTCTCGGCGGCCTCCGAGCCGTCCAGATCGTCCACCAAGACGACTTCGACCTTCTGTGCCATGTGCTTGCCCATCTCCCTCATTCGTCTGCAGCGACCGGGATTTCACCCTGGCAAGCCGATTCACCCAAGGGAAAAGGCTGCGCTGGAAGGTTCTCCGGCCACCTGGCTCTCTGTGTCCGCTTCCACGGTAGCCGATCTATGCCTTTCCTGCGGATGAACATTTCTCCTGCAGGCGTCGTCTGTCAGCAGAATCCCAGGTACGGGGAAACCTGCCTCCGCAGGGTCATTCCCCTGCAGCGGATACTCGCTGCAGGAAAGGGTGTCCGCCGGACGGAACCGCGCCCTCAGGCGCGCGGCGCACCCGTTGTGCTGGTCGCAGTAGCGTCCATTGGCTGGCACCGCGCCCTCAGGCGCGCGGCGCACCCTCCTCCGGGGCGCGCCCCTCGCCGGCCCCCTCGGCGGGCGCCTCGGCGTCGGTCTCCAGGCGACCCTCGCCGACCTCCGCGGCGTCGGCCTCCACACGCCCCTCGGCGGGCGCCTCATCCGCGCGCCGCCGGCGCGCCCATTCCCGGGCTTCGGCCTCCTCGGCCGCCGCGCGCGCGTCCACGCCCGAGCGCCTCCGGCCCTCCGCCTCACGCTCACCGGTGTCCGCGCGGAGCAGGGAGCGCATGATGAGCCAGAACAGCAGCGCCAGGCCCACGGATGGGGCCAGCACCGAGAAGTAGTCCCAGAACGTCGCCATGGCCGATCAGGCCTCCGGCTTCAGCAACGGGAAGAGGATGGTCTCGCGGATCCCCACGCCGGTGAACAGCATGACCAGGCGGTCGATGCCGAGGCCGAGGCCGCCCATCGGCGGGGCGCCGTACTCGAGCGCACGGAGGAAGTCCTCGTCGAGCTGCATGGCCTCGTCGTCGCCGGCGGCGGCGGCGCGGGACTGGGCGGTCAGGCGCTCGCGCTGGATGACCGGGTCGATCAGCTCGGAGAACGCGGTGCCGCGCTCCGTGCCGCCGATGACCAGGTCCCAGGCCTCGATGACGCCCGGCTCCTCCCGGTGCGGCCGGGCCAACGGCTGGGCGGCCGGCGGGTAGTTGTACACGAAGGTCGGGTTGATCAGCGTCGGCTCAACGATCTCGCCGAACAGCTCGATGACCAGCTTCTCGGCGCCCCACTGCGGGTCCACCGGCACCTCGTGCCGTTCGGCGATCTCCCGCAGCACCGCCACGTCGGTCTCAGGGGTGATCTCCTGGCCCACGGCCTCGGACAGGCCGGGGTAGACGGCCACCCATGCCCACTCGCCGTCGAGGTCGATGGTGCCCTTCTCGGTCTGGATCTGCCGGCCGGCGCCCACGGCTTCCGCGGCGGCGAGGATCATCTGCTTCATGCGGTCGGCCATGACGTGCATGTCCGCCCAGGCCTCGTAGCACTCGAGGGTGGTGAACTCGGGCGAGTGGGTGGAGTCCACGCCCTCGTTGCGGAAGACACGGCCGATCTCGTAGACGCGGTCGATCCCGCCCACCACGGCGCGCTTGAGGTAGAGCTCGGTCGCGATGCGCAGCGTCATGTCCTGGTCGAACGCGTTGAGGTGCGTCTGGAACGGGCGGGCCTGGGCGCCGCCGTGGACGAGCTGCAGGATCGGGGTCTCGACCTCCACGTAGTCGTGGCCTTCCAGGGTGCGCCGGATCGCGGAGACCACCTTGGCGCGGGTGTAGACCATCTCACGGGCGGCGTCGCGCACGATCAGGTCCGCGTAGCGCTGGCGGACGCGGGTCTCCTCGTTGAGCTCCGCATGCAGCACCGGCAGCGGGCGCAGCGCCTTGGAGGCCATCTGCCAGGAGTCGGCCATGATGGACAGCTCGCCGCGGCGGGAGACGATGACCTTGCCGGTCACGGACACGTGGTCGCCGAGGTCAACGGCCTTCTTCCACCCGGCCAGGGACTCCTCGCCCACGTTGGCCAGGGACAGCATGACCTGCAGGCGCACGCCGACGCCATCGGGGCCGCCCTCCTGGAGGGTGGCGAAGCACAGCTTTCCGGTGTTGCGCTGGAACACGATGCGGCCGGCGACCGACACCTCCGGGCCGTCCTCCCAGCCCGGCTCGTGCTTGCCGTCGAACTCCTCGCGGACCGCGGCGAGCGAGTGGGTGCGCTTCACCTCGACCGGGAACGCCTCTGTGCCCTCGGCGAGCAGGGCGTTGCGCTTGGCGGCGCGCACGGCCTGCTGGTCGTGGTGGTCGACTGCGGTCTGAGCGGGGGTGTTCTGCGTGGTCACAATTCCCCAGTCTAGAGGCGTGGCCAGGCGGTTCCACGACCCCGGCCAGTGGGGCCCGCCACGTGGGACGGGCTCCGGGCGACGGTAGCGTGCAGGCATGCCCGCACGCCGTTCTCCCCGTCGCACGCTGGAGCGCCTCGTGACCCTCGACGGCGGCACGCGCCTGCGTCTGCGCACCCACCTGCCGCCGGGGTGGGCCGAGGGCGCGACGACGGCCGCCTCCCCCGCCTCCCGGCCCACCGGGGCGGGCGGCGGGGCGGGCAGGTCGCCCGCGGGAGCCAGCGCCGCGCCGACAGTCGCGGGTGCGGCGACAGGCGGCGCCGAGGCGAGTGCCGTCGTCGTGATGGTGCACGGGACGCTGGTGACGGACGCGGCCTACGCGGCCACGGCACGGGCGCTGGCGAAGCGCCTGCGGGCCCCGGTGGCCACCTACGCGCGGCGGGGCCGGTCCGGGTCCTCGCCGCAGCCGGAGCAGGACCTGCTGGCCGCCGAGGTGGCCGACCTGCGCGCGGTCATGGCGCTGACCGGGGCGCGGTCGGTGCTGGGGCACTCGTTCGGCGGGTCGGTGGCGCTGCTCGCCGCCGCGGAGCACGCCGCGGCCGGGGGCCGGCCGTGGTCCGTGGTCACCTGGGATGCGGCGCTGAACCTGGACGGGATGCTGGCCGGGCTGTGGCGCCCCGGGATGGCCGAGGCCGTGGCGGACGCCCGCTGGGGCACCGCATGGGCGCATCTGGTGCGGGACCTGGGCACGGCCGGGCCGCTGTCCCGGCTGCCGGTGACGGTGCTGCGCGGAATGATCGGCGCGGCGTCCTTCACCCGGCCCGGGAAGGGGATGCTGCGGCTGCTGCCGGCGTCGTCGGCGGAGATGCGGGCGGCCGTGGCCGAGCCCGTGGACGCGCAGGCACTGGCGCGGAACCTCGCGGACACTCGGGTGACCCTGGTGACGGGAGGCCGCTCCCCCGGGTTCTTCGCGGACACCGCGCGCGTGCTGACGCAGGCCGCCCACCGGGCCGGGGCGCCGCAGCGCACGGCGGCCATGGCCTGGCGCGTGATGCCGGCCCGCCTGCATGACGGGCCCATCACGCCTGAGCCGTTCATGCTGCGGACGCTGGCGTCCGCCCTGCGCTGACCGACGGGCCGGCAGTGAAGTGCTCGGCGAGATCGGAGAGCACGGCCTCCACGGCGAACGGGATGGCGCCGTGCATGCAGCGCGGGGAGCGTTCGAAGGTGGTGGTCGGCATGGCTGCGTGCAACCGGCGGACGACCTCCTGGAAGTACTGCGGGGACAGGTCGCCGCACATCAGGTGCACCGGGGCGGTGATGGCGGCGAAGTCCTCGGGGCGGTCGTCCTCGTGCATCGCCGCGATGAGCTCACGGGACAGGGTCGGCAGCATGCGGCGGGCCATCTTCCCCAGCGGGGTGGCCACGAGGCCGGCGAAGGTGAAGGTGAGGAACCACTCCGGCACCTGGGACAGCACGGCGGAGGATTGAAGGCCACGCTGGAGGATCGCCAGGCCGCGGGCGGTCTTCCCGTCCTCCACGGCCTGTTCCAGGCGGGACAGCCAGCGGGCGGTCCGGGGGCCGTCCAGGTTCACGCAGGGGTCGTACAGAGCGGTGCGGTCCGGGACCAGTTCGGCAGGGAACAGCCCCCCGGCCTGCTGCAGCGCGTTGAGCACCACGGAGCCGCCGAGCGAGTGGCCGATCAGCTGGCGGGCGCCGGTGTGCTCCAGGACGGCGGCGAGGTCCGCCACCTCGGTGTCCATGGAGTAGTCCTCCGGCTGCGGGGCCGAGTCGCCGCGGCCGCGGCGGTCGTAGACGTCCACGGCCCAGTCCTGCCCGGAGATCTCCCGCAGGCGGGCCCGCAGCACATGGGCGAAGGGACGGTAGTACCAGGCGCTGAGATGCGCGCCCACCACCACGACCACGCGGCGCTCCCCCGGGGCCGTCTCGTCGCCGCAGGTCGTCATGGCCAGGGCGGCGCCGTCCGCGGCCGTCACCACGTCACGGGTACGGCGGGCTGTGCGCAGCGCGCGGACCAGGCGGCGGGCACGGGTCAGGAGCATCACGCGGGGTTCACGCAGGCCGGGATGTCCCCGCCGGTCGCCATGGCGATCGCGTTCCGGGCAGTGAGGACGGCCATCTCGTCCCGCGTGTTGCGCGTGGCCGAGCCCAGGTGCGGCAGGACCATGACGTTGTCCAGCTCGGCGAGGCCGGCGGCCATGGCCGGCTCGTCCTCGAACACGTCCAGGCCGGCACCGAACAGATGCCCGGAGCGCAGCGCCTCCACCAGGGCCGACTCGTCCACCACCGGGCCGCGGGCGGTGTTGATGAGCACCGAGCCGCGCTTCATGCGTGCGAGGACGTCCGCGTCCACGAGGTGGCGGGTGTCCTCGGTGAGCGGCACGTGCAGGGAGAGGATGTCCGCGCGCTCCACCATCTCCTCCCAACGGACCTGCTCCACACGGCCGGCCAGGTCACCGAGCTCCGCGGCGGACACCTCACGGTGGGCCGGCGGGCGCGGGGCGAAGACGACCTGCATGCCGAAGGCGAGGGCGCGCTCGGCCACCGCCCTGCCGATGCGGCCGAATCCGGCCAGGCCCAGGGTGGCGCCGGCGACGTCCTTGCCCACCAGCAGGTCCGGCGCCCAGCCGGTGAACTGCCCGGCGCGCATCATCCGCTCCCCCTCGTAGGCGCGGCGGGTGACGCCGAGGATCAGCAGCAGCGCGATGTCCGCGGTGGCCGCCGTGAGCACGTCCGGGGTATTGCCCACGCGGATGCCGGCGGCGGTGGCCGCGTCCACATCGATGTTGTTGTAGCCCACCGCGTAGTTGGCGATGCCCTTCAGCTGTGCCCTCTCGAGCGTGACGGCGTCGAACGTCTGGTCCAGCGCGCAGACGATCACGTCGTAGTCGCCGGAGGCGGCCAGCTCGGGCAGGGCGGCGTTCCCGCCGACGTCCTTGCCGTGCGTGACCTCACCGGCCTCGCGGAGCAGGGCCAGTCCGGACTCGGGCAGGTCGATCATCGTGAGGAAGCGAGCAGAATCGGTCATGCCCACCAGTATCCCCGGGACCGGCGCCGATGCCGCACTGCGAGGTGGGGCAGACCGCAGGCACAGACCATTGACGTTCGTCAATCATTGACTAAAATCAACCGTTGACATCACGCAATGACCTGACCGGAGTGCCCCGCCGCACGCACCGGCCCGCCGCAGCCTGAAGCACCTTCCCAGGGGTGCCGCTGCCGCCCGCCGCCGCCACGACGTCGCCTCCCTTCCCCGGAAGGACCGCATGTCCACCACGAACCCCGAGACCTCGTCCGTCTCGATCGTCGCCGCCGACCCGCAGGAACGGCACCGCAAGATCCTGCAGGCCCTGACCGGCCTGCTCCTGGGCATGTTCGTGTCGATGATCGCCAACACGGTGGTCTCCACGTCCCTGCCGGTGATCGTCCATGACCTCGGCGGAGACCAGGCCACCTACACGTGGGTGGTCACCGCGATGATGCTCGCCACCGCGATCGCCACCCCGATCTGGGGAAAGTTGGCGGACCTGTTCTCCCGCAAGCTGCTGTTCCAGATCGCCATCGTCGTGTTCGTCGCGGCCACCGCCGCGGCCGGCTTCGCGCAGGACCCGGCGTGGATGATCTCCTGCCGCGTCCTGCAGGGCCTGGGCGGCGGCGGTCTCATCGCCCTGTCCCAGGTGATCATGGCGGACATCATCAGCCCCCGTGAGCGCGGACGCTACATGGGGCTGTTCGGTGCCGTCATGGCCGTCGCCACCGTGGGCGGCCCGCTGCTCGGCGGCCTGATCACGGACACCCTGGGATGGAGGTGGAACTTCTTCGTCTCCGTGCCGTTCGCCCTCGCCGCCCTGGTGATGGTGGAGAAGAACCTCAAGCTCGAGCGCCTCTCCCCCCGGAAGGCCAACATCGACATCCTCGGCATCGCCCTGATGGCCGCCGCCACCACCCTCCTGCTGCTCTGGGTCACCCGTGCCGGCCAGGACTTCGAGTGGGTCTCGCCCACCAGCGCCTGGATGGTCGGCGGATCCCTGCTGGCCGCCGCGCTGTTCGTGGTGGTCGAGCGCAGCGTCTCCGAGCCGCTGATCCCGTTGCGCCTGTTCCGGAACCGCACATTCACCCTGGCCGTGGTGGCCTCGCTGTCGGTGGGCCTGGCCATGTTCGGCTCCGGCGTCTACCTGGCCCAGTACATGCAGCTCGCCCGCGGTGCCACCCCGTCCCAGGCCGGATTCATGACCCTGCCACTGATGGCCGCGTTCCTGATCTCCTCCACTCTGGCGGGCCGGCACATCACCAAGCACGGCAACTGGAAGCCGTTCCTGGTGGCGGGCTCCGTGTTCCTGACCATCGGCCTGGCACTGCTGGGCACCCTGCGCTACGACACGAACTTCGCCCTGGTCTGCGTCTACATGGCACTGGTGGGCCTGGGCATGGGCATCACCATGCAGAACCTCGTACTGGTGGTGCAGAACACCACGGATCCGCACGCCATGGGCGTGGCCACCTCGGGCGTGACCTTCTTCCGTACCCTCGGCGGCTCGGCCGGCGTGGCCGCGATGGGCGCCGCCGTAGCCACCACGGTGACGGACGGCATCCAGTCCCGCGCCGCCGAGGTCCAGGCCGCCCTCGCGGGCATGGGTCCCGAAGGGGCCAAGTGGGCCACGGACATGCAGGCCGGCCGCCTGCCCGCCGTGGCCTCCATGCCGCACGAGCTGCGCGTGATCTTCGAGGAGACCTACGCCCAGGCCATCTCGAACGCCTTCCTCTGGACCGTGCCGCTGGCCGTGCTGGGCATCGTGGCGGTGCTGCTGCTTCCGAACATCCCGCTGGGCCGTCGCAACGCCCAGGAGCAGCGTGCCGCCCAGCGTGCCCGCCGCAGCGCCCAGCAGGAGGCGGCGGCCGCCGCGGTGGGCCCGCACACCGGCTCCCTGCCGCAGATCCGTGACGAGCGCCCGGACGCCGGCGGACAGCCGGGCGTCTCCCGCGGCACGGACACAGCCTGGGGGGACACCGGCGTGCAACCGGACGCCCCCCGGGGTACCGGAACCGAGGCGACCCGCCGGACCGGAGGCGACCGATGAGCAGCACCCCGCTCCCCCTGGGCGCCGCCGCCGAGCACCCGGAGGAGTTCGAGGCCGCCATCCGCGACCTCGAGGGCTCCTTCGTCACGCTCGTCCGCCAGTACCGCCAGCTCGTGGCCCGGCACGCCGAGCAGCTCAGCCCCGGCATGTCCTCCGGTGCGATGAAGGCGTTCCTGACGATCGTCAACGCCGCCCCGCTGTCCCCGTCCGCCCTGGCCGAGACGATGCTCGCCGACCGTGCGCAGATCTCCCGCTTCGTCAAGGAGCTCGAATCCCTGGAGCTCATCACCCGGGAGGCCGATCCGAAGGACCGCCGTGCGGCCGTCCTGCGCCCCACCGAAGAGGGCCTGCGCCGCCTCCACGAGGTCCGCACCGGACCGGTCGGCGGCGGCATGCGCCGCGACCTCGCCGGCTGGGACCTGGAGGACGTCCGGCAGCTCGGCACCCTGCTGCACCGCTTCACCGAGGAGCGCGCCCGCCGCGCCGAGTGAGGCCTCCGGCGCCGCAGGCGCCCCTCCCCGCCGCGCACCCCGGGTGCCGCGGTGCGCCGAGGCCTCCGAGACCCCGAACCCACGACGACGGCCGCCCACCGTCCGACTGCACATGCAGTCGGCAGGTGAGCGGCCGTCGTCGTTGTTCCCCTGCGGGGTCGGGTCACCAGATGGAGACGCGCTCCTCCGGAGCCAGCCACATCGGGTCCTGCTCGGTGGTGCCGTAGGCGGCGTGGAAGGCGTCCAGGTTCTTCACCACCTGGTTGCAGCGGAACTCGTTCGGTGAATGCGGATCCGAGGCGATGCGCGTGACCATCGTCTCCGGACGCGTCAGCTGACGCCACACCGAGGCCCAGGAGGAGAAGAACTCACGGTCCTGCGCCGCAGTGTCCTCGTCCGCGGACTCAGACTGCTCCTCACGCCAGATCTCCAACGCCTGGTGCGCGATGCCCAAGCCGCCGAGATCGCCGATGTTCTCACCCAGAGTGAACTCGCCGTTGACGTGGTGGTCCGGGGCCTCCGCCGGGGACAGGGCGCTGTACTGGGCGACCAGCTTGGCGGTGCGGTCCGAGAACGCCTCCCGGTCCTCGTCCGTCCACCAGTTCTTCAGGGTGCCGGTGCCGTCGTAGCGGGAGCCCTGGTCGTCGAAGCCGTGGCCGATCTCGTGGCCGATCACCGCGCCGATGCCTCCCAGGTTCGCGGCCATGGAGCGCTCCGGGTCGAAGAACGGGGGCTGCAGGATGGCCGCCGGGAACACGATCGCGTTCTCCAGCGGCGAGTAGTAGGCGTTCACGGTCTGGGGAGTCATGTGCCACTCCTCCGGATCCGGGCCCTTCTCGATCTTCGCCAGGTCCCAGTCCCAGGCGAACTCATCCGCGCGGCGGGCGTTGCCGAGCAGGTCGTCCGCGTCCACCTCCAGAGTGGAGTAGTCGATCCACTTGGACGGGAATCCGACCATCGGGCGGAACATGGACAGCTTCTCCAACGCACGCTGGCGTGTGTCCTCCCCCATCCAGTCCAGGCGGGAGATGGAGCGCCGGTAGGCCTCGTTGAGGAGGCCGACCAGCCTGTCCATCTGGTCCTGATGGCCGGCCGGGTAGTGCTTGGCCACGTACAGCTGTGCCACGTCCTCGCCGGCGGCGGAGTTCACGAACGCCACGGCGCGCTTCCAGCGCGGGCGGACCTCCTCGGTGCCGGCCAGGCGGCGGCCGTAGAACGAGAAGTTCTCCTGCACGAACGCCTCAGGCAGGTACGCGGCGAAGGAACGAAGGACCTGCACCTCAAGCCAGTGCTTCCAGGTCTGCAGGTCCACGGCGTCCTCGCCGGCGAGCAGCGACTGGACGCCGGCGAGGAAGTCCGGCTGCCACACCACGACCTCGTCCGAGCGGGTGCCGGCGGCACCGATGCCCTCCAGCCAGGCCTGCGCCAGCGGGAACGTCTCGTCCAGCTGAGCGCGGGTGAGCAGGTTGTAGCGGGCCACGGCGTCGCGGGAGCGCACCACGTCCCAATGGTGCGAGGCGATCTTCGTCTCCAGGTCCACGACGCGGCCGGCGATCTCGGAGGCCTCCGCCTCGTCCGCACCGATGCCTGCCAGGGCGAGCATGCGGCCCAGGTGGGCGCGGTACTCGGAGACGATCTCCGCGTAGGAGTCCTCGCGGTAGTAGGACTCGTCCGGCAGGCCGAGGCCGCCCTGGAGCAGGTGGAGGAGCATGCGCTCGGGGTCGCCGGCGTCGTTCATGGCGCCGGTGTTGATCAGGCCGGAGACGCCGTGCCGCTGCAGGGCGCCGGAGAGGGTGAGCAGCTGCTCCGGGGTCTCCACGGTCTCGATGGCGGCGAGGTCTCCGGCGATCGGGGCCACGCCGCGGGCCTCCACGACCTCCTCGTCCATGAACGAGGTGTAGAGGGCGGCGATGCGGCGGCGCAGCGCGGTCCGGTCGGCGGAGGTGTCATCGGAAGAGGCGTCCGAGGCGGCGGCGTCCTCGGCGGAAGAGGTCTGCTCCGGGGCGTCCGCGGAGGCGGCGTCCAACACGGTGTCCGGGGAGGCGATGTCCGCAGAGGCCTCCACACGGGCGCGGGCGGCATCATGGCCGGTGCCGACGGCGCGCACAGCGTCCTCGCACAGGTGCCGGACCGCGAGCTCGGCGTTGTCCCGCAGCTCGAGGAACGCGCCGTAGGCGCCCTGGTCGGAGGGGATCTCATGGGAGGCCAGCCACTCGCCGTTGACGTGGCGGTAGAGGTCCTCGGTGGGGCTCGGGACGGCGTTCTCGGCAGGTGCGGTCACAGGTGGTGCTCCTTCGGATGCTGTGGACGGCGGGCAGGCATGCTCCCCCGAAGCCTAGTGGGTCAGGTCACACCTGCGCAGGGACGACGACGGCGGCGCACCCGGGGAGCACTGCATGCAGTGCCCGGGTGCGCCGCCGTCGTCGGGTCGGCTCAGAGGACTTTGCTGGGTGCGGAACTCCTCCGGCGGGCCGTCACTGCCCCGCCGACCATGCCTCGCTCAGGTCAGGAGACCGCGGCCGCGAGCTTGGAGACGGACTCCTCCATCTGCTCCTGGCTGATCAGCGGGAACAGGTTCTTCGCAAGGAGGTCCGGGTCGGTGACCTTGGACCAGTCGTAGGTCAGGGTCACCTCCGTGGAATCCTGGCCGGTGGCCTCGAGGGTCCAGATCCACTCCCATCCCGGCGGCTCGGTGCCGGCGGGTGCGGTGGCCCAGCCGACCATCTTGTTCTCGTCGTAGGCGACCACGTGGTTGTCGGTCCGGTACTCGCCGCCCATGTGCTCGCCCTGCATGTTCATGGTGAACACGTCGCCGACCTTCTGGATGCGCTGCGTCTTCTCGTCGTCCACGACGAAGCCGCTGGAGTCGAAGAGCTTGTGCTTCTCCGGCAAGGTCAGCACCTCGAAGATGTCCTTGGCCGGAGCGTCGATCGTGCGGGTCACGGACTGCTTCGTCTCGCCCTGGGGACTCTGATTCATGCTCATGCCTGCACCGTAGACACGCCCGCCCCCACACTGGCAAGGGCGCAGGAGCGACGCGCGTCCGCCGCGGCTTCCTGCGCGGCTCTTGATCTGCACTCGGATCTGCGCCTGCCCGCGCCTCGATCTGCCACTACCCGCGCCTGCCCGCGCCTCGATCTGCCACTGCCCGCGCCTGCCCGCGCCTCGATCTGATCCAGAGCCTGCCCGGCGTGCTCCCTTTCGGAACGAAGCCCCCGGGGCCAAGCGCCCTTCCCCTCCCCAGCGCTCGATTCGATCCGGAGCCTGCGCGGCACGCTCCATTTCGGAACGAAGCCCCCGGGGGCCAAGCGCCCTTCCCCTCCCAAGCGCTCGATCCGATCCGGAGCCTGCGCGGCACGCTCCGTTTCGGAACGAAGCCTCCGGGGCCTTGGACATCGCGGCCCGCGGCAGGCGGCCGCCCTCAGGCCGGCACGTTCCGGCCCGCACGGAAGCGGCTCACCGAGGCGTCGCCGGTGATCCAGTGCCGCCACGGGAACCGCGCCGATCCTCCCTCGCCGGAGACGCCCACCCGGGGCCCGGTCGACACGTGCGGTGGGGCCGAGCCGGCCGGCGGCGGAGCGAGGACGAACACGGCGGGTGCGAGGCCGTCGTCGGGACGCGGGATGCGGGGAACAGCAAGCCCGGGTGCTCCCCCGGGCGCAGGAGCATCGGCGAGTGTGATCGGCAGGTGCCCCATCTCCAGGGTGATGCCGAGGCCCTGGCCGAGGTTGCCGGGGCCGGAGAGCAGTCGGGCGCCGGTGTCCCGGCCCCGGCGGAGGACGGCGAGGTCATGACCGGCGACGACCTCAGCGGCGCGGACGAGGAGGCCGCCGGCCGCGTCGGGCTCGTGGACGACGAGGTTGAGACAACGGTGGATCCCATAATTCAGGTACACGTACGTCCGCTGCGGCGGCCCGAACAGCGCCGCGTTGCGCTCGGTGCGGCCACGGTAGGAGTGGGCGCCCGGGTCCTCGCCCCGGTCGCCGTAGGCCTCGAGCTCGGTGAGGCGGACGGTGACCGCCCCGTCGGCGGTGACGGCCGTGAGCAGGCAGCCGAGCAGGGCCGGCGCCGCCTGCCGCGGGTGGACGTGGAAGAGTGCGGCGAGGTCGTCGCAGGAGCGCGGGACGGGCGTCGAGACCGCGTCCGCCGGGTCCGCGCCCGGCAGGCCGCGGTGAGCTGGGGACGGCATCTTCATCCTTCCGGAGACGTGCGTGCGGACGCTGGACGAACCTCCACCCTGGCGGCGTGGACCGTCAGAATCCCAGCCGGGGCCGGCCTGCCACCAGGTGCCGACGCCTCAGTCCTGCGCCGCCGGCAGCACCATGTTGTCGATCAGCCGCACCGGCGGCACGTGCGCTGCCACGAGGGCGAGGGCGTCCCGGCGCAACGGCTGACACAGCAGCTCCGGGCCAAGCTCGGCGAAGGTGTCCCGGTCCACCACCACGAGGTGGTCCAACTCGACGCCCGGTTCGTCCTCGACCATCCGGCGAGCGGCTTGGACGTCGACGGGCTCGCCGGCCACCGCGGCGTCGGCCAGGCCGCGCAGGGCACGGCTGAGGACGAGCGCGTGCTCCAGGCCCGCGGCGTCCAGGCGGGTGTTGCGGCTGGACAGGGCAAGGCCCTCGGGGGAACGCACGATGGGCACGGCACGGACGTCGACGTCGATGTCCAGATCCGTGGCGAGGCGGCGCAGGACGGTGAGCTGCTGCGCGTCCTTCTGACCGAAGTAGCTGCGCAGGACCGGCACCGCCGGGCGGGCGATGTTCCACAGCTTCGCCACGACGGTGGCCACGCCGTCGAAGTGCCCCGGGCGGGAGTCGCCCTCGAGGACCTCCCCCATGCGGCCGGCCGAGACGGTGACGATCGGCGCGTCCGGGTAGCCCGGATACATCTGCTGCACGTCCGGGGCGAACACGACGTCGGCCCCCGCCGCCGCCAACAGGTCCAGGTCGGCGTCCAGGGTGCGCGGATAGTGCTCGAGGTCGGCCGGATCGCCGAACTGCAGCGGGTTCACGAAGATGCTGACCGCCACGACGTCGTTCTCGGCGCGGGCCCGCCGCACCAGGGCCGCGTGGCCGCCATGGAGGGCTCCCATCGTGGGGACCAGGCCGACGGTGACGGGCTCGGCGTCGGAGGCATCGTCGTCCGCGGCGCCGGCGACGAGCTCACGGAGGGCAGAGCGCATCTCGGCGACCGTCCGGGTCAGACGAGGACGCGCAGGCACACCTCCGGCCTCGGCCATCTCAGGTGCCGGGAGGGCGTCCTCGAGGGTGAGGCCGGTGCCGGCGGGAACGGGACGCTGGTCGGGGACGCGATCATAGGGGGTCACCGTCCAAGTCTAGGTGTTGGGGGTCATGAGGTTCTCTAGGTGTTGACGGTCATGAGGATCTCGCCACGAGGCACGGGGCCGGCCGGCGGGCGGCGCGCCGGGCGGTCACGGCCCCTGACCCGATGCCTTCTGTCCCCCACGTGCTACGGTGGCCGGCACCCGCGCCCGCACCCGGGCCCGCCCCCGCGCCCGCCGCGCAATGACTCCGACGCGTCCACGCGCCGCCGTCCCCGCGTCCACGCGCCGTCGTCCCGAGGAGGACCCGTGAACACCCCGCTCATCGTCACACTCGTCGTCGCCGCCGTGGTGGTGGTGCTCGCGGTGTGGGCCGTCTCCGTCTACAACGCGCTCGTCCGCCGCCGCAACGACTCGAACGAGGCCCTCAGCGGGATCGACGTCGCCCTGGAGACCCGCTATGACCAGGTGAGCCAGCAGGCCAAGGTGGTCGAAGGCGCCGTGGGCAAGGAGGTCCGCACCATCCTGGACGCGACGGCGCTGCGCACCGGCCGCAGCATCCGCGACCTGAGCGTCCCGGAGAAGGCCGAGCTCGACCAGACCCTCGGCGACGTCCAGCGGCGCATCATCAGCTCCCCCGGCAGCCTGGCCAGCTTCGAGGCCTACCCGGAGATGCGGTCGCTGGCGAACGTGGAGATCCTCCAGCGCACCGTCAACGAGACCGAGGAGCGCCTGCAGGCCGCCCGGCGCGCCTACAACGCGGCCGCCACGGAGTACAACACCGCCCGCGGGCAGTTCCCCACCGTGCTCATCGCCGGCCTGCTCGGCTTCCAGCCGCACACGCTGTTCACGCTCACCGATCCCGTCAAGCGCGGCCAGACGGACCTCGACGGCTTCCTCTCCGGGGGGCAGGCATGAGCGGCATCGAGGTCCCCCCGTTCGAGGAGGTCTGGTCCGGGCTCGACGCCGAGCGGACCCGGCAGGTGGGCGAGCAGGTCGACACGGCCCGCACCGATGTCCCCTGGTACTTCAAGGTGATGCTCGCCGGAGGACTCGCGGTCTTCGTCCTCGCACTGCTGCTGGGCCAGGTCCTCATCGCCCTGGGCGCCGCCGTCGTGTTCGCGATCCCGGCCTTCGTGGTCGTCCGCCGCCTGGCGAACGCGTCCCGCACCGTCAGCACCGACGTGACCGCCCCCGTGTTCGAGGCCATCGCGGCGGGGCTCACCCTCCCCCACGCCGCCCACGACGGCGCCGCCCTGCGCGCCGAGTACGAGCCGGAGGGCAGCGTCCCGCAGCCCCGCCTGCGCTCGGCCGGCTTCATCATGGACACCAGCGTCCTGCAGGAGGACGTCGTCACCGGGACCCTGGGCGAGACGGACTTCGTGCTGGCCGACCTGAAGTGGCAGCAGATGCGGCCGCCGGCCCCCGAGGCCGACCCCGAGAAGGAGGCGCGGGACCGCCGACGCATGGAACGCCTCCAGGACTCGGAGCGCCGGGGCACCCTGGACTCGCGACGCCGCCAGGACGAACTGTCCAGACTGGAGGCACGCTTCGAGCGCGGGGGCGACCTCAGCGCGCTGGTGCCCAAGTCCCTGCGCACCTCCGTCCAGGGCTGGGCGGAGCAGGTCACCACGGACACCGCGATGCTGGGCCCGTCCTTCGTGTTCTTCTCCGCGGACTTCCACAAGGACTTCACCTCCACCGTGTACCTGCTGCCCCGGAAGGACCACCAGGCGTTCCGCGGACTCAGCGAGGACACGGCCCGGGAGCGCGGAATCACCCCGCTGCGTCTGGAGGACGTGCGCATCACGCGCCAGTACGAGGGGTGGGCCTCGGACCAGGTCGAGGCGCGCTACCTCATCACCCCAGAGCTGATGGACACGCTCGACCGGCTGCGCGAACGCTTCGGCACCGAGCACATGGCCGTGTCCTTCACGGGAGGGCGCATGAACATCGGTGCGGCACTGGACACCAACCGGTTCGGCTTCGACCTGGCCCGGCAGCACGAGCGCACCATCGAGGACATGGGCCGGGACATCTACGAGGACCTCGTCCTGTTCCTCGGCCTCGTGGAGGACTTCCGCCTCAACACGCGCATCTGGTCCAAGGACTGAGCCGCGGGCCGACGCGCAGTCAGCGCACCGTCAGGCCGCGCTTGGAGCCCTTGCCGGCCGTGCTCGGCGGCGGCCTGGACGGTGCCCCTCCCCGGACACGACGACGGCCGCCCGCCTTCTGTAGGGAAGGCGGGCGGCCGGCGTCGGGCAGGGCCGTCAGGAGGGCCGTCAGGGGTTCAGGCCGAGCTCCTTGGGCAGGGGTGCGGCCTCCTCGCCGAGGACCTTCTCGGCGAGGAACGCCTGGACCACCTCGTACCAGACCTTCGCGTGCTGCGGGGTGAGGATCCAGTGGTTCTCCTGCGGGAAGTACAGGAACCGGTGCTCGGTGGAACCGTCCTCGCCCGCCGGCAGGCCGGACGTGGCGAGCAGCTCGTACCAGAGGCGCAGGCCCTCGCCGATCGGCACGCGGTAGTCCTTGTCCCCGTGGATCACGAGCATGGGGGTGACGATGTCCTGCACGAACCGGTGCGGGGAGTTCGCGGCCATCATCTCCGGGCTCATCTCACGGTCCCAGTAGAAGGAGGCGTCCGTCGTCGGGCCGAAGCCCTCCAGCGCCCAGAGGGAGGCGTGGGTGACGATCGCCTTGAAGCGGTCCGTGTGGCCGGCCACCCAGTTGGCCATGTAGCCGCCGAAGGAGCCGCCCATGGCGGCGGTGCGGGTGGCGTCGATGTCTGCCCGGGCCTCCACGGCGTCCGTGATGGCCATCAGGTCCGTGTAGGGCTCGGCGCCCCAGCGGCCCCAGCCGCGCTGCACGAAGTCGCGGCCGTAGCCGGTGGACAGCGCCGGGTCCGGCAGGAGCACCGCGTAGCCCTGGGCGACCATGAGCCACGGGTTCCAGCGCCAGGACCAGGCGTTCCAGGAGGACACCGGGCCGCCGTGGATCCACAGCAGCAGCGGGTGGCCGCCCTCGGGGGCCTTCCCGGCAGGCAGGGCGAGCCAGCCGCGGACGCGGGTGCCGTCCTCCGTGGTGGTCTCCACGTCCTCCAGCGTGCCGGGCACAGCCGGGCGCTCGGACGGGTTCTGCAGGCGCGTGGCCTCGCCGGTGGCGAGGTCCACGCGGGCCACCTCCGGTGGGAACAGGTAGGAGGAGCGCACACCGTACAGGGTGGTGCCGTCCGGGGAGATGACGACGTCGGACCACGCCTCGTCCTGGTGCGTCACCTGGGTGGCGGCGCCGGAGGGGACGTCGATGCGGAAGAGGGGGGCGCGGCCGTCCTGGTCCGCCACCGCGATGACCGCGGAGTCGTCCGGCAGCCAGCCGACCACGTGGGGCCAGCGGTCCCAGTCGTGGGCCAGCGGGGTGAGCTCCCCGGTGGCGGTGTCCATCAGGTACAGGTGCGGGTCCTGGGTGGACTGGGGGGTGGTGTGCGGGCCGACGACGACCACCGCGCGGGTCCCGTCATGGCTGATCGGCCCGGCGTGGGCGTCCTGGCCGGGCTCGTCCACGAGGGCGGTGACCTGGCCGGTGGCGGTGTCCACCCGGGCGATCCACTCCCTCATGTCCGCCTTCGCGCCGGCGCGGGACGCCGTGACCAGCGCGAACGAGCCGTCCGGGGCCACCTGGGCGGAGACGCCGAAGCCGTGGGAGCGGTCGAAGCCGGTGAGGTGGCGCAGATGGTGTTCGCCCTCCTCCGGGATGCCGCCGGCGTCCTCGATCTGCTCGGCGCGGGGGTGATCGGCGGAGGCGTCGTCCTGGTCGGCCGGGGCGTCCGGGTCCGGGCCGTCGGCGAGCACGAACAGCTCGGGCGTGGCCGGGCCGAGGTCGTGGTCCCAGTAGCGGACCGGGTAGCCGGTGTGGAGGATGGCGTCCACGCCGGCGTCCTTGCGGGCCTTCGCCAGCTCGGCATGCTCGGCCTCGGTGGCGGCGCCGCGCAGGCGCGGGGCGCCGAGCACCACGGTGTCCGCCGCGGAGGCGCAGGAGACGGAGGAGACGCCACCGGGGCGGGTCAGCACCACGCGGGCCTCGCCGCCCTGGGCCGGCAGCGCCCAGAGCGCAGAGGACTTCTCCTCCTCTCCCGGGGCAGGGCGGCTGGAGGTGAAGTACAGGGTGCCGTCCGCCGCGAACTCGGCACCGGCCTCGCCCTCCACGGAGCGGGTCAGGCGGTGCGCCGGCCGCTCGCCCGACGGGTCCACCTCCCACAGGGCGGAGGCGTAGCCGGTGCCCTTGGCGTTCGGTGTGGCCAGCGTGGTGACCAGCCGGGTGCCGTCCGGGCTCAGGGTCAGGCCGGAGGTGCGCGGCAGCGCGATGAAGTCGGTCAGGTGGTGGAAGGACGTGCGCGGTTCACTCATGAGAACCGTTCTATCCGCGGGGTGTGATGCGGGTCAATCGGCTTCGCGGCGAACGGAACCGGTGGAGCGGGAGGTGCAGATCAGGGCAGGGCCAAGAAGTCTCGAAGCCAGACGTCCACCTCGCGCATCGTCGTGACGTCGACCCGCCCGAGCAGGGATCCCAGCCTGTCCCTCGTGATCATCCGAGGCTGCTCCGTCAGGACGAAGGTCGGCCGAGGCAGCTCCAGGTGGGGGCCCGTCAGGCGGACATGGTTGGGCCAGCCCCGGTCGGCGGTGGTGCAGGGAAGCACGATGGCCGGTGTGTCAGCTTTGGCCAGGAAGAGGTCGCTCGCCACGACCAACACCGGCCGCCGGCCGGCCTGTTCCCTCCCCAGGGTCGGGTTCACATCCGCCCACACCACGTCTCCGCGATGGAGCTCAACGGTCACCGTCGTGCCCCTCTGGCGCAGGAAGTGCGACGTCCCATTCCCGGAACTCCAGCCTTCCGCCCGCCCACGGACGCCCATGGCGCGGCTGTGCGAACGCATGGAAGGATCGAGGCATGCGCATCATCACCGTCTGCCTGGGCAACATCTGCCGCTCCCCCGCCGCCGAGGCCGTGCTGAAACGCGCCCTACAGCGCTCCGGCCTGGACTCCCAGGTCTCGGTGCGCTCGGCAGGGACAGCGGACTACCACGTGGGCGAGCAGCCCTACCCGCTGACCCTCGAGGTCGGCCGGGAATGGGGCTACACCTTCGACTCCGTGGGCGCGCAGCTCACTCGCGAGGACATCGACGACGCGGACCTGATCCTCGTCATGGACGAGTCGAACTATGACGACGTCCTGGCCCTGGCCGGACCCGGCGACGCGGAGGACAAGGTGCACCTGCTCGGCGAGTTCGCCTCCTCCGTGGACACCCAGGGCGTCCTGGAGGTCCCAGACCCCTGGCAGCGCCCGAAGCACGTGTTCGTGGACATGTACGAGCAGATCGAGGACTGCGTGGAGGGAGTCGTCGCGGCCATCAAGGCCGGAGACCTCTAGGACCTCCGCCGACGGCGAGACGTCATCACGCCTGCGCCGGCAGTGCCTCGGCGAGCGCCGTGACCAGCGCGTAGAGGGCCTCGCCGGTCCGGGAGGCCTCGTCCGGCCGCGGTGCCGGATGCACCCGCCAGGTCAGCGGGGTCCCCGGGACGTGGACCGCGTCCGCGATCACCCAGTCCTGAGACGTGCTGCCGTCGATGACAAGGAACTCGGTCTGCGCCTCCTCCACCCGGTGGCTGACATGCAGCTCCACATGCCACGGCGTGTCCGCGCCCGGCCCGTGCCAGGTGGCCGTCATGCGCACCACCTCGTCCCCTGCGGCCTGCTCACGATGGGCCAGCCACAGCCGAGCCTCCACGGGACGGTTCGGCGCAGTGTCCACGACGATGTTCCAGGCCCCGCCGAGGGCGCGCTGCACCGGCGCTGGCTGGTCCCCGTCCGGAAGGCCCCCGGCCAGACCGTTGGGGGCCACCACCGCGTCCCACGCGCCGACCTGTGCCACCCGTGCGCGCGGTGCCGCCACCGGCGGTGCGCTGACCTGCGCAGCCGGTGCCGCAGCACGCAGGACCTCGACGGCGGCGGCCAGGATCTGCCCGGCATCGGAACGCTCCGGCGCGGACAGCCAGACCACCTCACCGCCGCCGTCCGGCACCAACGCGGCACCGACGGAGCACAGGTCGCCGCACAGGCCCGACCGCAGCACCTCCACCCGCACCCCCGGGACGGGGTCGGGGCACCTCTGTGTGCTGAGGGCAAGGCCGAACGTCGGGCCCGGATCCTCAAGAACCAGACTCGGCGGCCCGTCCGGTCCACCGTGATCACAGCGCAGGACGACGACCCCGCCATCCGTGAGAATGCACACCGCCCCCACGTCAGCCCTGCCCCCGCACCTGACGCACCTGCCCGCCGAACCACTCGACGAACTGCGGGACCCACCCGGTGGCGCCTTCGTTCCAGTGGGTGCCCACAGTGGACTGCGGGAAGACCACCGCAGAGGAGAAGGGATCCCGCAGGCCGAGGTGCGTGCCGTCGTCGTCCCTCACGGTGACCCACTGCAGACCGTGCGCGGCGCCCAGGTGCTCGCCGAGCAGCACGGCCACCACGTCCAGCATCACGGAGGCGACCTCCGGCTCCAGCTCCCCGGCCTGCACGGCCGCGAGCTGCCGGTCCGCGTAGGCGCTGACCTGGTCCAGCTCGAGGTGGTCCACGCCCTCCTGACGGGCGAAGCCGAGGCGGTCCTGGACCCACTGCTCCTCCGCATCGGTGAGCGGGGCGACGGCGTCGGTGTGCGGGGCGTTCTTCTGCGCGGCATCCTCGGTCATGGACACCATTCCATCACGGCGGTCGTTCCCCCGGCCGGGCCCATGCGCTAGCGTCTCACCCGGACAGGGGTGGCCACAGGCCGCCGGACAGACGGACTCCCGGAAGGCGCGGGAGGCAGAGGAGGGAACCTTGCTCGGATTCGGGCCCGGAGGATTCAGCACGTTCCAGCTCATGTTCGCGGCGGTTCCGCTGTTCATGATCGCCATCGCCGGATGGGGGCTGGTCTCCGTCGCCCGGCGCCGCGCGGACGCGAACCGCATCGTCCGCGTCGGGCAGCGCGTGCAGGGCAAGGTGATCACCGCCTACGTGGGCCAGAGCGGCTCCGGGGACAACCGGCAGACCTACATCGTGGAGACCATCGAGTTCATGACCCTGGACGGCCGCACCGTACGCGCCTCCCCCACCTATTCGGACGTCGGACTCACCGACCGCGGCGGCATGTTCGTCACCGTCGTCTACGACCCGCAGGACCCCTCCCGCTTCCTCGCCCCCCAGGACGGCCAGGAGCTGCGGATGCGCGGCCATGGTGTGCAGATCGGCGTCCGGGTGTTCATCATCCTCTTCGCCCTGTTCTTCCTGGTGTCCTCACAGCTCATGTTCTTCAGCTTCACCTCCCTGCTGGACCGCTGAGCATGGCGGGCACCGGCTCCACGCACCGCGTCCGCCACGACGACGGCACGCTCGCCTTCCGCAAGACCGCCGCCCTCCCCGGGCTCCTCGCCTTCGAGGCCCGGGGCCTGCGCGCCCTGGCCGGTGCCGGCGCACGGGTGCCGGCCGTGCTGCGGGCCGAGGACGACCTGCTCGAGATCGAGTGGATCGAGGACACCGGGCGGGCCACCCCGCAGACGGAGGAGGCGTTCGGCCGGGAGCTGGCCGCCCTGCACCGGGACTCCCGGCCGCCGGAGGCAGGTGCCGACTGGTTCGGCGCGGTGGACGGACACCCGCACCGACCCGCCGGATCCGACCGCGGGCAGGTGCGGGCCTGGCTCGGGGCCGCCCCGATCGACCTGGCCCCGTGCGACACCTGGGCGGAGTCCTGGGTGGTCCGACGCATCGTGCCGCTGGCCGAGCAGGCCGTGGACGCAGGCAGCGCCCCCGAGCGCGTCCGAGAACTGGCGGCCGCGCTGGCGGAGCTGACGGCCGGCTTCGGACCCGACTCCCCGAACACGCACCCGGGTGCGGCGGTGCTGGGAGGGGCGGAGCCGTCGTCGTTGGTCCACGGTGACCTGTGGGCCGGGAACCGGCTGATCGACGCCGCCGGGCGCAGCTGGCTGATCGACCCGTGCGCGCATCGCGGACACCGCGAGGTGGACCTGGCCATGATGGACCTGTTCGGCGGTTTCGGGCCCGGGGCGTGGGAGGCGTACGAGGAGGCCTTCCCACTCGCCGACGGGTGGCAGGAGAGGGTGCTCGCCTATCAGGCGGTGCCCCTGCTGGTGCACGCCGTGCTGTTCGGCGGCGGGTACGGGCGGCAGGCCGAGGCGGCGCTGGAGCACGCCGTGCGGCTGGGAGGCTGAGGCGCCGGCCAGGGCGGAATGAGTTCCTCCTCCCCTTCCACCAACTGGTGAGGACTCACCCCCTCGGGGCCCGAAAGCAGGGCGGGAGAGGGTGAGTCCTCACCAGTAAGCGGGGGGACCAGAAAGCGGGGGACCAGAAAGCGGGGGCGTGGAGGGGTCAGAGCCCGCCGGTCTCGCCGCCGGTCTCGCTGCCGGTCTCGCTGCCTGTCTCGCCGCCGGTCTCGCCCGACTCCTCCGCGCCGTCCAGGGCGGCGCGGATCCGCCCCGCCGCATCCGGGCGCAGGGCGCCGCGGTCCTCGGCGCGGTCTGCGGTCGCGCGGGCCATGGCCTCCCAGGCGTGGAGGATGTCCGCGGGCATGCCCTCGGCCACCAGATGCTCCAGGGTCTCGCGGTGACCACGCACCGTCTCCACGTCCCCGCGGGCCACCGGGCCGGTCAGCGCAGCGTCCCCGTTGGACAGGGCGTTCTCCAGGGAGGCCGAGAGCAGGGGCCGCAGCAGGCGCTCGGTGTCCGTGACACCGATCTCCGCCAGCAGCTGCGCCGACTGTGCGGTCAAGGTCACCAGATGGTTCGAGCCGTGGGAGAGGGCCAGGTGATAGGCCGGCCGGTCCGCCTCCTTGATCACCACCGGCTCACCGCCCATCTCCACGGTGAGCGCCTGCGCCACCGGCAGCACCACCGGGTCCGCGGTGACGCCGAAGACGCAGTCCTTGAGCCGGTCCAGATCCAGGGACAGCCCGGTGAAGGTCATGGCCGGGTGGATGGCCAGCGGGATCGCACCGACCGCCCGGACGGACGTCATCACGCCCACGCCGTAGCGGCCGGAGGTGTGCACCAGCAGGTGCCCGGCCTGCACGTGGCCGGCCTGCACGAGACCGTCCACGAGCTCGCCGAGCACGTCGTCCGGGACGGCGAACAGCACCATCTCGGAACGGCGCAGGATCTCCGGGATCTCCAGGACCGGCACGTCCGGCAGCAGCGCCTCGGCCCGGGTCTTCGAGGCCTCGGACACCGCGTGCACGCCGGTCACCGTGTGCCCGGCGCTGCGCAGGGCCGCGCCCAGCACGGCACCCACCTTCCCCGCGCCGATCACGCCGACGCCCAGGCGTCCCGGACGCTGGGCGGGGTCGATCGCGGTGTCCAGTCCGCCGGTCACGGTGTCTCCGTCGTGGGGGTCGGGCCCGCCTCCACGCTCGGCACCCGGCCGGGGGCCTGCGCGGCCGGCGCGGGCGCCGCAGCACCGGCCCCCGCAGGCTGCAGCTGCCGCTCGAAGCGCTTGAGCTCCTCGGGGGTCATCCACTGGTCGCGGTCCTTGAGGCGGCGGGCCACGGCGGCGATCTGCGACTCGTGCTGGAACAGCTTCTCGGCCGCCGCACGGTCCTGCGCCTTCACGGTGACCTGCTTGCCTCCGGCAAGGTGGACGGTCACGTCGGCCACGCGCAGACGGCGCTGTACGGGTCCGGCATCGATCCGCAGGTCCTGGATGCGCTCGTGCTCGGCCACCTCGAGGCGGCGGGCGAACCGTCCGCCGCGCACCAGCAGCAGCCGGGAGGTGGTGAGGAAGCCGGTGCGGCGCCACGTGAACCACGTGAACCAGGCCCGCGCCCGGTGCGGTATGTGGGTGAACCCGCCGTCGGTGAGGTCGCCGTGCATGGCCACGTGCATCAACTCCGCCGGACTCAGCTCTGCGGCCTCGCCCTCGGCCACGCCGGGCTCCGGGGACACGATGGTCAGCACGCGCAGCACGTCCTCCCACGGGCCCACCGGCAGCACGAGCGAGCGTTCGGAGTCCACACCGGTGCCGTAGCCGGCCACCTGCACCCGCACCTGGTACCAGCCCAGCGGCCGCCAGAACAGCGACTGCCGGATGGTCACGCCCTGCACACGCCCGGGCGGAACGGTCTGGGAGTTCGTCTCCGTCAGGCCGTAGCGCAGCTTCAGCCCGTCCCGCGAGTGGCGGACGGTGAAGCCCCAGCCCTTGTTCAGACCGGACCAGGTGCTGGTGACGATCGCGAACAGCAGCGGGACCGCGAAGCCCGCCGCGCCGAGCCCGATGATGGACCACCGCGTCTCCCCGTCGCCCAGCCATGCCTCGGGCATGAGGCCGACGAACAGTCCCGCGGCCCCCAGGAACCCGGCGAAGCCGATGAGGGTGGCCAGCGGGCCCGAATCGGACAGCATCACCGAGCCGACCAGCCGTCCCGGCGGGACCTTGAGCATGAGCACACCCTCGTCCCGGTCGCGCAGCATCGGCTGTCCGGCCGGGGCCACCGTGTCCGGCGAGCCGGAAGCGGCGGGTGCAGTGTCGTCGTCGGGAAGGGGGCCGGGGGCGGACGCGCCCTCTGCGGGCAGGCCGTCTGCCGGCTGCGCCTGCTCGGCCCGGTAGTCGGCGACGCCCGAGGCGTGGTCGAGGATCTCGCGGCGGACCTGCTCGGCGCGGTCCTTCTTCAGAAAGGACAGCTCCAGGGCGGTGTCCCCGCCGTCGGCGGCCTCGACCTTTACCGCCGCCAGCCCGAACAGGCGCGGGATCAGGGGGTGCTGCAGGTCCACGGCCTGCAGGCGGTCATAGCGCATCTGCCGGTTCTTCCGGAACAGCCAGCCTTCGCGCAGCTGGACCTCCGTGCCCGTGAGGCGGAAGCGCCTGAACCACCAGGACAGGAAGAAGACCACGCCGAGCAGCAGGATCACGCCGGTGGCGATGCCGATGGCCGGCAAAAAGTCCATGATCGAGTCCGGCCCGGAGCCGCCCGAACCGGAGTCCCCGCCGCGGCGGCCGGCGCCGAAGACGCTGTCCACCCACTCCTCCACGAACTCACGGCCGACGATGAACAGCATCACCGCCAGGAAGGTCCAGCTCTTCACCCACGGGGTCAGCGGGTGCATGCGGGTCCAGCCCTCGGCGTCCGTGGGACGCCCGGTGTCCGTCACCGAGGCGTCGGCGGCGTCTGTGGGCCGCTCGGTGTCCGTCGCGGGGGCGTCATCGGCGGGGAGGTCCTGTCCCTGGGGCTGGGGTCCGGGCAGGTCGCGGCGGTCGTCGTCCTGAGGCGTCGGCATGCGGTCCTCCGGGATCACAGGCCTGCCAGCCTTGCCTGGCCGCGCTGCATGAGCACCTCGCGCAGCCGCTCGGACTCGGCCTTGGACAGCCCGGTCATCTCCAGGTCCGCGCCGGCGGTCTTCAGGGTCACCGTCTGCACGCCGAAGCGGCGCTGGATCGGCCCCTCCTCCACGTCCACGTACTGCAGGCGCCCGTAGGGCACGGCCTTCACGGAGCGGAACATCAGTCCCTCCCGCCAGAGGATGTCGTCCTCCCGCTCGGCATAGCCCCGGGCACGCACCTGGCGGGGGATCAGGGCGAGGTCGATCAGACCCCACAGCAGCATCGCGCCGGGCAGACCCCAGGCGAACCAGTCCCAGAGGCCCGCCCAGACGCCGGTGAGCTTGAGGATCAACGGGACGGCGGTGACGCCCACGAAGAACAGCGTGCCCACCACGCCGGTCACCAGCTGGGCCGGGATCTCCCGCTCGGACACGGGCGTGAATTCGACGCCCTCAAGCTCCATGGCGCGCACTGGCGTATCCCTCCTCCGTCTCGGGTGGACGGCGGACGCCCCGCCCGCCGGACTGCCCATCTTGCCCGAGGCCGCCCTCGGGATCCGAATCGTCGCCGCGGATGCGGCACCAGGACTCCACCAGCAGGCCGATCACCACCATCACGGCACCGGCCACCACCATGAGGATCGCGTCCAGGAGCACGCCGCGGGCGGCGACCGCCCTGGTCAGCACCTGCACCAGCACCCCGGCGTGCCAGCCGCCGAACAGGGCGCCGGCGAACGCCCCCGCCTGGGCCAGCACCAGGATGCGGGCGGCGGCGAGCGGGTCCATGCGCTCGGCGGGCTTCCGGCCCCGGTCCCGGCGGATGCGCAGGCCGAAGCCGAGGCTGATCAGGGCCACCACCAGCAGGGTGATCAGGGCCGGAGGGCCCAGCACCGGGGTCAGCCGGCCGGCGCCCTGGGAGAGCAGCGCGACCGTCCAGCCCAGCAGGCCGGCCAGCAGCGCCATCCCGGGCAGCCACCAGGTGCGCAGCGTGATCATGTGCGGTCCCTCCACGTCGAGTCGATGCGCTCTCCGGGAGCAGTCTCCTCCTGCCGTGAGGTCCCGCGCGAGGCCGGCGACGCACCCGGGGAGAGGCGGCCGCCGTCGGGAAGGGAGGGCTTCGGGCGGGCGGGCCCGCCGTCCAGGTGGACGCGCTCCGGCGGCATGCGGCGGACCGTGTCCGCGCCCTCGGCGCGCGCGGCGAGCTCGGCCACCGGCACCCCGGCGAGCGCGGCGTCCGGGTCCAGCCAGAGCCACGGCAGCAGCACGAAGGCGCGCTCGGCGGCGCGCGGATGCGGCAGGGTCAGGTCCGGGTGGTCGCTGGTGAGGTCCCCATAGGCGACGATGTCCACGTCCAGGGTGCGGGCGCCCCAGCGGACGGTCCGGCGGCGGTGGTGCTCCTGCTCCAGCAGGTGCGCGATGCCCAGCACCTCCCACGGCGAGCGCGTGGTCCGCGCGGTGACCACCTGGTTCCGGTAGTCCGGCTGTCCGGGCGGGCCGCCGACCGGCTTCGTGAGCGCACGCGGGGACGCCTGCACGTCCGTGAACCCGGGCATCACCGTCAGGGCGGCCACGGCCGCGTCCATCGTCTGGTCCGCCTCCCCCAGGTTGGCGCCCAGCGCCAGCACGACGACGGCCGGCCGGCTCGGCCTGTCCCCCAGGGTCTTCGTGGGGGCCGGGCCCTGTGCCGGGTGGGTCCAGTCCCGCGGGACGGGCTCGCCCGGGGCGGGGGTGGCGGTGTCCGACATCAGCGGGAGGCCTCGAGGTCGGCGCGGTCGCGGACGACCGTCACCTGGACGTCGTGGAACTCGTGCGGCAGCGGGGCCTGCGGCTTGTGCACGGTGACCTCCACGGTCCCCGCCAGCGGCTGGGTCTGCAGGATCGTGCCGGCGATGCGGTCCGCCAGCGTCTCGATGAGGTCGAAGGGCTCGCCCATGATGAACCCGGCCACCAGGTCCCCGACCTCGGCGTAGTTCACGGTCTTCGTCAGGTCGTCCGTGGCGGCGGCCTCGGCGACGTCCACGTGCATGACCACGTCCACCGCGAACGGCTGGCCCTCGCGCTTCTCCGCCTCGAAGACCCCGTGGTGGCCGACGGCGGAGATGCCCATGAGGCGGATGACGTCTCGGCGGGCCGGACGGACCGGGCGGACGCTCTCAGCGCCGGTGTGCTCGGAACGGACGCCGCGGCCGGCGGTCGGGCCGGAGGCGCTCTGGTGGCGGGCGAACATCAGACGGTCTCCTTGCCTCGCCAGGCGGCGGCGGCGCGGACGGCGTCCGCGGTCGGGGGGACGTCGTGCACCCGGACCGCCCACGCACCGTAATGCGCGGACAGGGCGGACACGGCGGCCGTGGCGGCGTCGCGCTGCGTCGGGGACGGTGAGGCGCCGTCGTCGTGGGTGTGCCCGGGCTGGCCCTGAAGGAGGGTGCCCAGGAAGCGCTTGCGGGAGGCGGCCACCAGCACGGGGTGGCCGAGGGGGGTGAGCCGGTCGAGGCCGCGCAGCAGCTCCCAGTTCTGCTCCCCGGCCTTGGCGAAGCCCAGGCCCGGGTCCAGGATCAGCTGCTCCGGGGCGACGCCGGCGTCGTAGAAGCGCTGGCGGACCTCGATCAGCTCGGCGATCACGTCCTCCACCACGTCCCCGTAGTCCGCGAGGGCGTCCATGGTGGTGGGGGTGCCGCGGTTGTGCATGAGGATGTACGGCGCGCCGGTGGCGGCGATGAGCGCGGGCATGTCCGGCTCGTGGTTCAGCCCGGAGACGTCGTTGACGATCACGTCCCCCAGGGCCAGCGCGGCGCGCGCGGTGGCGGTGTGCCTGGTGTCCACCGAGAGGACCGCTCCCTCGGCGAGCAGCTGCTCGATCACCGGGAGGATGCGCTCCTGCTCCTGCTCCTCGGTGACGAACGCGGCGCCGGGCCGTGTGGACTCGCCACCGACGTCCACGATGTCCGCCCCGGCGGCGAGCAGCGCGCGGCCGTGCTCGATCGCGGCCGGGACGGAGGCGTGGAGGCCTCCGTCCGAGAAGGAGTCCGGGGTGACGTTGAGGACGCCCATGACGAGCGTGCGGTCAGCCGGCAGTCGGCGCAGAAGGGCGGGCGTCTGGTCCTCGGCGGTCATGGGTTCATTGTGTCAGAGCGGGCACGGGCGCCGGCAGACGTGGCCGGGCGTCGGCAGACGTGGCCGGGCGTCGGGGCCATGCCGCGCTCACGCCAGGATCTGCCCGTGCACGCCCACGGTGACGTCGCCGCCGATCCAGAGGTCCCCGGCCTCGTCCGCGCTCACCCGCACGCGCCCGTCCCTCCCGACGGCGGCACCCTGCCCCGCCTCGAACGGCACCGTCAGCCGGTGGCCGCCGTCCGGCGCGTCCGCGCCAGTGAGCCAGCAGGCCAGGCCGGCGTTCAGGCTGCCGGTCACGGGGTCCTCCCGCACACCCGAGTCCGCGAGCAGGGCACGGACCTCGAGGGCGACGGCGGCGGTCCGTGCGTCGGTCAGTGCGCACAGTCCGACCTTCACCGCCGAGCCATCCGCCGACGGCCGTGGGCGGACCCCACGCAGGGTCTCCACGTCCCGCAGCAGCAGGGACAGCCAGCCGGGGCCGTTGTCCGTCCAGCGAGCGGCGACCACATCCTCCACGCCCAGGCCGGCCACGTGCAGGGCCGCCTCCAGTTCGGCCCCATCAGGCTCCGTGTCCCGCGTGAGGGCGGGCGCACGGAAGGCCAGGCGCAGCGGCGACCCCGCACCACCGGTGAGGCAGCCCTCGGAGGCGACGGGGCCGTCGTCGGGACGCAGGTGCGGGCCGGACTCGATCCGGACCTCCACGAGGCCGGCGGCGCACTCCTGCACCACGACCCCGGGCGTGCGCGGACGGCCGCCGGCCAGCAGCCAGGCCGCGGCGGTCCCGAGCGTGGGGTGCCCGGCGAACGGCAGCTCGCCGGTGGGGGTGAGGATGCGGACGCGGTAGTCGGCGGCCGGGTCCGTGGGCGGCAGGACCACGGTGGTCTCGGACAGGTTCGTCCAGGACGCGACCGCCGCCATCCGCTCCTCGGACAGGCCCTCGCCGTCCATCACCACCGCCAGCGGGTTGCCCGCGAACGGCCCGGCGCCGAACACGTCCACCTGGGTGAACGGTCGGGGCCGGACGCGGCAGTCGTGGGAGGCGGACATCAGCCGTTGAGGATCAGGCTCATCGCCTCGGCCCGGGTGGAGGGGTCGCGCAGCTGGCCGCGGACCGCCGAGGTGACGGTCTTCGCGCCGGGCTTGCGGACCCCGCGCATGGACATGCACATGTGCTCGGCCTGGATCACCACGATCGCCCCGCGCGGGTGCAGATGCTCCACGAGCGCCTCCACGATCTGTGTGGTCAGCCGCTCCTGGACCTGAGGGCGGCGTGCGTAGAGCTCCACCAGCCGGGCCAGCTTGGACAGGCCGGTCACCCGGCCCTGCGCGGACGGGATGTACCCGATGTGCGCGGTGCCGTGGAACGGGACGAGGTGGTGCTCGCAGGTCGAGTAGAACGGGATGTCCTTCACCAGCACGAGCTCGTCGTGCGCGATGTCGAACGTCGTGCCCAGCACCTGGTCCGCGGACTGGTGCAGGCCCGCGAAGAACTCCGCGTAGGCCTTCGCCACGCGCTTCGGGGTGTCCTGCAGTCCCTCGCGGTCCGGGTCCTCCCCGATCGCCTCGAGGATCTCGCGGACGGCCCGCTCGATGCGCGGCCGGTCCACGGTGGTCTGCTGCGGGTCGAAGGTGCCCGGCACCCCCGTCACGACGTCGGCTCCGTCACCCCGGCCGGCCGCCTCCCCCTGCGGGGCGTTCCGATGGGGATCCTGGGCGCCCCGGTGGGGATCCTGGGCGCCCCGGTGGGAATCCTCGGCGTCCCGGTGGGGATCGGGGGAGGTGCCGTGCGCGGCGGGGGTGCCGTGTCCGGCGGGGGTGCCGTGCGCGGCGGAGGTGCCGGCGCCGTCGTCGGGACGCTGCGCCTGCGGCGCCGAGGAGACGAGCACGGGATCCGTGTCCGCCGACGTCACCACCGACTCCTGCGCCGACGGGTCCGAGACCGCAGGCGACGCGCCGCCGTCCATCCAGTCCTCCGGCCAGGCGTCACGGCCGGGCTGGTTGCTGCCGGGCTGGTCGCGGCCGGCGTGGTCGCGGCCGGGGTGGTTGCTGCCGGCGTGGTCGCGGCCGGGCTGGTCATGGTGGTCAGTGGATCGGGTCATGGCCGGCTCCGGGCAGGTCGGGGCCGCCGTCACCGGGCGCCGAGCCCCGGTCCGGTCCGGCCGTGGTGGGCGGGGCGTCCGGCGCGTGGCCGGGAACGGTGGTCGACTCCACGCCGATCGGCTCCTGCTCGCCGTCGCCGAGGCGCGAACGGCGCTCCTGCGGGGACAGCACCGGGGGCAGGTCCTGCTGCGGGCGGTCGTCCGCGGCAAGCCAGACCGGGCGAGGCTCGCGCTTGCGCACGTCCTTGAAGATCTCCGCGACCTCCTCCTGGTTCAGCGTCTCCCGCTCGAGGAGCTCGTAGGCCAGGCGGTCCAGGACGTCTCGATTCTGAGTGAGCACCCAGTGGGCCTCCGCGTGCGCCTGGTCCATCAGCTGACGGACCTCGGCGTCCACGAGGTAGGCGAGCTCCTCCGAGTAGCCGCGGCCGGAGCCTGGGCTGCCGTGGCCGAACGCCTCCGAGTTCTCGCCGCCCAGCTTCACAGCGCCCACCTTGGAGGACATGCCGTACTGGGTGACCATCTTCTGCGCCGTCTCGGTGGCCTTCTGGATGTCGTTCGCGGCGCCGGTGGAGGGATCGTGGAAGACGATCTCCTCGGCCACCCGGCCGCCCATGGCGTAGGCCAGCTGGTCCAGCAGCTCGTTGCGGGTGATGGAGTACTTGTCGTTCTCCGGGACCACCATCGTGTAGCCGAGCGCCCGGCCACGGGGCAGGATCGTGATCTTCGTGACCGGCGCCGAATGGCGCAGGCCCGCGGCCACCAGGGCGTGGCCGCCCTCGTGGTAGGCGGTGACCTTGCGCTCGTGCTCGTTCATCAGGCGCGTGCGCTTCTGCGGGCCGGCCATCACCCGGTCCACGGCCTCGTCGAAGGCGGTGGCGTCGATGACGTTGTTGTTCGAACGGGCCGTGAGGAGAGCGGCCTCGTTGATGACGTTCGCCAGGTCTGCACCGGTGAAGCCCGGGGTGCGCTTGGCGATGGTGCGCAGGTCCACGTCCAGGGCGATCGGCTTGCCGGTGGCGTGCACCTCCAGGATCTTCGCGCGGCCGTCCAGGTCCGGGGCCTCCACCGGGATCTGCCGGTCGAAGCGGCCCGGACGCAGCAGGGCCGGGTCCAGGACGTCCGGCCGGTTGGTGGCCGCGATCATGATGACGTTGGTGGAGGCGTCGAAGCCGTCCATCTCCACGAGCATCTGGTTCAGGGTCTGCTCGCGCTCGTCATTGCCGCCGCCGATGCCCGCGCCGCGGGAACGGCCGACCGCGTCGATCTCGTCCACGAAGATGATCGCCGGAGCGTTCTGCTTCGCCTGCTCGAACAGGTCACGGACACGCGAGGCGCCCACGCCCACGAACATTTCCACGAAGTCCGAGCCGGAGATGGAGTAGAACGGCACGTTCGCCTCGCCGGCGACGGCCTTGGCGAGCAGGGTCTTGCCGGTGCCGGGAGGGCCGTACAACAGGACGCCCTTCGGGATCTTCGCACCCACGGCATGGAAGCGCTGCGGCTGGGTCAGGAACTCCTTGATCTCGTGGAGCTCCTCGACGGCCTCGTCCGCGCCGGCGACGTCCTTGAACAGCACGTCCGGGTTGTCCTTGTTGATCAGCTTCGCCCGGGACTTGCCGAACTGCATGACCTTGGAGTTGCCGCCGCCCATGCGGCCCATGAGGAACCAGAACAGGCCCAGGATGATGATGAACGGCAGGACCAGGCCGAGCATGGACAGGAACCAGTTCGAGCGCTCCGGCTCGTCCTGGTAGCCGTCCAGGGAGGACTCGTCGATCGCCGCGACGACGTTCTCGGCGCGCGCCTCCGAGTAGTAGAAGTAGACCTCCTTGCCGAAGTCCTTCCCCTCCTGCTTGTAGTTCTCGCGGAGGGTGAGGTCCACGCGCTGGTCGCCGTCGGAGATGAGGGCCTCGGCAGCCTTGTTCTCCTTCAGGAGCGTCATGCCGACGTTCGTGTCCACCGCCTCGCGCTGCGGCTGCATCACGGAGGGGATCACGAAGCCCAGCACCACCAGAGCGAGCAGGATCCAGAAGAAGGGTCCCTGGAGGAACTTCTTCAGACCCGAAGGCCTGTCCTTCGAGCCGGCGTTCTTGTCCGCCACGTGGCCACGCTCCTGTCCTGAAACACGGCCTGCCGGCCGGGTGCACTGGTCCGGGGGCCTACGTTACCGGCCGGGGCCGACGGGATGCTGGCGGGCGGCGGAGAGTTCGCCGCAGGTGGACAGCGGCCGAGGTGGGGGCGGCGTGGGGTCGTGTGGGCGGGGTCGTGTGGGCGGGGGCGCGGGGGCAGTCTGGCGGTCGACGGCGGCCAGCTCAGCGGGCGAGGCGTGGGCGAGGGCGTGAGCGCGGGGCAGTCTGGCGTCGTCGTCACCGTCGTGGCGGCGTCACCACCCTTCGCTGTGTGCCACGGGTCGGAATGCCCCTGCTCAGCAGCGCGAGTTCCGACGCAGGGGATACAGACGGCACGTAACGCTCCTCTCCGGCAGCCCGTCACCCACGTCGTCGTCACCGACGCCGGAAGGAGAATCGCTACCGCCGGCGAGCGGTTATCCACAGATTCCCCGCGGACACCCCACAGCTCCCACGCCTCATCCACGCTGGTGTCGATGAGACACCCCGCCCCGTTCCCCTCCTCCCTGCGCTCCCGCGCCTTCACCCTCAGGGATGCAGAGAAAGCCGGTGTCAGCAAGGAGCGCCTCCGACGCCGGGACGTTCAGCGGATCGGCCGGGGCGTCTACCGCTGGATCGGCCTCGAGGGCGACGGACCCACACCGCCCGGCTCCGCACAGACGGAGAACCCCCCGTCCGGACAGTCCACCACCGGCGTGGACGGCGGCTCACGCCTGTCCGACGAACAGCCCTACACCTGGACCCGTCATCTGGACATGGAGGAGATGAGGCGCCTGGATCACCTCCTCCACCTGCGTGAGAGCGTGGTCCTCTCCCATGTCACCGCCGCCCGGGTCCAGGGACTGTGGCTGCCGGCACGGGTCATGGACGACCCGCGTCTCCATCTCACACGCGACCCGCGCGCCGGCGTCCCCCGCGCCCGGGGGTTCGCAACCCACCGCAGTCGCATCGGTGCCGAGGAACTCGTCGTGAGCCAGCTTCTGGGACGGGAGTGGCAGGTCACCGATCCGACTCGGACGTGGCTGGACATGGCCGCGCTGCTGGAGCGCAACGAGCTCATCGCCTTCGGCGACCACCTGGCCCGACGCGCCGTGCGCTTCGACGGAGGCGACGGTGGAGTCTTCTTCCTGTCTCGCCTCACGGCGGCCGTGGAAGGCCGGGCCGGCCGCCGCCACCGGCGGTTGCTCCGCGAGTGCGCCGCGCAGATCCGCATCGGAGCAGACTCCCCGAAGGAGACGGAGCTGCGGCTCGCGCTCGTGGACGCCGGCCTTCCAGACCCGGATCTGCAGATCACCGTCGTCGACCGGGAGTTCCATCCGAAGTACCCGGCCAGTGCGGATCTCGGATACCGCAGGCAGCTGATCGCCATCCACTACGACGGCAAACACCACGGCAGAGAGCGGCAGCTGAACAAGGACGTGCTGCGCAACGCCGCCTTCGAGCGCCACGGCTACCGGAACATCGTCGTCACTGCACGGGATGCGGACAACGCCTATGCGCGGGTGATCCGTGAGGTCAGGCGTCTCTGGCCGAGTCCGTGAGCGCAGACGGACGGAGAACGGCTCGGCTCGTCCCTGTCCGCCGTGGAGCCATCATGTCGATGACCTGCTGACTGTGTGCCCCGGGTCGACCTGCTGACTGTGTGCCACGGGTCGACCTGCTGTCTGTGTGCCACGGGTCGGAATCGCCGCAGATTCGACCGCTTTTCCGACGCAGCCGATACAGACTCGGAGTAGATGTCCGCGAGACGTGGAGTAGATCACTCCCGCCCCGGCCGGCACCCTCTGCCCGGCCAGCGCACCGCCGCCCCGGCCGGCACCCTCGGCCCGGCCAGTGCCCCCAACCAGACCCCCGGCCCGGCCAGTGCCCCCAACCAGACCCTCTGCCCGGCCAGCGCACCGCCGCCCCGGCCGGCACCCCAGGCTCAGGAGTACACGTGCGGGGCGAGGGTGCCCACGAAGTCCAGGTTGCGGTACTTCTCGGCGTAGTCGAGCCCGTAGCCGACCACGAACTCGTTCGGGATGTCCTTGCCCACGTACTTCACGTCGATCTCGACCTTCATGGCGTCCGGCTTGCGGAGCAGCGTGCAGATCTCCACCGAGTTCGGGTTGCGGGACTCGAGGTTGGTCTTCAGCCAGGACAGCGTGAGGCCGGAGTCGATGATGTCCTCGACGATCAGCACGTCGCGGCCCATCAGGTCCGTGTCCAGGTCCTTGACGATCCGCACGACGCCGGAGGACTTGGTGCCGGAGCCATAGGAGGAGACGGCCATGAAGTCCAGCTCCACGTGGGACTTCAGCGCGCGGGTGAGGTCGGCGACCACCATGACGGCTCCCTTGAGGACCGCCACGATCAGCAGGTCCTTGCCCTTGTAGTCCTCGTCGATGCGGGCGGCGAGGGACTCGATGGTCTCCTGCACCTCCTCCTTGGTCATGAGAACGTGAAGAAGGTCGTCCCGGACGTCGTTGGCATCCATGCTGAGCCGCTCCTGTAGGGGTGTGTGGTGACAGGTGGGAGGCGTCCGGTCGGGGCGGCCCGGGTGGCGGGCGGGCCTGCGGCGGACGCGTTCAGTCGACCGCGGGGTCGGGGTGGAACTCCAGTCTTGCACATGTGCGCGCGCCCGCGCCCGGGCGCTCTCCGCCTCCGGCGGCTTCCCGACGACGGCGCCTCACCCGGGTGCCCCCGCCCAGTTGCACGGGGCCCGCCGAGGTGCCGCCGCGGCGCGCCTGCGTGACGAGGGCGTCCACCGCCAGGAGGCGTTCGCGGGTGGTGGGCTCGGCCCCGGTCAGGGTGGCGGCGCGGGCGTAGATCCGGTGCCGGACGGCGGCGGGGAGGGCGGCCAGGCCGTCCAGGTCGAGCGCGAGCGGGCGAGGCGACGCGGTGACGGCCGTGTCCTCCACGTCCCGCCGCAGTCGGGCCAGCTCCCGGCCGGCCCAGGCCTCGAGGGCGGCGGCGTCCTCGGCCGCGATGGCCGCGGAGCGGACGAGCCCGGCGCGCACTCCGGCGCCGAGGCCACGCTCCTCGTCCTCGAGCAGCGGCAGCAGGTGCTCACGCACCCTCACCCGGCGGATGTCGAGCTCGGCGTTCATGGGATCGGTCCACCAGGTCGCGCCCGCCCAGGCGCAGATCGCCTCGGTGTCGGCGCGGGTCAGCCCGAGCAGCGGACGCACCAGCTCCACGCGCCCATCGTCGGATCCGCCCGTCGTGCCCGCCCCCTCTGCGCCGCCGGCCTGCGTCGGCGGGAGCAGCCGGCGCCGGGCCGGCATCCCGGCCAGGGAACGGGTGCCGGAGCCCCGGGCGAGGGCGAGGAGGACCTGTTCGGCCTGGTCGTCGGCGGTGTGGGCGGTGACCACCAGCCCTGCCCCGGTCCGGCGCGCGGCCTCGGCCAGCGCCGTCATCCGTGCCGCACGGGCGGCGGCCTCGGGGCCGTCGCCGTCGTCCTCGACGCGGACCGTCTCCACGCAGGTCGGTTCCATCCCCAGGCGACGGCACACCTGGGCGGCCGCCGCAGCGACCGCGGCGGATCCCGGCTGCAGCCCGTGGTCCACCACCGCAGCCCCGATCCTGAGTCCGGCGCCCTCCCGCGTGCCGATCAGGACGGCGGCCAGCACGGCGAGCGCGAGCGAGTCCGCCCCGCCTGAGACGGCCAGGAGGGCCGGCCGCTGACCTTGAAGGACACCCTTCAGCGCGGCGACCCCGCGGTGCACGGCGTCCGGCCAGCGGGTCGGCGGCGGCCACGCACCCAGCGCCGGCGGCTCGGCGCCGCGCCCGGCAGCGCCTCCGTCACCGACCGGCACCCCGGCGGTCCGCCGGTCCACCTCGCCCCCGCCGTCCATCGCGTTCATGCCTCGCGGCGCATGCGGGCGACCCACAGGTCCGGCGCGTGGATCTCGGCCTCGGTGGGCAGCAGCGCGGGGTCGTCCCAGACCACGTTGAACCCGTCCATGCCGAGTTCGGCGACCGCTGCGTCCACGAACCTCTGCCCGTCCGCGTACTGCCGCATCTTGGCGTCCATACCGATCAGCCGGCGCACGAACCTCTCCAGCGGGCTGCGCCGGTCGCCGCGCGCGTTGAACCGGCGGCGGATGGTCTTCACGGTCTCCACCACCTCGGCGTCCACCGCGTCCATGACCACGTTGGCGTGCCCCTCGAGCAGGGACATCACGGCGGTCAGGTGGGACAGGCGAGCCCGGTCCTCGTCGTCCTGCAGGGCCCCCAGCAGCCCGCCCGGCCCCTCGGCACCGCCCGGCCCCTCGGCACCGCCCGGCCCCTCGGCACCGCCCTTCCCGACGGCGGCTCCCGCCCCCGTCTGCAGGGTCACCGCGGCCTCCCCCTCGGCGGTGACCGCGGGATCGGCCGAGACGGCCGGGCGGCCGGTGGGGCCGTCGTCGTTGCTCCTGCCGGGCAGCGCGGCGGCGAACGCTGCGCAGAGGCGCTCGGGCAGGGAGTCCGACTTGTCGAACAGGGCGGAGGTGAGCTCCGTGGTCTTCTCCTGCAGGTGCGTGGCCAGCCAGTCGGCGGCGGCGAACTGCACGCGGTGGGTCTGCTCGTGCAGGCACACCCAGAGCCGGAAGTCCTCGGGGACCACGTTGATCTCGGCGCGCACGGCGGCCACGTTCGGGGCCACCAGCATGAGGCGTCCGCCGTTGCCGGAGAGGGCGGCGAAGGGGTCGTACTGGCCGAGCACCTTGGAGCCGAGGAACGCGAGGATCGCGCCGAGCTCGGCGCCGGTGGCAGCGGTGGCGACCGGGGTGGTGGAGACGGCGTACTCCTGCGGGCGGGTGGCGGCGAGGTGCGCGAAGGTCGGGGCGAGCAGCGCCTTGAAGGACCGGGTGTTCGCCGTCGCCCAGGTGGCGCGGTCCACGATCAGCACCTGGGAGTCCCGCAGGTCGCGGGCGGCCTCGAGGCCGGTGAGCCGGTGGACGTGCTCCACGGAGGCGTCCGCGGCGCGGCGCAGTCCCTCGGCCTCGGCCTTCGCCTGCCGCGCGGAGAGCCGGGGGCCCGGTGGGACGAGGGCCCCGGCGGTGCGGGCGGCCACGGCCCAGTCGATGGGATCGCGGCGGACGGCGTCGGCGGAGGGGCCGGGGGCGTCGGAGCCGGCCGGGGCGGTGGCGGCGGTGGAATCGGTCATGCGCCCAGTCCACCACACGGCCCCGGTCTCAGGACGCCCTCGGGTCCCCTGTGCAGGGGGCTTCGCTCAGAGCTGGGCGAGCGCGACCACGGCCCGGTCGGTGGCGGCGCGGGCCTCGCCGACCTGGGAGTCGATGCCGGAGAGGACCACGGAGAAGACGAGCACCCGCCCCCGGGGGGTCACCACGCGCCCGGTGAGGGACACGGACTCGAGCAGGGTGCCGGTCTTGGCGGCGGCCACGTCCTCCGCCGCGGTGCCCACCAGCCGTTCGGAGAGCGTCGAGTCGCTGCCGG
>NZ_BCSN01000017.1 GCF_001570885.1 Micrococcus lylae NBRC 15355 | reverse complement strand
GGGGCCGTCGTCGGGAAGCGGAATTCCCGACGACGGCCCCTCGCCCGTGTCTGCCCGGGTCAGCCGGCACTGCCGCGGGTGAAGATGGCCTCGCGGATGTCGTCGTCGTCCTCGAGGCCGGCGCCGAGGGCCGAGCCGATCGTGGCCAGGCCGCCGATGAACCAGGCGAGCTTGCAGTACTGCCAGAACGTGGCCGGGTCCCCGGTGACCTCCTCGAAGACCGTGTCGTCCACGAACATCAGCGCACCCACCAGGGACAGCAGCGTCAGGGCGGCGTGCAGGACGAGGACGCCGATCAGCACCGTGATGACCGTGGCGATGTTGAAGACCATCACCTGCTCGCGCTCGCCCTTGCGGCGCGGCTTCTCCCACAGCTTCGCGCCCACGATCATCGAGATCGTCACGGACAGGATTGCGAGGCTGCCGACCAGCGCCATCTGGATGCCGCTGTACTCCGCGGACAGCATCCACAGGTCCGTGGTCATCAGGGTCAGCAAGCCCGCGGCGAGCGCTGCGGACAGGGACTTCGAGAGCGTCGCCGCCAGCATCCAGGGACGGTTCGCGCGGATCGTCTGCCAGAGCAGGCTCAGGTTCGCCGCACCCACGCGCCAGGCGTAGAGCAGGGGGACCTCGCGGCCGCGGTCCTCCACGTCCGTGGCCAGCTGACGGGCCGCCCGGGACGCCGCGCGCCGCTCGGACTCGGTGGGGGCGTCGCCGTCCTCGTCGTTGTCCAGGCCGAGGATCTTGCCCACCACCCGGGCCACCGCCGCCTCGACCGGCTCCTCCACGAGCTCCAGTGCCAGCACGCCCACCGCGTGCGCCGGGGACACCTGGCTGCGCAGCGTGTGCTTGCCCTGCTCCAGTGGCTCGTTGCGGACCGCCACCGCCAGGTCCCAGCCCTCGTCCAGCATCCGGTCGCGGGCGATCTCCAGCAGGTCGAGGGAGTCGCCCTCCTCGTCGTCCAGGTGGTGCGGGAGTGCCGAGACCTGCCACTCCAGGTCCGGGTAGGTGGCGTGCAGGTCCTCCTTCAGGACGTTCAGGTCCGGGTCCGGGATCGCCGGGTCCACGAGCACGCCCAGGCTGACCAGGGTGCCCGTCGCCGTACCGGCGGCCGGCCCATCCCCGACGGTCGGCCGCTCCCCGGGCGACGCCGATCCGCCCGCCGCCGCGGAGCCGCCGGAGGCGGCCTGACGGGGCGAGGACGGGGCGGGCCGGGAGCCGGAGGGGCGGGGGCCGTCGTCGGGAAGGGGGTGCTGAGGATGCTCGGTCACGGCGACCATCCTCCCAGGTCCGCAGGTCCACGCACTGACGGCGGACTCCCGAGCAGACGCACTGTGGGCTCCTTCTGGCTGGGCGTTGTCCTTCCAGGCGACGTCTCCCCCTGCAGGCGGAGGTGCCCGGTCCGGCTCCTGCCTAGGGTGGAGGTCATGTCCGTCCCCACCGCAGCCTCCCCGCGACCGGACGCCGACTCCGCCGCGGACAGCACATCCCCGGCGGCCGCGCCGGCACCCGACCGCCCGACCCGCACCCTGCCGGAGCGCTGGCTGCGCAAGGACATCATCATCGCGGCGGTCCTGGCGATCGCCTCGGTGGAGATGGCCTACCTGGGCCAGTGGGCCGGCATGGACGCCGTGTACCGGTCCTCCGTCCATGTGGTGGCTGCCACCGGCGCCGCCGCCGCGCTGCTGCTGGGGTTCCGCCGCCGCGCCCCCATGACGGTGGCCGTGCTCTACGCGGCCGCCTACATCGCCCTGGCCTCGTCGGTGGGCGTGGAGATGTACGCCTCCCAGGTGCTGCTGTTCATGAGCTTCTACACGGTGGGCGCCTGGTGCCCGGACCGGCGCCGCGCCTTCTGGGTCCGCCTGGCGATCGTGGCGGCGATGGCGTCCTGGCTGCTGATCGCCTCCGTGCTCGGCTTCTCCTCGGGCACGGCCGGCGAGCGCGGTGTGAACGCCTACTTCGCGTTCCTGCTGATCCAGTGGCTCATCAACGCCGCGTACTTCACCGGTGCGTGGATGTTCGGCGACCGCGCCTGGCAGCAGGCGATGGAACGGCAGGAGCTGGAGCGGGCCCACGCGGAGATCCGCGCCCAGCAGGAGCAGCTGGCCGAGCAGGCGGTGTCCTTGGAGCGGGTGCGCATCGCCCGCGAGCTGCACGACGTGGTGGCCCACCACGTCACCGCCATGGGCGTACAGGCCGGCGCCGCCCGCATGCTCCAGGCGAAGGACCCGGAGGCCGCCGCCGGCCACCTCAAGGGCGTGGAGGACTCCTCCCGCCAGGCGGTGCGGGAGCTCCAGTCCCTCGTCCACACCCTCAGGGACGACGACGGCGCCGTCGCCTCGGTGCCCCGTCTGTCCGACCTCGACACGCTCGCCGAGAAGGCACGCTCCACGGGCACGCAGCAGGTGGTCCTCGAACGGATCGGGCCGGCCCCGGCGCTGCCGCCCGCGGCCGAGCTGGCCCTCTACCGTGTGGCCCAGGAGGGCCTGACCAACGCCCGCAAGCACGCCGGCCCCCGGGCGGCCGTGACGCTCCGCCTGCGCACCGAGGAGGACCGCGTGGAGCTGGAGGTGTCCGACGACGGCCGCGGCACCCGGGGCCGGCTCCTGGTCCCCGGCACCCACCTGGGTCTGCGCGGCATGCGCGAGCGCATGGACTCCGTGGGCGGCACGGTGGACGCCGGCCCCAAGCCCACCGGAGGATGGCTGGTGCGCGCCACCGTGCCGACCGCCGGGGCCGCCGCCACCGCACCCGCCGCATCCGCTGAGGAGACCCGATGAGCATCCGCGTCCTGCTGGTGGACGACCAGCCCCTGATCCGCCTCGGCTTCGCCGCGATCCTCGGCTCGGAGGACGGCCTCGAGGTGGTCGGCGAGGCCGGCGACGGCCGCGAGGCCCTCGAGAAGGTCGCAGAGCTGGACCCGGACGTGGTCTGCATGGACGTGCAGATGCCGGTGATGGACGGCATCGCGGCCACCCGGGCCCTTGCGGAGTCCGACGCCCGCGCCGCGATCCTCATCCTCACGACCTTCGACCGGGACGACTTCCTCTTCGACACCCTCACCGCCGGTGCCTCCGGGTTCCTGCTGAAGTCCGCCGGACCGGAGGAGCTGATCGAGGCCGTCCGTGTGCTCGGCCGCGGCGACGCCCTGCTGGACCCCCAGGTCACCCGCCGCGTGCTCGCCCGCCTCGCCACCGGCGCCCAGGGCGCGGGGACAGCGGACACCCCCGCCGTCGTCCCTGCCGAGGACGGGGCGGCCGCCCCCTCCGAGCCGGCCTCCATGCCCGAGCCGGCCTCCACGCCCGGGCCGGCCGAGGAGCCCGGTACGGGGCAGGCGGAGGCCAGTGCCGCCGTCGGGACGGCGGGGCTGACCGCCCGGGAGACGGAGATCCTGCGGCTGATGGCGCGCGGGCTGTCCAACGGGGAGATCGCGCAGGAGCTGGTCGTGGGCGAGTCCACCGTGAAGACCCACGTGTCCAACGTGCTGATGAAGCTGCAGGCCCGGGACCGCGTGCATGCGGTGATCTGGGCCTTCGAGCACGGCTTCGCCGACTGACCCGGGGCCGTTCCCACCGCCGGAGGCGACGCCCTGCCCTGACCCGTCTCCTCCCCCGGCAGGAGGAGGCCGCCCCTGCAGGCCGACGTCGCAGATCTCCCCCGCCGGGCGGATCCGCCGGGTGGTCCGCGGCACATAACGTGGCAGACATGATCAGCGTCAGAGACCTCAACAAGTCCTACGGCGGCACCCACGTCCTCCACGACCTGTCCTTCGACATCAAGCCCGGCCTGATGACAGGCTTCGTGGGCGGCAACGGTGCCGGCAAGACCACCACCATGCGCATCCTGCTGGGCGTGCTCTCCCACGACTCCGGCGAGATCCTCGTGCACGGCTCCCCCATCACAGCGGCCTACCGCGCCGGCATCGGCTACATGCCGGAGGAGCGCGGCCTCTACCCGAAGATGCCGGTGATCGACCAGCTCGTCTACCTGGCCCGCCTGCACGGCTCCTCCGCGAAGGCCGCCAAGGCCCGCGCCACAGACCTGCTCGAGCGCCTGGACCTGAACCACCGCGCCAAGGACAAGCTCGAGGAGCTCTCCCTCGGCAACCAGCAGCGCGCCCAGGTGGCCGCCGCCCTGGTGCACGAGCCGAACGCCCTGGTGCTGGACGAGCCGTTCTCCGGCCTGGACCCGCACGCGGTGGACACCACCCTGCAGGTGCTGCGCGAGACCGCGGACACCGGCGTCCCGGTGCTGTTCTCCTCCCACCAGCTGGACGTGGTGGAGCGGCTCTGCGACGAGCTCGTCATCCTCGCCGACGGCCGCGTGGTGGCGAACGGCACCCGCCAGGAGCTCATCGAGCAGCACGCCGAGACCGAATGGGAGCTGATCGCCGGCACGGACACCGGCTGGGTCCGTTCCATGTCCGGTGTGGACGTCACCAGCTTCGACGGCGGCCACGTCCGCTTCCGGGCCGCCGACGCGGAGGCCGCCAACGCGGTGCTGCGCGAGGCGAGCGCCCGCGGCACCGTCACCCGCTTCGGCACCGTCCGCCACTCCCTGCACGAGATCTTCACGGAGGTCACCCGATGAACGCCTCGACCCAGAACCAGATCCTCACCCACGACGACCGACCCGCAGCAGGCGGAACCGGCACCTCGGGCGCCGGCACGCAGGCCGGCCGCACCCCCTTCTGGACCGCCGTCGGCCTGGTGGCCGGCCGCGAGATGAAGGTCAAGATGATGTCCAAGGCGTTCGTGGTGACCACCGCGATCATGCTCGGCCTGCTCCTGCTGGCCGTGCTGCTGGCCCCGCGCCTGGGCGACCTCTTCGGCGGCGGCGACGGCGACAAGGTGGCCGTGACCGCGGAGACCTCCCAGGCGGTGGGTGCGCTCGGCGACGCCTACGACCCGCAGACCGTGGACTCCCCGGACGCCGCGAAGGAGGCCGTGCGCGCCGGCGACGTCGAGGCCGCGGTCATCCCGGACGACGCCGGCCCGGCGGGCATCGCCGTGATCGGCCTGGACTCCGCGCCGACCGGCCTGGTGGAGGCGCTCTCCGTCTCCCCGTCCGTGGAGCTGCTGGACCCGAACGCCCCGAATCCGGGCCTGCAGTATCTGATCGCCTTCGGCTTCGGCATCGTGTTCTTCATGATCGCCATCACCTACGGCCAGCAGATCGCGGTCTCGGTGATCGAGGAGAAGCAGTCCCGCGTGGTGGAGATCCTGCTCGCCGCCATCCCGGCGAAGGCCATGATGGCCGGCAAGGTGATCGGCAACTCCGCGATGGCCCTGTTCCAGGTGGCGCTGATCGCCGGCGTGCTCCTGCTGGGCATGCAGGTCAACGAGGCGGTCCTGCCGCTGGACGGCCTGGGCGCACCGATCCTGTGGTTCGTGCTGCTGTTCGCGATCGGGTTCGTGATGATCGCCTCGCTGTACGCGGCGGCCGCCTCCCTGGTCTCCCGCCAGGAGGACATCGGCTCCACCTCGATGCCGGTGATGATGCTGATCATGCTCCCGTACTTCGCGGTGATCTTCTTCAACGACAACCCGGAGGCCCTGCGGATCATGGCCCTGGTGCCGTTCTCCGCCCCGGTGGCCACGCCGCTGCGGGTGTTCCTGGACCAGGGGGCGATGTGGGAGCACCTGCTCTCCCTCGGCATCCTGATCGCGTCCACCGCCCTGGCGATCTGGTTCGCGGCGAAGATCTACGAGCGCTCCATCCTGCGCACCGGCAAGGCCCTGAAGTGGTCCGAGGCGCTGCGCGCGAAGAAGGACTGATCCCCCGGCGCTGATAATCGACGGTTCGTCACCGGATCGCAGAGATTCTCCGCGATCCGGTGACGAACCGTCGATCCGCGCGCACGGCCGGAGGCGCGGCCCGGACCTACAGTGGTCTGCATGAGCACCGCCACCGCCACCCGCTCGCGAGCCGCGGAGGACCGCTCGGCCCGGCTCGCGGTCAGCGTCTTCCCCCTGCTCGTGCTGGCTGCCGCCGTGATCGGCTTCCTGGCACCGGAGGCCACCAAGCAGCTGATCCCGCAGGTCAACCTGTTCCTGGGGATCATCATGTTCGGCATGGGCCTGACCCTGACCTGGCCGGATTTCGCCCTGGTCTTCAAGCGCCCGCTGCCGATCCTGCTCGGCGTGGTGGCGCAGTACGCGATCATGCCGCTGCTGGGCCTGGGCGTGGCCCTGATCCTGGAGCTGCCGCCGGAACTGGCGGCGGGCGTGATCCTCGTGGGCTCGGCCCCGGGCGGCACCGCCTCGAACGTGGTCGCCTACCTGTCCCGCGCGGACACCGCACTCTCGGTGACCATGACCTCCGTCTCCACGCTCCTGGCGCCCCTGCTGACCCCGCTGCTCACCCTGTGGCTGGCCGGCCAGTACATGGACGTGGACGCCGGCGCCATGGCGATGTCGATCGTGAACATCGTGCTGCTGCCCGTGCTCGGCGGACTGGTCGTCCGCATGCTGCTGCGCCGCGCAGTGGAGATCGTCCTGCCGGCGCTGCCGTGGATCTCGGTCCTCTTCATCTCCCTGGTGGCCGCCGCGGTGGTGGGCAACTCGGCCGAGACGGTGCTCTCCGCCGGCTTCCTGGTGCTGCTCGCGGTGGTCCTGCACAACGGCCTCGGCTACGCACTGGGCTACGCCGGCGCCCACCTCTGCGGCCTGCCGCGGCCCTCGGCCCGCACGGTGTCCATCGAGGTCGGCATGCAGAACTCCGGCCTCGCCGCCGGCCTGGCCGCCCAGTACCTCTCCCCCGCCGCCGCCCTGCCTGCCGCCGTCTTCTCCATCTGGCACAACCTCTCCGGCGCCGTCCTCGCGATGGTCTTCCGCCGTTCGGACAAGCCGATGGAGCACGACGAGCCCCTCACCGAGGGCCGCGCCCGCGACTGAGCCGGCGGCAGGCCCCTCCGGGCGCCGAACACGGGCCCGAACTCAACCGACAGTGCGGAGGGGAGGGGAACGCGCGGAGGGGAGGGTCAGAACAGCGGGTCGGCCGCGATCCCCTCGAGCACCGAGCACAGCAGCGGAGCCAGCCCGTGGCCGTCCGGAGCCTGCGGCGCCGCCGGGTCGAGCCAGGTCAGGTCCGCGATCTCGGCGGCCTTCACCGGGGCTTCGTGCTCGGCCAGCGGACGGGCGAGGGCGAAGACGTGACCCACCACGCGGAAGCCGGCCTCGTTGGCGGCGGCTGCCTCGTGGACGCCCAGGCAGGTCAGCTCGTCCGGGCGCAGGCGGATGCCGGTCTCCTCGGCCACCTCGCGCACGGCGGCCTCCCGTGCCGTCTCTCCGGGCTCGGGCTTGCCGCCGGGGAACATGTACATCCTCGTGCCGCCCTTGCGGACCGACAGGGTGCGGCCGTCCGGGCGTCGCAGCACCACGGCGGAGACGCGGATCGTCTGCACGTCCGGTCCGGCGGGGTCCTGGGCGTCGTTCACGTCAGCGGCGGGCATGCCGTCCATTCAACACCCGCGGGGATCAGAACAGGGTGAAGGTGATCTTCACCGCGATGCCGATCATCAGCACGCCCACCACGGAGTCCACGATCCGCCACATCTTCGGCGAGTTCATGAACGGGGCGATCTTGGTGCCGCCCCAGCCCAGCAGGACGATCCACAGCGTGGAGGCGAGGATGGCACCGCCGGCGAACAGCCAGCGGCCGTCTCCGTAGGCCTGGGAGACGGTGCCGAGCATGACGACCATGTCCAGGATCGCGTGCGGGTTCAGCAGGGACACGGACAGGGCGAGCATGATCGCCTTGCCCAGCGGGGTCTGCGGGGCGTCGAGGGCGACCGTCCGGACCTTCGGCGTGGCCTGCACGGCCACCGAGCCGCTGCCGGAGGGCTTGACGACGACGGACGGGCGGGCGGGCTCGGCCGGCTCACCGGAGCGCGGGGCCCGGTGGACGGTGCCGTCCTCGGTGAGGTGTCCGGAGCGGTGGGCGGCGAGCATCTCGCTGTCGATGACCGGCAGCTGGCCCGTCAGGGTGACCACATCGGTGAGGGAGGGCGCGTGCTCCGGGTCGTTCTGCTGGGCCTCGGCGGCCGCGGAGGCGAGGGTGGTCTGTCCCTTCCAGGCCGACCTCAGGGAGGCGAAGGCGAACCAGAGCAGGTAGGCGATGCCGGCCACGGTCATCGCGGGGATGAGCCACGGCACAGCGTCGGCGACGACTCCCACGCCGGCGACTCCGGCGGCGAGCAGGATCATGTCACCGGCCAGGCAGATGCCGAGCGAGAGCAGCACGCGGTCTCGTCGGACGACCTGGCGCAGCAGGAACAGAGTCTGCGCGCCCACGGCGACGACGAGGGCGAGGTTGGTCAGGAACCCGGTGGCGAAGATGGTCACGGGAAGAGAGTAGGAGCGCCTCGGCAACCGCCTCCAGCGCAGAATCCTTCAGGTTCTGAAGCTGTCCTTCAGACCTTGGCGTAGGCTGTGCTCGTGTGAACTCCGACCACCTGCGCGCCCTCGCCGCCGCCGTCGACGAAGGCACCTTCGACGCCGCCGCCGCCTCCCTCCGCATCTCCGGCTCCGCCCTCTCTCAGCGCATCCGCGCCCTGGAGAAGCAGGTCGGCCAGGTCCTGCTGACGCGCACCGTGCCGGTGCAGGCCACCTCGGCCGGCGAGCACATGCTGCGTCTGGCCCGTCAGGTCCTGGCGCTGGAGGACGACGCCCTCAGCACCCTCGGTGTGGGCGAGCAGGGCCGCACCCGTCTGCCGATCGCCGTGAACGCAGACTCTCTGGACACCTGGTTCCTGGGGGTCCTCAAACGGGCCGCCACCTGGGACGACGTGGTCCTCAACATCCACGCCGAGGACCAGGCCCACACGGCCCGGCTGCTGCGCTCCGGCACCGTGATGGCGGTGGTCACGGCGGTCCCGGAGCCGGTCTCCGGCTGCGTGGTGGTCCCGTTGGGCACCATGCGGTACCACGCAGTGACCACCCGATTCCTCGCGGACCTGCACCGGAGGGAGGACGGCACCCCTGACCTCACCACGCTCCCGGCGGTGGACTACGGCGTGCGCGATCTGCTCCAGCACCAGGTGCTCGTCCGCGCCGGCCTCGGCACTCCCCCACACCATCTGATCCCCTCGGTCACCGCCTACTATCGCGCCGTGACCGGCGGCCTGGGCTGGGGCATGATCCCGGATTCCCAGATGCCGGCCGGCGTGCTCGAGGGCACCCACCCGGAACTGACGACCATCCCGGACCTCGGGGACATGGACGTGGAGCTGCACTGGCAGCGCTGGAACTCCGGACCGGACTCGCTGGACCGGTTGACGGAGGCCGTCATCGCAGCGGCCCAGGACATGCGCTGACCGATGCGGTCGGCAGCCGGGGCCGGCTGCGGCACGGCCGGGTCAGCCGCGGAGAGTGCCGTCGTCGTCCACGGCGGGCAGGGTCACCACCATGCGGGTGCGACCCGGCTCGGAGTCCGCCGTGATGGTGCCGCCGTGGGCCTCCACCACGGCCCTGACGATCGCCAGACCCAGGCCGGTGGAGCCCTCCACCGGCTCGCGGGCGGCCGAGGCGCGGATGAAGCGGTCGAAGAGGACGGGCATGATCTGTTCGGGGACTCCGGGGCCGTCGTCCTGCACCACCAGACGCACGCCCCTGCCGGACGGGGCCTCCGGGAACGGGACCACGTCCACGTACACCCAGACCGTGGTGCCGGCAGGGGTGTGCTTGCGGGCATTGGAGAGCAGGTTGCCCACCACGCGCTCGAGCTGGTGCAGGTCACCGCAGACCCTGGGGCCCTGGGAGAGCTTCTCCTCCGAGATCTCCACGTCCCACTCGTGGTCCGGCGCAGCGGCCCGGGCATCCGCGACGGCGTCCACCGCGAGCTCGGCCACGGAGACGAGGCGGCGTTCGGTGTCGCCGGGCCCTCCGGAGGCGAGGCGGCGCTGTTCCTCTCGGTCCATGCGGGCCAGGAAGAGGAGGTCGTCCACGAGCCGGGTCATGCGGTCCGACTGCGCCAGCACCCGGTTCAGCGACTCACGGCCCCGCTCGGACAGCGGCTCGGTGAAGCCGATCATCTCCGAATAGCCGCGGATCGAGGCGAGCGGGGTGCGCAGCTCGTGGGAGGCGTCCGCCACGAAGCGGCGGAGCTTGTCCTCGAGGTGCTGGCGCTCGTCGAGGGATTCGTCCATGGAGGTGAGCATGTGGTTGAACGCAGAGGCCACCACGGCCATCTCGTCCTCGCGGCGGCTGGCCGACTCCGGCACCCGATAGTCCGCCAGATGCACCCCCGGTGTGCCCACCGGCAGCGCGGAGACCGCGTTCGCGCTGGCAGAGATGTCCGCCAGCGGCCCCAGGGATCGGCGCACCCACGCCCAGGAGCCGATGGCCACCACGATGATGACGACCGCAATGCTGCCGAGGGTGCCGACGCGGCTGTCGTTGAGGACCTTGAGCTGGCTGTCGATCGGGACGCCCACCACCAGGAAGCGACCCCCGGAGGCCGCCGCGACGGCGGGGGACAGACGCTTCCCCTGGACCACGTAGGCCGCCCCTTCGAAGTCGACCTCGGTGGCCTCCTCCACCGGGCCGTCTGCGAGGCCATCGATCAGCTCACGCCTCTCCTTCGAGGTGAGCGCACGCTGGCCGCCCACCGCATCCAGGATGTAGCCGTCGACGCTCTGGCCGGAGTGATCGGACAGCCCTTCCTCCGCGGCGATCGTCACCAGCGTGCCGGACTCGAGGCCGGCACCGGTGGGCAGGGGCGTCCCGGCGCCCATGGCGGACAGCGGCGCGCTGAACCCGGCTGTGGGTCCACGGTGCTCCAGCTGCACCCAGGCGCGGTGCAGCGTGGCCCCCAGATCCTCTGCGATCCTGTCCCGGATGGTCTGCTCGGCGACGCTCAGCGTGAAGACCGCGTAGAGGCAGAACACCAGGGTGACGAAGGCGACGAGCCCTGCCGAGATGCGAACCGCCAGGGACTGCGGCCGCCCCGCCTCCCGCCTGCGCTCAGGGGCCGGGGCGGTCGGTGTGCCCGGGACCGGTTCAGGCCGGTCGGATGACATAGCCCGCGCCGCGGACCGTGTGGATCATCGGGTCACGGCCGACGTCGATCTTCTTGCGCAGGTAGGAGATGTAGAGCTCCACGATGTTCGCCCGGCCTCCGAAGTCATAGCCCCAGACGTGGTCGAGGATCTGGGACTTGGAGAGCACGGTGCGCACGTTGAGCATCAGGTACTGCAGCAGGTTGTACTGGGTGGCGGTCAGGTCGATGAGGTCGCCGCCACGGGTCACCTCGTGGGTGCGGGTGTTCATCACCAGGTCGCCGACCACGATCACCTCGTTGGCTGCGGCCATCAGACCGGAGCGCTGCACGAGGCGGTGGAGGCGGATGAGGACCTCCTCCATGGAGAACGGCTTGGTGACGTAGTCGTCGCCGCCGGCTGCCAGGCCGGAGATGCGGTCGTCCGTGGAGTCCTTCGCGGTGAGGAACATGACCGGCAGGTCCGGCCAGAACGCGCGCAGGCGGTCCAGCACCTCGAACCCGTCGAAGTCCGGGAGCATGATGTCCAGCACGGCGACGTCGGGCTGCTTCTCCTTGCTCTTCTCCAGAGCGGTCGCGCCGTCATGGGCCACCACGACCTCCCAGCCGCACAGGGACAGGCCGATGGACATGAGGTCGGCGATCATCGGCTCGTCGTCCACCACCAGGGCGCGCACCGGCGAGCCGTCCGGGTGGGACAGCTTCGGGAGGATCTCCTGCAGCTCGGCCACAGAGGTGGGGGTGCCGACGGTCCGAGGCTCGGTCACTGGAGGCTCCTTCGTATGGGGCAGAGGGCCGCCCTTCGGCGGAGGGGAACGGGGACCCGACGGTGCGGTCACCCTATGACGGAATTGTCTGTGATGAAACCGTTATCTGTCCACGTCGCGACGATCCTACGCCGTGATCACCGAGATCGCCGAGTCGGATCCTGTGCATCTCATCAGACGACCGGCTTCATGGCCCAGTGGACGGCCAGGGTGCCGAAGAGGAAGGTCTCGTGGCCCACGTTCACGAAGCCTGCGTCCTCCAGCAGCGCGGCGATCTGCGCCGGGGACTTGAAGGCACGGCTGGACTCGGAGAGGTAGGCGTAGGCCTCCGGGGTCTTCGTGATCATCTTCGCCACCCGGGGCACCACGTTCCGGATGTAGAAGGTGGAGAAGGGCTTGAAGACGTCGTCGGGCGCCGGAGAGGTCTCGAGCGCCGCCATCCACCCGCCGGGACGCAGCACGCGGAACTGCTCGGCGAGCGTGGTCGGGATGTCAGCGACGTTCCGCAGCAGATAGCCGTGGGTGACGGAGTCGAAGGATTCGTCTTCGAAGGGCAGGTCCATGGCGTCGGCCTCGACCCACTCCACCCTGTCCCCGTTCGGCCGGGCGCGGCCGACCTCCATCATCTCGGGGGCGAAGTCCACGCCGACCACCCGGGCGTCCGGGTCTCGGCGCAGCACCTCGAGGGCGATGTCCCCCGTGCCCGTCGCCAGGTCCAGGACGCGGCCGCCGGCCGGGATGTGCGCGTGGTCCACCGTGCGGCGGACGAAGCGCGGCTCCTGCCCCCACGTCATGACCAGGTTCATCAGGTCGTAGCGGCCTGCGATGCCGTTGAACATGGAGGCGACCCGCGCACCGTGGTCGGCGGGGCGCGGCTGATCGCCGCCGGCGGAGGAGGTGTTCTGCTGACTCACAGGTCCACGGTATCCGTTCGGACGCCGGACGCCTGCCATACGTGCCCCCGGGACCGGCGCCGGGTGCCCGGCGCCCGGCGAGCGCAGCCGGGCCCGCGCAGCCCCTCCCAGGCAACTGCCAGGAGAATCTGCGGTGAGTCCTGGTTGTCCGGAGAACTTAGGGTGGGCTAACCTCCCGCATTAGGGCATATCGATGTTCCGTAATCGAACTCGAGTGCCGCTGGCTCCGTCGGCGGGCTCTCGTCCAGCCGCCGCACAGAGCCGACCCGTGAGCGTCGTCGGCACGTCACGGCCCTACTCCCAGGGGGCCGGGCGTGCCGACGCCGTGTCCGCACCCCCGCCGTCGCCCGACGACGGGGCACCGCCCCAGAGAAAGGCTCTCTCCGTGCCGTCTTCCTCCCAGCTCTCCCGCCGCACCCTCCTGGGCGCGGGCGGATCCAGCCTGGCACTGCTCCTGGCCTCCTGCGCCACGGGCCCGGCCGGCGGCTCGGATTCCTCCACCACCTCCGCGTCGTCCTCGTCCGGTGCAGACGCCGAGACCTTCCCCGTGACGATCGAGCATGTCTACGGCAGCACCGAGATCCCGGCGGCACCGCAGCGCGTTGTCACGGTCTCCTGGGTCAACCAGGACGTCTGCGTCGCCCTCGGCGTGGTGCCGGTGGGCATGGCCGCCGTGGAGTTCGGGGGCAACAGCAACAAGTCCACCGACTGGTTCGACGCCGCCCTGGAGAAGATCGACGGCGCAGAGCGCCCGACCACTTGGTCCGAGGCGGACGGCCTGGACGTGCAGGCGATCGCCGCGGTGAAGCCGGACCTGATCCTGGCGGTCTACTCCGGGATCACGCAGGAGGACTACGACCGTCTGTCCAAGATCGCCCGGACTGTGGCCTATCCGAAGGACGTCCCGGCGTTCGGCACCTCGTGGCAGCAGTCCACGGAGATCATCGGCCGGGCTCTGGGCCGCGCGGAGCAGGCGAGGGAGCTGGTCTCCGACCTGGAGGGACAGATCGCCGAGGCCGGTGCCGAGCATGAGGCGTTGAAGGGCGCCACGTTCGTGTACGGCACGATCGACCCGGCCGCGGCGGACCAGATCAGCATCTACACGGATGTGGACAACCGCCCGAAGTTCCTGGAACTGCTGGGCATGGAGCAGGCAGAGGTGGTGCGAAAGAACTCGCCGAAGGACCAGGAGTTCTTCTTCACCTGGTCCCCTGAGCGGGCCGACGAGCTGGAGTCGGACGTGTTCGTCTCCTGGGCCGCGTCCGAAGACGTGCGGAAGGACATCGAGTCCGACCCCCTGCTCGGAAAGATCCCGGCGGTGGAGTCCGGCGGGCTGGTCCTCCAGGTGGACGAGCAGCAGGTGCTCTCCGTGTCCGCGATCTCGCCCCTGTCCATCCCGTATGCACTGAAGGAGATCGTCCCGCCCCTCGCCGAGGCCGCCGCGGCCTCGAAGGGCTGATACGCCGCCCATGACCCCTGTTTCCGTCGCCCCAACGACAGAGCACCGGAACCGCTCGGCCGTGCCGATGGCTGCCGCCGTCCTGCCCGTGGTGCTCCCGCTCGGCCTGCTGGCGGTGGCGGCGGTCGCCGGGCTGGCGCTCGGCGCCCGCACCGTGGACCCGACGACGGCCCTGCGCACCCTGACGGCGATGCTCTCCGGACAGCCCCTGCCCGGAGGCATCGACGCCGCCGCCGTCGCCTCCCGGGTGCCCCGCACCGTCACCGCAGCGCTGGTCGGGTCCTCCCTGGCCGTGGCCGGTGCCTGCCTGCAGGGCGCCACTCGCAACCCGCTCGGGGACCCGGGGCTGCTCGGCCTGTCCGGCGGAGCCTCTTTGGCGATGGCGATCGGTCTCGCGCTCGGCGTCCCCGCCTCCGCCCCGGCGACGCTGGGTCTCGCCGCGCTGGGGACGGCCGGCGCCGCCGCCCTCGTCTACGCCTGCGCATCCGCGGCGACGCGCATCGGCGGCACGCCGGGGGCACCGTCTCCCATCGCGTTGGTGCTCGCCGGCGCCGCAGTCACCGCCGGGACCACCGCGGTGACGACCGCCCTGCTGGTGCTGTCCCCCGCGGTGCGGGACCGACTCCGGTTCTGGAGCATCGGCACCGTTGCCAGGGCCGAGCTGTCCGAGGCCCTCCTGCTGGCCCCCGTGATCCTCGCCGCCGTGCTGGCCGCGATCGCGGTGGGGTCAGGCCTGGACGCCTTGGCCCTGGGCGAGGACCTCGCCCACGGACTCGGCTCCCGGCCGGGGCACGTGCGCGCCGTGCTGCTCGCCGCCGTCGTGGTGCTGACCGCCGCCGCCGTCGCTCTGGCCGGCCCGGTGGCGTTCGTCGGTCTCGTGGTCCCCCACGCCCTGCGACGCCTCCGTCCGCAGGGCGCGCGGATGCTCCTCTGCGGCAGCGCCCTCTGGGGCGCCGTGCTCGTGATCGTCGCGGATCTGCTCGGCCGCACCGTCGTGGCACCGGGCGAGGTGCATCTGGGCGTCACCACCGTGCTGATCGGTGTGCCGGTGTTGCTGGTCCTGCTCCGTCGGACCGGGGTGGCCGCATGATGCCCCGCTCCTCTGTGACCGCGGCATGCGGAACCGGCGTGTCGGCCCACCGTGCCGTGTCCCGCATGCGGCGGGCGGACCGGCTCCGGCTCGGCTCGGCCGTGGCAGGCCTGAGCGTGACGCTGCTCGTCCTCGCCGCTCTGCGAGTGCTCTGGGGCGCCTATCAGGTGACCCCCGCCGACTTCGTGCGCATCCTGTCCGGCCAGACGATCGCGGGGGCGAGCTTCATCGTGCTCGAGGAGAAGCTCCCTCGCGCCGTGGCCGCCATGCTCGCCGGTGCGGCCCTCGGCGCCTCGGGGGCGCTCTACCGCCGAACCCTGCGCAACCCGCTGGCCTCCCCGGACATCCTGGGCGTCACCACCGGGGCGGCCGCGGCCGTCGTGGCCTGGCTCGCGGCCACTGCCGCCCAGATGGGCGGGGGCTCCGACCTCGCCCGCTCGGCGGCCGCCCTCGTCGGGGCCCTGGCAGCGGGAGCAGCGGTGTTCCTGGCTGCACGGTCGATCGGCGGGGAGCGCTTCATCGTGGCCGGCATCGCCGTCGGCGCGGCCGGGCAGGCGATCGTGGCCGGCACCATGCTATCCCTGTCCCAGCACGACCTGCAGGCGGCGACCGTCTGGCTGGCCGGCTCCCTGAACGGTGTGACCTGGGGGAGGATCGCGCTGCTGGCGGCGGCGACGGCTCTGCTCCTGCCTGCCGCCGGTCTGCTGCACCGCGCCCTCGCTCCGGTCGATCTGGGCCTGCCCACGGCCACAGCCCTGGGGGCGAGGCCTCGGCGGACGGGCGCAGCCGCCCTGATCGTCGGCGCCGGACTCGCGGCGGCCGCCACCGCAGCGGTGGGGCCGCTTGCCTTCGTGGCGCTGCTCGCCGGCCCGGCGGCTCAGTTCCTCACCGGCGGCCGTCCCTCCTTGACCTGCTCTGCGCTGGCCGGTGCCGCCATGGTGGTCCTGGCCGACCTTCTGGCCGCGGAGACGACCGCCCTGCTGTTCGACGGCGCCCGCCTGCCCACCGGAGTGCTCACCGGTGCCGCCGGTGCCCCACTGATGCTCTGGATGCTGCTGCGCCAGGGCCGTGAAAGAGGAGGACGCGCATGACCACCGCCCGCACCGACCCGGACACCCCGACGGTCGGCCTGCGCCTGCGCGGCGTGGAACTCGGCTACGGCCCGGCTTCCGCGCCGCCCGTCGTCGGTCCGATCGACCTGGACCTGCCTGCCGGGGCGACCACCGCGATCATCGGGGCCAACGGCTGCGGCAAGTCCACGCTGCTGCGGGGCCTCACCCGGCAGCTGCCGCTGCGGGCCGGACACATCGAGGTCCTGGGCCAGGACCTGTCCGGGGCCGGAGCACGGGAGTACGCGCGCACGGTGGCCCTCCTCCCCCAGCATCCGGTAGCGCTCGAGGGGATGACGGTCGCCCAACTCGTGGCCCGGGGCCGCCACCCGCATCGCGGCCTTCTCGGGGGCCGCGGGGACGGAGACGATGCGGCGATCGCCGCGGCCCTGGAGAGCACGGCGCTGACCGAGCTCGCCGACCGTGAGGTCACCTCCCTCTCCGGCGGGCAGCGCCAGCGCGCCTGGCTCGCCCTCGTGCTCGCCCAGCAGACCCCAGTGGTGCTGCTCGACGAGCCGACGAGCTACCTCGACCTCGCCCACCAGGTGGACGTGCTGGACCTGGTCCGGCTCCTGCCGGACCCGCGATCCGCGGCACCACCGGAGAGTGCCGGACCCCACGCCAGCAGACCCGCCGACAACGGCCCCGCACAGACCGCCGGAGCCCCACCGGCCGCCGCGCCACGGGCCACGGTGGTGGCCGTCCTGCACGAGCTGAATCTCGCCGCCCGCTGCGCCGACCACCTCGTGGCGATGGTCCGGGGGCAGGTCGTGGCCGCCGGGCGCCCCGCCGAGGTGCTCGTGCCCGAGGTCCTCGCCGACGTCTTCGGGCTGGATGCCGACGTGATGCCGGACCCGCTGCTCGGACACCCGGTGGTGCTGCCTCGAGGCATCGGAGACCGTCTGCCGCCCCGCACCGCCCCCGCTTCCCCCACCGCACAGGAGTACCGATGACCGAAGGCATGACCGTCGCCCACACCCGCGTGGTGTCCGTGGAGCAGCCCTGCCGAGGCTTCCGCCGCATCGTCCTCGCAGGGACGGACCTGGAACGGGCGAGCGCCGAGCTGCTCGGGCTCCTGCCCCCGGGGGCGCCGGACCTCCATCAGCTCTACCGGGGCTCCCGGCCTCGCCGGGACGCCTACGTGAAGGTCCTCGTCCCGCCGCCGGGCGGAGTCTCCGCGGACCCGGACCTGTCCCACGGGTTCCGCAGCGGATTCCTGGCGATCCCCGAAGCCGAGCGCGGCTGGATGCGGACGTACACGGTGCGCTCGGCCGGGCGTGTGCGCCTGGACGGACGCCTTGTCCCCTCGCTCACCCTGGATGTGGTCCTGCACGGCGCCCCCGACGACCCCCACCAGGGGCCCGGACTGCGCTGGGCGCGCTCCGTCTCCGCCGGGGACGAGGTCAATGTCCTCGTGCCCGGCGCGGAGGCACCTGCGTGGACCGGGTGGCGGGATACCGGCGCACGCCGTGTGTTGGCCGTGGGAGACGAGACCGCGGTCCCGGCCCTGCTGTCCGTGGCCGAGGAGCTCGCCGACCCCTTCGGCGGCTTCGACGGCGAGGCCGACCTTGTCCTGGAGCTACCCGCCGGAACCGGCCACACCGATCTGATCGCCGAGCGCCTGGCCGTGCCTGAGCCCTGGGACCGTTCCCGCCCGCTCGCCGTCGCCGAACACGGCCGGGTCCGCCTGCACCTCGGACATCGCGGCGTCGCCGACGGGCGGGGGGACCTCCCCTCCGGCACGGACCTGCCCCAGGGGTCCTGGGCCCACGGGCGCGTGGCGGCGCTGCTGGGACTGCGCGGCCACGGGCACGGCGAGACGGCCGCCGTCATGCCGGAGGCCCCGCCGGCCGAGGGCCGGCAGCGCGAGTGGACGATCGCGGAGGTCGACCCGGTCTCCGGTGCCGAGCGCCCGGACACCTACGTCTTCCTCGCCGGCGAGTCCGCCATGGTGCGCGGCCTCCGCCGTCTGTGTGTGGGCGAGGGCGGGATCCCCAAGACCCACGTCTCCTTCATGGGGTACTGGAGGCACGGTCAGGCGGAGAGCTGAGCCGGCGGGGAATGAAGGGACCGGCAGGCCCGCTGCACGCGGGACACCTGCAATCGACTTCTCAAGGAGGCTTCATCATGGCCGATGTCATCCTGATCGGCGGCCACGGCAAGGTGGCCCTGCTCGCCGCACCCCTGCTCGTGGAGGCCGGGCACACCGTCACCTCCGTGATCCGCAACCCGGACCACGTGGACGAGGTCCGGGCAACCGGCGCCGAGCCGCTGGTGCTGGACGTGGAGCAGGCGGACGAGACCGAGCTGGCCGCCGCCTTCGACGGGAAGGACGCCGTCGTCTGGTCGGCCGGCGCCGGCGGCGGGAACCCCGCCCGCACGACGGCTGTGGACCGGGACGCCGCGATCCGCTCGATGGACGCCGCGCGCACCGCAGGCGTGGACCGCTACGTGATGGTCTCCTACCTGGGTGCCTCCCTGGACCACGGAGTCCCGGAGGACGACGACTTCCACGCCTACGCCCAGGCGAAGGCCGAGGCGGACGAGCACCTGCGCGGCTCCGGCCTGGACTGGACCATCCTCGGCCCGGGAGCCCTCACGCTGGACGAGCCGACCGGCCGGATCGCGGCAAACCCCTCCCGCGAACAGGTGGCGGACTCCTCCGCCACCTCCCGCGGCAATGTGGCCCGCACGATCGTGGCGGCCCTCGCCTCGGGCGAGAGCATCGGCCGCCAGGTCGAGTACGTGGACGGCGACACCCCGATCGAGGACGTCTTCCCGGCCTGACGTTGACGGGGCGGGGGTCCGGCCGCGGCGGCATGCACGCCAGGGGCCGGACCTCCGCCCGGACCCCCGTGCGCACGCCCCGGCCGTGGCCGGCGTTCAGCGGTCCCCGCGGTGCGCGGAGAGGAGCCTGTCCGCCTCGGTGAGGCCCATGAGAAGCCCGGAGAACAGGGTCAGGATGCCGGCGAGCACGCCGGAGACGGCCGTGAGGCCGTAGCGCTTCACGTCCAGGAACGGATACGGATACCAGTCCACGCGCGGGCCACGGGCCATGGTGACCCCGGTCCAGGTGAGAGGCAGGGCGGCGGCGAGGAGCCGGCGTCGGCGGTTGAGCTGGCCGCGGGGGTCGAAGGCCGCCCACACGACCGGGGCGAGCAGCGGGTTCACCACGTGCTGGACGGCGTCGTTGGCACGGTAGAGTAGCGTGTCCTGCCCGTGGCCGCGCAGCACCGTGTTGTAGACCAGCCCCGTGACCATCACCGAGCCGAGTCCGGCGGCGCGGACGGCCCAGAAGGCGTCCGAGCGGGGAGCGCGCCGGGCTGCGGCCAGGACCAGGGAGGTCACCGCGACCACCGCGTTCGAGCACCACGTGAAGTAGGCGGGCTGGTTGAGGACGTTGCCCCAGCCGGCCTCGAAGCCGCCCCGGTAGGAGGTCCCCTCGAACACCGGGGTGCCCTTGGACGCGCCGATCACGAAGGAGCTGGCGCAGCCGGCCAGCGGCAGCAGCCCGGCGCCGAGCCAGGCCGTGCGCGCCAGACGGGTCGGGGCAGGGTCCCTGCGGCGGCCGCGCAGCAGGGCGCGCAGGCTCACCGTGGACGTCCTCTTCGGCGGCCGCGCCCAGCGCACGCCTGAGGCCACAGTGGGCTGCGCGAACCAGCGCGTCAGGGGCCCGGCCGAGGCACGGCGGCGTGGCACGGCGTGGTTCAGGGTGAGCTGCATCGTGGTTCTCGCAGGGTCGGGGACAGCGATGGCCCCCCATCCTGACATGAACGGCAGGTGAACAACACCCCTCGCGTGCGAGAACACAGAGGGTCGTGAGGGTGGTCTCAGAAGAGCTGGTCCGGATCCTCCACATCCACGGTGAGGCCGTCCTCGCGCAGGCGACGGATGCCCTCCTGCACCATGCGGCGGCCGACGTCCGTCACACGGTCCACGCGTTCGAAGCTGACCACCACACGCTCCGGGCGCTCCTGGCTGATCTCCACGAGCGCCGCCTGCACGGCCTCGGCACCGCCGAAGCGGATCACGCCCTGCAGGTGGAGGCGGACGGCGTCGTCCTCACGGCGGACGAAACGCACCACGGTGGCGCCGAGCGGGTCGGCCTCCATCAGGTGCAGGTTCAGGTCCTCGGAGAGGCGGCGGAAGAACTCCATGCCGCGCACCGAGTTGCCGTGCTCGTCCAGGCGGGGCGAGTACACGCCGATGCCGACCTGCCCGGGCAGGGCTCCCATGACGCCGCCGGCCACGCCGGACTTGGCCGGGATGCCCACGTCCGTCAGCCACTCGCCCGCGGCGTCGTACATGCCGGAGGCGGACATCACGGAGAGCACCTGACGCGTGACGAGGGAGCCCAGGACGCGCTCACCGGTGAGGGGGTGCACACCGCCGGCGGCGAGGCAGGCACCCATCACGGCCAGGTCCCGCACGGTGACCCTCACGGAGCACTGCGCCACATAGCCGGCCACGATGTCCTCGGCGCGGTCGTGCAGGATGCCGTGGCTGCGGAGCATGTGGGCCAGCGCCAGGTTGCGGTCCGCGCAGTTCATCTCCGATTCGAAGGTCGCGTGGTCGATGCTCAGCTGCCGGCCGGCCAGCGTGGACATCAGCGAGACGACACGGTCGATGCGCTCCTGACGCCCGGCGTACGGTCCCACGAGCAGCTGGTGGGTGGCCAGCGCGCCGGCGTTGATCATCGCATTGTCCGGCCGCTTGGACTCCGCCTCCAGGGACAGCTCGTTGAAGGCCTCGCCGGAGGGGTTGAGGCCCACGAAGCGGTCCACGGTCTCCACACCCCGGTCCGCGAGGGCGGCGGCGTAGGCGAACGGCTTCGCGATGGACTGGATGGTGAACTCGGTCCGGTCGTCACCGGCGGAGTGGAGCCGGCCGGTGACGGTGGCCACGGCCGCACCCAGGGGACGGGGGTCCGCCTGCGCGAGCTCCGGGATGTACTGCGCGACCTCTCCGTGCTCCAGGTGGCGGATGGACTCCAGGACCCCACGCAGGTAGTCGGGGACGGGATGCTGCATGCGTCTCAGTCCTTCTGCCACATGGCGGTCAGGTCGTTCGTGCCCTTGGTCCCGATCGTCTCGACCTCCTCGAACCCGAGCTTCTCGTAGAAGGGCACGTTGTCCCGGGTGGAGGACTCGAGGTACACGCCCACCCCCTGCTGCCGTGCGTGGGCGATGCGGTGCTTGACCAGCCCGGAACCGACCCCGCGGCCCCGGGCGGCCGGGGTGGTGCCGAGCTCGGTCAGGTACCAGTGGTCCTCGGACGGGCGGGCGCGGTCGCAGGCGGCGGTGGTGCGCAGCGCGTCCCAGGCTCTGGCGCCGTGGGTGCGCACGTAGGTGGGCACACGGCTGAGCTGGTCCCGCCAGGTGGGGTCCGAGTGTCCGGGGCGTTCCCAGAGGGCGACGCCCAGGACGGAGCCGTCGGCCGGATCCACGGCCACGTCCACAGCGCCGCACGGCAGGCCGTCAGAGCCTTCGGCGAGCATGGACCTGATCATCCGGACGAACTTCACGGACAGGCGGGCTGCGTGGCCGTCCGAGTCGCCGGGCAGCAGCCCCGTGGTGAACGGGTCCGTGGCGAAGGCCTCGGCGAGCACGCCGGCGACGTGCTCCACGGTGGTGCGCGAGGCGTCCTGGGCCGTGAGCGTCTCGATCTCGAAGGAGGAACGGTGGGCAGGGCTGGGCGGGGCGGCGTTCGTGGGGGTCATCGTCTCCATCATACGAAGCCGCCCGCCGCGCCCCCGGGGCGGGGCCTCCGCACAGGCGGAGAGCGGAAGGGGCGACGACGGCACGCACCGGGCATGCCGTCGTCGCCCCTTCCGGACGGGGTCGGGTCGCGGCGGCGGCCCTGCCCCGTGCGCCGGTCGGTCAGCTCTCCTGGAGAGCGTCCACGTCCTCGTCGATCCAGCCGCGGGTGCGGTCGACGGCCTTCTTCCAGAGGCGCAGGCGCCGCTCGGCCTCCTCCTCGTCCATCTGCGGCTCCCAGCGCGTGTCCTCGGACCAGTTCTCTGCGAGCTCCTCCTGGGACTCCCAGAATCCGACGGCCAGGCCGGCGGCGTAGGCGGCGCCGAGGGCGGTGGTCTCGATGACCTTCGGCCGGACGACGGGCACGCGCAGCAGGTCCGCCTGGAACTGCATCAGCAGCTCGTTCTTGACCATGCCGCCGTCCACCTTGAGCTCGGTGAGGTCCACCCCGGAGTCCGCGTTCATGGCGTCCATGACCTCGCGGGTCTGGAAGGCGGTGGCCTCGAGCACGGCGCGGGCGATGTGACCCTTGTTCACGTAGCGGGTCATGCCGACCATCGCACCGCGGGCCGAGGAGTCCCAGTACGGGGCGAACAGGCCGGAGAAGGCGGGGACCAGGTAGACGCCGCCGTTGTCCTCGACCTCCTCGGCGAGCCTCTCGATCTCGGGGGCGTCCTTGATGAGGCCGAGGTTGTCCCGCAGCCACTGGACGAGCGAGCCGGTGACCGCGATCGAGCCCTCGAGGGCATAGACCGGCTTCTGGTCCCCGATCCGGTAGCAGACCGTGGTCAGCAGGCCGTTCTCCGAGTGCACGAGCTCCTCGCCCGTGTTGATCAGCATGAAGTTGCCGGTGCCGTAGGTGTTCTTCGCCTGGCCCTCCTCGAAGCAGGCCTGACCGAAGGTCGCCGCCTGCTGGTCGCCGAGGATGCCGGAGATCGGCACTCCCTTGATCAGCGTGTGCGGGCCTCCCGTGCCGATCTGGTCCGACGAGGAGCTGACGATCTTCGGGAGCATGGACATCGGGATACCCATGTCCGCGGCGATGTCCTCGTTCCAGTCGAGGGTGTCGATGTTCATCAGCAGGGTGCGGGAGGCGTTGGTGACGTCCGTGACGTGCTCACCGCCGTTCCTGCCGCCGGTGAGGTTCCAGACGACCCAGGAGTCCGTGGTGCCGAAGAGCAGGTCGCCGTTCTCCGCGGCCTCCTTCGCACCGTCCACGTTCTCCAGGATCCAGGTGACCTTGGGCCCGGAGAAGTAGGTGGCCAGAGGCAGGCCGACCCGCTCCTTGTACTTGTCGTCGCCGTCGTCTCCGGCAAGGCGGTCGCAGATCTTCTGGGTGCGGGTGTCCTGCCAGACGATCGCGTTGTAGACGGGCTTGCCGGTCTTCCTGTTCCACACCACCGCGGTCTCGCGCTGGTTGGTGATGCCGACGGCTGCGAGGTCGTCGCGGGTGATGTCCGCGCGGGACAGGGCCTGGCCGATCACCTCGCGGGTGTTCTTCCAGATCTCCATGGGGTCATGCTCGACCCAGCCCGCCCTGGGGAAGATCTGCCTGTGCTCCATCTGCCCCAGGGACACGATGGTGCCGTCGTGGTCGAACACGATCGCCCGGGACGAGGTGGTCCCCTGGTCGATCGCCAGGACGTACTTGTCGGTCTTGTCAGCGGACATGGGCTTCTCCTTCGAAGCTCGGGGTCGGTTTCAGGCGTGCGGGGCCCTCAGGCGGCGAAGGCCATGGAGGCCAGGCCGGCCAGAACGGCGCCGACGAGGGGGCCGACGATCGGCACCCAGGCGTAGCCCCAGTCCGAGCCGCCCTTGTTCGGGATGGGTGCGACGGCATGGAACATGCGCGGGCCGAGGTCACGGGCCGGGTTGATGGCGTAGCCGGTGGGGCCGCCGAGGGAGGCGCCGATGCTCAGCACCAGCAGCGCCACCGCGAGGGGGCCGAGGCCGGAGGGGGTGTTGCCGAACATGAGGATCACGAACACCAGCACGAAGGTGGCGATCACCTCCGTGATCATGTTCCACACGGGGTTGCGGATCTCCGGGCCGGTGGCGAAGGTGCCGAGGATCGTGGCCGGGTCCTCCTCCTGCGCGTAGTGGTCGCGGTAGGCCAGCCAGGCCAGGGCGGCTCCGAGGAAGCCGCCGATCATCTGGGCCACCAGGTAGGCCACGGTGTGCCCGAAGGTCACGGCGATGCCGGGGGCGTACTCCGCGGCACCGCTGGCGAGCAGGCCGACGGTGACGGCCGGGTTCAGGTGGGCGCCGGTGGAGAAGGCGACGTAGACACCGGCGAAGACACCGAGGCCCCAGCCGAAGTTGATCAGCAGCCAGCCGCCGCCGTGACCCTTCGTCTTCGTCAGCGTCACATTGGCCACGACGCCGACGCCGAGCAGCAGCAGCATGGCCGTGCCCGCGATCTCGTGGAGGAAGATCGTTCCCATATGTTCAGTCCTTGTGTCGGTTCGGGAGTGTTGCGGCGACGCGGCGGTCCGCCGCGGCACCACTGGCCCCGCCTCCCCACTTGAGGGAGCGGGCCGAGGTCAGTCGGTGGGGTCCGCGTCCGCAGCCGCGAGCGCCTGGGCGGCCGCCGCGTCCGAGTCCGTCTGCTCGCCGCGCCGGCGGGCGTCCATGAGTCCCCGGTAGCGCTCCACCTCGGCGGCCCGGCGGGCCTCGTCCCAGCCGAGTTCGGCTGCCACGATCGCGGCGACCTCATCGGCGGCGGCCACGCCGCGGTCCGGGACCTCGGTGGACAGGCGCGTGCGGCGCTCGAGCACGTCGTCCAGTCGGACCACGCCCTCCGCGCGGGCCGCGTAGACGATCTCGGCACGCAGATAGCGCGGCGCCGCCTCGAGCGGCCGGCCCAGATCGGGGTCCGCGTCGATCAGTGCGAGCACGTCCCGCAGGACGGTGCCATAGCGGGACAGCAGGCGGTCCGTGCGCACCTCGTCGAAGCCGTAGTCCTCGGCGATCTGCTCCGCCTGCTCGGCGATCTCGGCGTAGCCGAGGCCGCCCAGCACCGGAATGTGCTCGGTGAGGCTGGGGCGCGTCGGATGGGTCTCGCGGGTGACGAAGTCCATGACGTCCTCGGCCATGGCGCGGTAGGTGGTCCACTTGCCGCCGGCCACCGCGGTGAGCCCGGGAGCCACCTCGGTGACGGTGTGCTCGCGGGAGATTTTGGTGGAGCCGCCGTCGTCGGCCGTCTTCACCGGCTGCAGCAGCGGCCGCAGCCCGGCATAGGTGGCGATCACGTCCTCCCGGGTCAGGTGCTCCTTGAGGATCTCGTTGGCGTGCTCGATCACGTAGTCGATGTCGTCCGCAGTGGCCGCCGGATGCCGCACGTCCTCCTTCCACGGGGTGTCCGTGGTGCCGATGACCCAGTACTCGTCCCACGGGATCAAGAAGAGCACGGACTTCTCCGTCTTGGTGATGACGCCGGTGTGCGGGTCGGCCTCGATCCGGTCCTTGGGCACGATGATGTGGACACCCTTGGAGGCGAGCACCTCCAGTCCCTCCTCGGCCCCGGCCAGATCCTGCTGCTCCTGGGTCCAGACACCACCGGCCAGGACCGTGGCGCGGGCGTGGACGTCGAACTCCTCGCCCGTGATCTCCTCGCGCAGGCGGGCGCCGCAGACGCGGCCGTCCCCGTCCCGGAGGTAGGAGACGACCTTCGTGTAGTTCGCGGCGAGCGCCCCGTGGTCCACGGCCGAGCGGACGAGCATCATCGCCAGGCGGGCGTCGTCGAACTGCGCGTCCGCATACTCGACGGCACCGACGATCTTCTGATCGTCCAGCGCGGGGATGGTGGCCGCCATGGAGCGGCGGGTGAGGTGGCGGTGGCCGGCCACCGCGCGCTTGCGGCCCAGGGACTGCATCGCGTCGTACATCGTGACGCCGGCGCCGATGAAGCCGCGGTCGATCACCTTGTGGAAGAACGGGAAGACGAAGCGCAGCGGCCGCACCAGGTGCGGGGCCGTCTTGGTCAGCAGCAGGTCCCGCTCGCGCAGCGCCTCGTAGACGAGCTTCACGTCCAGCATCTCGAGGTAGCGCAGGCCGCCGTGCATGAGGCGGGAGGAGCGCGAGGAGGTGCCGGACGCCCAGTCGCGGGCCTCCACGATGCCCACGTCCAGGCCGCGGGTGGCGGCGTCGAACGCCGCGCCGACCCCGGAGGACCCGCCGCCGACGATCAGCACGTCCAGCGGCGCGTCCGGACCGGCGCCCTTCAGGCGGGCGAGGTGGTCGGCGCGGAGGTCTGCGGAGAGGTCGGTGGTGCGCAGCGTGGGCAAGAGCGGCTCCCTCGGATCAGTGGTCGGTGCTCGGGCGTCGGGGCGGGGTGCTCCTCGACGGCCTGACATGTAGCCGCCATTCAAGGCGAACACTGTGACCTGCGCAATACCCCCCAGCCGACGACTCGGTGTCGGAGCCCTCGCCCCCCGCAAGTCAAAGCCATGTCATGGGTCACACTGGACCCATGCAGACCGACCGCCGCTCCCCCGACGACGTCCTGACCCGCCTCTCCGAGTCCCTGCCCGGCCGCGTGGACACGGCCGCCGAAGTCCTCACCGCCGCGCGGACCGACCGCTCCGGCCACCGCTCCGGCGCGGACCCGCTGGCCGTGGTGCACGCGCAGTCCGTGGAGGACGTGCAGGCGGTGTGCCGCATCGCGGACGAGACCCGGACCCCGCTGGTCGTCCGTGCAGCGGGAACCGGGCTGGCCGGCGGGGCCGTGGCCGGCGCCGGCGAGCTCGTGCTGGACCTGACCGGCATGGACCGGATCCTCGAGGTGTCCCCCGCGGACCGTCTGGCCGTGGTCGAGCCGGGCATCCTCAACGGCGACCTCAACCGCGCGCTGGCCGAGCACGGCCTGTGGTGGGCCCCGGACCCGGCCTCCAAGGACATCTCCACGGTGGGCGGCAACATCGCGATGAACGCCGGCGGCCTGCTCTGCGCCAAGTACGGCGTGACCCGCGAGGCCGTGCTGGGCCTGAAGGTGGTCCTGGCGGACGGCTCGCTGATCGAGATGGGCCACCGCAGCGTCAAGGGCGTCACGGGCTATGACCTGACGGCCCTGATGATCGGCTCGGAGGGAACGCTCGGCGTGATCGTGGAGGCCACCCTTGCACTGCGCCCGGCGGTCCCCGGCGAGGTGGTCACACTCGGCGCGTTCTTCCCGGACGTCGTGGCCGGCGCCGCCACCGCCGCCGCGATCACCACGGCAGGCCTGGTGCCGGCGATCATGGAGCTCGCGGACGAGGCCACCCTCGCCGCGATCAAGGACTACGCCGGCCCGGACGGCGCCGACCTGCCCGAGGAGGGCGCGTTCCTGCTGATCCAGGCCGACGGCCCCGGCGCGGCGGCCGAGGGCACGCGCATGCTCGAGTTGGTTGTGGCCAACGGCGGCACCGGACGCATCGCCGAGACCCCCGAGGAGGCCGAGCGCCTGGTCGCCCTGCGCCGCAGCGCCTTCCCCGCCCTGGAGCGGCTCGGGACCCCGCTGGTGGAGGACGTGGCGGTGCCGCGCACCAAGATGGTCGAGATGTTCGCGCAGATCCGTGAGATCGAGGCCCGCACCGGCGTCCGGATCCCCACTGCGGCCCACGCCGGGGACGGCAACCTGCATCCGATCCTCGTGTTCGGCGAGGCCGATGGGGTGGGCGGCTCCGGCGAGATCCCGCAGCACGTGTGGGACGCCGCCGGCGAGGTCTTCCGGGCCGCCCTGGACCTCGGCGGCACCCTCACCGGCGAGCACGGCGTCGGCCTGCTCAAGCGCGACTTCCTCGCCGCCGAGCTCGGCGAGGTCCAGGACGAGCTGCAGCGCCGCATCAAGGCCGTGTTCGACCCGCACGGGATCATGAACCCCGGCAAGGTCTTCGTCTGAGCCGGCCGAGCGCCCACGGCGGGCCGGACGCGGAGGGCGAGCCGCCGTCGTCGTGGACCGCCCCGGTTCTCCACAGGCGGCGCCCACCTCCAGCGACAGCGCAGACTCGATCAGTACCCTCGAGACCATGCCCTCTCCCGCACCGCAACCGGACGAGCCCCCGGCCGGCGACGCCCCTGCCCCCGGCTCCGCCCTGGTGCCGCTGAGCGGCACGCCGGTCTCGGATCTGACGCGGCTGCCGCCGGCGGTGGCCCAGGCGCTGGACACGATGCGTTCCGAGTTCGAGCGCTTCGACCTCGAGTACCGCTCCGCCCTGAACCAGGTGGAGTCCCGCCTGGAGGTGCTGCAGGACGAGTTCACACACCTGCACGACTACAACCCGATCGAGCACATCGCCACCCGGGTGAAGTCGGCCCAGTCGATCCTGCGCAAGGCCACGGCCCGCGGGCTGACCTTCGACCTGGACGCGCTGCGCACGGAGATCACGGACATCGCCGGCGCCCGCGTGGTCGTCTCCTTCAGCGCGGACGTCTACCGGGTGTTCGAGCTGTTCACCGCCCAGCCGGACATCGAGCTGCTGCAGGTGAAGGACTACATCGCCGAGCCCAAGGCGAACGGCTACCGCTCCCTGCACTGCATCGTGCACGTGCCGGTGCACTTCTCCACGGGGGTGAAGCTCGTGGTGGTGGAGGTGCAGTTCCGCACGAGCGCCATGGACTTCTGGGCGTCCCTGGAGCACAAGATCAACTACAAGTTCGACGGGGACATCCCGCCGCACATCGTCACCGAGCTCACGGCGGCCGCGGACGTCGCCAACGAGCTCGATGCCCGCATGGAGCACCTGCACCGGCAGGTCCGGATGCACGAGGCGGACGCGGAGGACGAGGGGCTCTTCCCGGCCGACATGCTGTTCACACCGTCCGAGGAGGAGTAGAACCGGGCCCGGATGGGGGAGGATGACGTGCTGTGAGCACCCCGCACCCCTCCTCCGGCCCCGACGTACAGTCGGTGCTGCGTGCCGTCCTGCTCGTGGCGGTGGCGGCCGTGTTCCTGTGGCTGGCCCTGACGGTGCGCCTGCCGGAGCTGGACGAGCTGCGCGAGACCCTCGACGGCTACGGGGCGTGGTCCGGGCTCGTGTTCGTCGGGGCCTACGCCGTGGTGGCGCTGACGCCCATCCCGGTGACGATCATGGCCGTGGCCGGCGGCCTGCTCTTCGGTCCCCTCGCAGGGTCGCTGCTGTCCGTGGCGGGGGCCTCCGCAGGGGCGGTCGGGGCGTACGGCATCGCCCGGCTCGCCGGCCACCAGGTGGTCATGAAGGGTCTGGGTCGGCACGCGCACCGGATCGACAAGGCCCTCGAAGAGCGCGGGTTCCTGGCGATCATGGCCCTGCGCTGCGCACCCGGCCTGCCCTACTGGCCGGTGAACTACGGTGCGGGCGCCGTGGGCGTTCCCTTGGGCACGTTCGCACTCGCCTCCACGCTCGGCTCGATCCCCGGTCAGGTGTCTCTGGTGTCGATCGGCGCGTTCATCGCGAAGCCGGGCGTGGTCAACGGCGTGATCGTGGCCCTGGCCTGGGTCGCCGTCCTCGCGCTGACCTGGTGGTCCGCACGCCGCTGGAAGCGGCAGCGGGACGAGGCCCGCGAGGGGCACGACGACGGCCGCTCACCCTCCGAGGGCTCCTCGCCGTCCCGTCCGGCTGGGTCGGCCGACGGGGACGGCTGAGACCCCGCCGGACGTCAGCCCTCGGCGGGGACGGCCTCCGGGACGAGCTCGTAGATCCAGGCGGTGACGGTCTCCTCCTCCACCGGCACCTCGACCTGCACGGGGACGCGGCGGTAGCCGGGACCCTCGAACTCGTCGAGGCGGCCCCAGTGGTCCGGCAGATCCGCGGAGGCGAACAGCTGCACGGGCACCGGGTCCGCGGCGGGGTCGAGCACGACGCCGGGGTAGCCCTCGGCACGGCCGACGCCCGAGGGGTAGAGCCGGGCACGGATCAGCGCCGGCGTCCAGGTGCCGTCCATGCCCTCCATGATGTGCTCGTTCGGCTCGCCGGGGCGGAGCGTGCCGTAGGCGGCGAGCAGGTGGTCCTGCGGTGGGACGCTCACGCGTGGTCCTCCGCGGTCAGGCCCTCCCCGGCGAGGATCTGGGAGACGGTGCGGGCCATGCGCAGGTCGCGGGAGGTGAGGCCGGAGACGTCGTGGCTGACCAGGGACACGGCCACGCGGCCCCAGCCGAACTCGAGGTCAGGGTGGTGGTCCGCGGCCTCGGCGGCGGCGGCGATCTGGTTCACGGTCATCAGTGCGGAGGCGAAGTCCGGGGTCTGGCAGGCGGTGTGCAGGCGACCCTCGCGGACGGTCCAGCCGGCCAGGGACTCGTCCTGGGACAGGGCGGCGGCCACGGCGTCCTCGGCGTGGACCTCCTTGGCCGGGGCGGACAGCAGGGCGTTCAGGTCTGCGGCGGAGTTCTCGCTCATGGACGCCATTGTGTCCGTCGGGCCGGAGGATGCGCGACCCCTCAGCCGAAGGAGAGCACCTCGCGCAGGGGTGCGAAGGCCTCCGGCACCACGGTGTAGTGCGCCCAGCGCCCCCGCTTCTCGCGCGTGACCAGGCCGGCGTCCACCAGGCGCTTCATGTGGTGGCTGACCGTGGGCTGGGAGATGCCCAGCCGGTCCACGAGGTCGCAGGAGCAGACGGCGGCGCAGTCCTGGGCGGCGAGGTGGGAGAGCAGGCGCAGGCGCATGGGGTCAGCCAGGGCCTTGAGCACGGCGGCGTGCGCCTCGGCCTGCTCGGCCGAGAGCTCACGGACGGCGGGTCGGCAGCAGGTCATGCGGGCCACAATACATCGACGCTCATCGATGTGTACTGTGGGTGCGTCACCACCGCCCCGTCACCGAAGGATCCCCGATGACCTCCACTCCGGATCGCTCCGCGCCGGACCGGGCCCCGCTCCGGCACTCCGGCGGCACGCCGAGTGCGGCCGCCGAGGTCCCGCGCCTGTCCTTCCTCGACCGCTGGCTGCCCGCCTGGATCCTGCTGGCCATGGCCGCCGGGCTGCTGCTGGGCCGGCTCGTCCCGGGCCTGGACGAGGCCCTGGACTCCCTGAAGGTCGGCAACGTGTCCCTGCCGATCGCCCTCGGCCTGCTCGTGATGATGTACCCGGTGCTGGCCAAGGTCCGGTATGACGAGACCGCCCGCATCACCGCGGACCGCAGGCTCATGGGGCTGTCGATCCTGTTGAACTGGGTGGTCGGTCCGGCGCTGATGTTCGTGCTGGCCTGGATCTTCCTGGCGGACCTGCCGGAGTACCGGACAGGCCTGATCATCGTGGGCCTGGCCCGCTGCATCGCCATGGTGCTGATCTGGAACGACCTCGCGTGCGGCGACCGCGAGGCCGCCGCCGTGCTGGTGGCCGTGAACTCGGTGTTCCAGGTGCTCGCCTTCGGCCTGCTGGGCTGGTTCTACCTGCAGGTCCTGCCCGGCTGGCTGGGCCTGGAGACGACGACGGCCGGGTTCTCCTTCTGGGCGATCGTCGCCTCCGTCCTGGTGTTCCTGGGCATCCCCCTGCTGGCCGGCTTCCTCACCCGGCTGATCGGCGAGCGCGCCCGCGGCCGCCAGTGGTACGAGGACACGTTCCTGCCGAAGATCGGCCCCTGGGCGCTCTACGGCCTGCTGTTCACGATCGTGCTGCTGTTCGCCCTCCAGGGCGAGGCCATCACCACGCGCCCGTGGGACGTCGCCCGGATCGCCCTGCCGCTGCTCGCGTACTTCGTGGTGATGTTCGGCGGCTCGCTGCTGGCCGCCAAGGCGGCCGGCTTCGACTACGCCCGCTCGGCCACGGTGGCCTTCACCGCCGCCGGCAACAACTTCGAGCTGGCGATCGCCGTGGCGATCGGCACCTTCGGCGTGACCTCCGGTCAGGCGCTGGCCGGCGTGGTCGGCCCGCTCATCGAGGTCCCCGTGCTGGTGGCCCTGGTGTACGTCTCGATGTGGGCGGGGCGCTGCCTCTTCCCCGCCGATCCCACCGTCCCCAGGAGGGTCTCCCGATGACCGCCGACACCGCCCGCCCGTCCGTCCTCTTCGTCTGCGTCCACAACGCCGGCCGCTCCCAGATGGCCGCCGCCTGGCTCGAGCACCTGTCCCGGGGCCGGATCGAGGTCCGCTCCGCCGGCTCCGCGCCGAGGGACAGCGTGAACCCCGCGGCCGTGGAGGCCATGGCCGAGGAGGGCATCGACATCTCCGCGAACACCCCGAAGGTCCTCACCCCGGAGGCCGTGCAGGCCTCGGACGTGGTGGTCACCATGGGCTGCGGGGACACCTGCCCGTTCTTCCCGGGTAAGCGCTACGAGGACTGGGTGCTGGAGGACCCGGCCGGCCTCGGCGTCGAGGCCGTCCGTCCGATCCGGGACGAGATCCGCCGGCGCGTGGAGGCCCTGGTGCAGGAGCTGCTCCCCGGCGCCTGACGCCCGCCCCGGACCACCGGCCGGACACGGTCGGCTCGAACGGCCGCGGGCTCCGCATGCTCTGGATAGCCTGAGGACGGCCCCTCGGCTCCGGACCGACGGGCAGGACAACCGGCGCCGGACCGACAGGCGGGAGAGCACATGGACAGGCAGAAGCAGGCGACCGCGCCGAGCGCGACGGCCCGAGTGCCGCGCGTGCTGTTCGTGTGCGTCCAGAACGCCGGCCGCTCCCAGCTGGCCGCCATGTTCCTCCAGCAGCTCGGCGGCCGCCTGGTGCACGTCGACTCCGCCGGGTCCCGCCCGGCCGAGGCCGTCCACGAGAACGTCGCGCAGGTGATGACCGAACACGGCGCCGAGGTCGAGGGCCTGAAGCCCCGTGCGCTCACGGACGAGAAGGTCCGCAGTGCCGACTACGTGATCACCATGGGCTGCGGGGACGACTGCCCCGTGTTCGAGCACGTGCACTACGAGGACTGGCCCGTGGGAGACCCGGACGAGGCGGACTGGCAGGCCCTCGAGCGGATCGTCGAGGACATCGAGCGCCGCGTCGCGGACTTCTGGGACCGCATCCGCCGCTGACCTGCCCTCGAGGTCTCCCCGCACCGGGCGAGACCGGCCCTCAGACGCACGGAGGCCGCCCGCCGGGAGGCGAGCGGCCGTCGTCGTGAAGGGAGCGAGGTCAGCCCTTGCGGCCCATGCGGGCCAGAAGCCTCTGCTGCCGGGAGGCGTCCTCAGCCACCTGCACCGGCTCCGCGAGAATGCCGGGCGTGTAGGCGCGGTCCCCGAACGCGTCCAGGGTGGCCTCGAGTCGGTCCATCTCGACGTCCGTGAACTGCACGTCGATGCCCTGGGAGCGGCCCAGGTCCCAGCGGTGCACCACCAGGTCGAAGCCGTGGAAGCGCAGCAGGGCGTCGCCCACCGTGGACTGGCCCAGGGCCGTGGACATGGTCTGGTTGACGAAGCTCTTGTCCCCCGCCAGGGCCTGAATGGCGGCGGAGTGCTTGATCCACTGGACGCGGCGGTCCATGGAGCGGGAGCCGTCGAAGATCGGCACCTCACGGCCGTTGCGGGCCGCGAAGTCGCGCTGCGCGGTCACCATGTGCTCCAGCAGCTGCGCGGCGTCCCACTCGGCGCAGGGCGTCTGCGCGTGCCAGTCGGTCACCTGGTCCACCACGGCGGTGAAGTCCTTGGCGTACGCGGTCCAGCGCGCCTCGATGTCGGTCTGTGCGGTCATGGAGCCATTCTCCCCGGTCAGTGCCCGGTTCGCCATAGGGAACGACGGGGCGAATCGTCACATCGCCGCCTCGCTGCAGGGAGGAAGCGCGCCCTCCCGTGCCGGGACCCGGCTCAGCGCAGCAGGTCCCCGAACCGCTCCCGCAGGCGACGGCTCGCCGGGTCCATGCCGACGATCTCGACGGCGGTCCCGCGTCGGTCGTACTTCTCCAGCACCGAGTCCAGGGCGGCCACGGTGGAGGCGTCCCAGAGCTGCGCGCCGGTGAGGTCGATCTGCACGTGCGCCGGGTCTTCTGCGTAGTGGAACTGCGTGTAGAGGTCGTTGGAGGAGGCGAAGAACAGCTGCCCGGTGACGGTGTAGGCGGCGGTGGTGCGGCCGTCGTCGTCCTTCAGGACCCGCTCCACTCGGACGAGGTGGGCCACACGGCGGGCGAAGGCGACCATGGCCACGAGCACGCCGGCGCCCACGCCGAGGGCGAGGTTGTGGGTGGCCACCGTGACGACCACCGTGGTGACCATGACGACCGTCTCGGACAGCGGCATGCGGCGCAGCGTGGACGGGCGGACGGAGTGCCAGTCGAAGGCGGTGACGGAGACGTAGACCATCACGGCGACCAGCGCGGCCATGGGCATGAGGGCCACCCAGTCGCCGAGCAGCAGGATCAAGGCGAGCAGGAAGACGCCGGCCAGGAACGTGGACAGGCGGGTGCGGGCGCCGGAGGCCTTCACGTTCATGAGGGTCTGCCCGACGACGGCGCAGCCACCCATCGCACCGAACAGGCCTGAGATGCCGTTGGCCACACCCTGCGCCCAGGACTCGCGGGTCTTGTCCGAGCGGGTGTCCGTGATGTCGTCCACCAGCTTGGCGCTCAGCAGCGACTCGATCAGCCCGACCAGGGCCATGGTGAGGGCGAACGGGGCGATGGTCCGCAGCGTCTCCGCGGTGAGCGGAACGTCCGGGAGGACGAAGAACGGCAAGGACCGCGGCAGCTCGCCCTTGTCGCCGACCGCCGGGATCTGGATGCCGCCAAGCACCGCGACGGCGGTGACCACCACGATCGCGATGAGCGGCGCCGGGACGTTCGGGCCGAGGCGGGAAAGCCCGACGACCACCGCCAAGCCGAGCGCGGTGAGCGGATAGACCGCCCAGGGGACGCCGATGAGCTCCGGGAGCTGGGCGGAGAACACGAAGATCGCCAGCGCGTTGACGAACCCGGCCATCACCGACCGCGGGATGAAGCGCATCAGCTTCGCGATGCCCGCGAGGGCGAAGAGGATCTGGAAGACGCCGGCCAGGACCACCGCGGCGAGCATGTACTCCACACCGTGGGAGGCCACGAGCGGGGCCAGGACCAGCGCGGTGGCACCGGTGGCCGCGGAGACCATGGCCGGGCGCCCGCCCAGCACGGACGTGGTGACCGCCATGATGAAGCTCGCGAACAGTCCGTAGCGAGGGTCGACGCCGGCGATCACCGCGAAGGCGAGCGCCTCCGGGATGAGGGCCAGCGCCACGATGAGACCCGCGAGGACCTCCGTGCGCAGCCAGCCGGGGCGGCGCAGGGTGGCCAGCACGGACTGGCGGAGCTCGGGGGCAGGCTCTGGGACGTCGCTCACTCCGCGGACCTCTTTCGCAGCAGGTGTAGGGCGGAATCAACCTAGCGGCCCGGCGCCCTCCCCTGGTCCGCGAGTCAGTCCTCGAACGGGGCAGGGTCTGTGCTGTCCAGCTGGGTGGACCGGAACAGCTCGGCCATCTCGTCCTCGTCGTAGGCGTTCGCGGGGCAGGCGTACTGGAGCGAGACCCAGGACTGCTGCTCCGGGATGACGCGGGCGAGGAAGGTGGTCTCGAACTCCTGGCCCTGGGAGTTGGCGTAGGTGCCGGACAGGCTGACCGCGTCCGTGGTGCCGGCGTCCATGAACAGGTGGATCTCTGCCTCGCCATAGGTGAAGTCGGTCTCGGCGGCCTGCCTGGACAGCCCCTGCTCGAACTCCTCGGCAAGGTCCTGGCTGGCCTCCCGTGCGCTCTGGTCCGGGTCCGGCTGCACGCGGTTCTGGGAGGACGTGAACCGGCAGCCCTGGGAGTTCTGCAGCTGGTTGATGCCGTTCTTGTCGATCACGGAGGTCTCCCAGCCCTCCACGTTCAGGGGGAAGGACCAGCGCGGAGGATCCTCCGGGAGGCTCGGACCGGCCTCGGCAGAGGAGGCGTCGGTAGACGAAGCGTCGGCGGAGCCTGTCTCCGAGGTGGACGGCGAGGCGGATTCAGAGGCGTCGTCGGCCGACTCGGACGCCTCGGTGGCCGAGGCGGACTCGTCCCCGGTGGGCTCGGTCCCGTCGGACTCGTCCCCTGCGGATTCTCCTTCGCTCTGGCTGGGCGAGGCGGCAGACGGCGAGGCCTCGGTGGCGGTTCCCTCATCCGGGTCCGACTCGTCGGCTCCGCCACAAGCGGTGAGCGCGAGGGCTCCGGCGGCGAGCAGGGCGGTCAGTGATGTGGTCCTGGACGCACGCATCGGCTTTTCCTCCATGGTCCGCGGTGACTGTGATCTACCTCTCACGCTAGCCGGATACACGGCTCTTCCCAGATGAGGGTGTAGCGCACGTCGCGCGGCGGGCCGGCTCGTCGATGTGGCCGGTGGCGAGGATTTCGCCGGTGTGCCGGCCGTCGCGGGTCAGCTGACGGCGTGAGGCGATGACCCGTTCTCGGACCGGGCGCGGCCCTCGCCGCCACGCGATTCTATGGCCTGCCCAGCCTCTGACCGATGTCTCGACTCATCCGTCCCGGTGGACCTAGGGAGTCGAGCCCTAGGTGTTGTGGGTCATGAGGTTCTTGGCACGAGGCCCGGGCTGAGATGAGACGAGCGGGCCCCGCCCGGCAGGATGGAAGTTCCTACACCACCCATCCGCTGGAAAGAGCCCGCTCATGACCCACGCTAACGCACCCCTGACCCCCACCGGCCGTCTCAGGATGGTCCACCGCCACCTGAACGACGGGATCCCACAGGCGCACGTGGCCGCCGAGTTCCGGGTCGCACGTCCCACGGTGGCCACCTGGGTGGCCCGCTACCGTGCCGAAGGCGAGGCAGGACTGCAAGACCGCTCCTGCCGGCCACGACGCTCTCCCGCCCAGCTCGACCCGACCCTGGTCACCCAGATCCTCACCCTGCGCCGGGAGTGCAAGTGGTCAGCCCGCCGGATCCATCACCACCTCGTCTCCGAAGGCCACCAGCTGTGCCTCCGAACGGTGGGCAGGTGGCTGCACCGGCTGGACATCTCCCGGTTGCCAGACCTCGCGCCCACGGGTGAGGACCTGCGCCAACGACCGCAGAAGATCACCGCCCGGGCTCCGGGGCACATGGTGCACCTGGACGTGAAGAAGATCGGGCGCATCCCTGACGGGGGCGGCTGGCGTGCTCACGGACGGGACTCCGAGAACGCGCGAGCGGCCAAGCGCGGGACTGGCCGACGGGTCGGCTACACCTACCTGCACTCGGCGATCGACGGGTACACCCGGCTGGCGTACACCGAGGCGTTGGAGGATGAGCGGACGGTGACCACGATCGGGTTCTTCTGCCGGGCGCGGGCGTTCTTCGCCGCCCACGGCATCCGGATCGACAGGGTGGTCACGGACAACGGGAACAACTACCGGGCCGCGGACTTCACCGCCAAGGTGGTCTCGCTCGGGGGCCGGCACCACCGGATCCGCCCATACACCCCGCGTCACAACGGGAAGATCGAGCGGTACAACCGGCTGATGGTCGACGAGGTCCTCTACGCCCGCCCGTATACCTCAGAGACAGCTCGGCGTGAGGCGCTGGCCGTGTGGGTGAACCACTACAACTACCATCGGCCTCATACCTCCTGCGGGAACGCCCCGCCGGCCTCGTTGGTCCCGGCCCGAGTCAACAACGTCATGACCTCTTACACCTAGGTCCACCCGAGATGGATAAGACATCGCTCAGGCTCTCACGGCGTCGCGCTACCTTGGGGACTTAGGCCCAGTCCTTGTGCGGCGACGTGCCGCCGATACCGGCGTTGAACGTATTCGTCGGATCGAGCTCCTTGAAGTGCTCTTCCATGGACTCCGGCAGCTTGTAGATGCGACCGTAGTTGTGCTCGGCGGGCAGCTTCGCGCCGCGCTCCTCCAGCAGGTGCTGGATGCGGTCGTGCAGCGCCTCGAGATCCACGCCCTGCTTGGCGACATAGTCCTGGTGCATCACATGGCAGAAGAAGTGCCCGTAATACGCCTTGACCTCAAGCTGGTCGTCGATCTCCTCCGGCAGCACCTCGAGCCAGTTCCAATCGTCGCGACGCAGGGCCACATCGATGGGGATGAGCCCTGCGATGTGCCGGCGCTTCAACGCGGCGTAGCGAGTGGCGGCACTGGCCGCGCCGAACCGGTTGAGCGACGCGCTCTTTTCTTCATCAGACGTGCAGATGAAGAACTCACCAGTGTGCTCGGGCTCTGCGAAGAACTCCTTGAGCATCTTCTCGCTCGCGGCCTTCTGCGACTCGCTGACGGTGAGCAGCAGGTGATGCTCGAAACGGTTGCGGTACTCCATCATGCGCTTGGGCAGCTGGTTGGGCAGCACGCTGAACATGGCTTGCGATACCGTGTCGGCGAAGGTCGGACCAATGCCGGGAATCTTCGAGAACAAGCCGTTGGCCCACGTCTTGAACGAGAACATGCGCGTCTGCAGCGCTGGACTCATGAACTTCAGGAAGACGAAGGTGTCTTTGCCGTACTTCTCGGCCAAGTCGAAGGCACTGCGGCCCATGTACTCACCAGAGATAGGCAGCGGCATGTCGGCTTCGAGGAACAACCGACGGATCTCTTCGAGCTCGTGCGTGTTGTTCGTGCCGATGTAAAACACGGTCGGGTGCACTTCGCGAGGGAAGGTGCGGGTGCGCACCGCGAACACCATCAGCTTGCCGGCCGAGCCGGAAGCCTCGAACAGGTACTCGGGGTTCGCATTGTAGCGAGCAGGCGAAGGCACGATCTTGCGCAAGTGCTCGGCGTACTCGGTCTCGTTCGAGTCTTCGGGAGCTGGGGTGACATCCTCGGGAGACCACTCGCCGCGCTGTAGACGGTCGAGTGCGACCTCAGGGTCGTCTCCGAGCGAGATGCCCAGGTGATTGACCAGCTCGACCTTGCCGTCGTCGTTGACGCGGGCGAAGATCGCTTCGCGCGTGAATGCCGGACCCTTGCGAATCTGGCTGCCGCCCGAGTTGTTCGCGATGCCGCCGATGACCGAGGCGCCGATTGATGTCGACCCGATCACCGAGTGCGGCTCGCGCTGGTGCTTGGCGAGCGCGTCGGTCAGGTGTGTCAGCGGGGTGCCCGCGAGCGAGATCGCCTCGCGCGCGTCGTTGATGAGGTGCACCTCATCGATGCGGTGAGTCGAGATGATCACAATGGGGCGATCGTAGTCTTGGAAGCCGGGGCCGGATCCACCAGTCAGGCCCGTGTTCGATGCCTGCGGGATGACGATGAGGTTGTTGTCGACGGATACCTGCAGCGCCCGCCACATCTCGACCAGCGTGCCGGGGCGCACCACGGCGAAGACTGGTCCCCCGCCGAATCGATAGCCTTTGCTGAATGGCATCGTGGCACGCTCAGAGGTCAGTACATGTTCGTCGCCGACGATTCTCTTGAACGCATCGATCGCTTCGTGCGAAGCCGTGGTGGTCTGTCCTGGTCGCGTCATCTCTAAGCTTCCTATATTCAGTTGCATCACAAGCGCGTCATGATGCTGAGGGGATGTCGCCTTGATCCGAGCTAGTCCGCGGTCGTTCATTTTTTGATGGGCGGGGAAACGAGCCAGGGGGGCGACGTCTGCGACCGTCTGCCCGGAAGCTCGCTACGGCGTCCAAGGAGTGTGCGTATGCATGTGCATACGCGCATCCTCATTGTAGAAGATGCGCATCAGATAGTTTCGGACCGCGGTACTTTCGGACTCCGGTAGGTTCGGAGGCTCTTCCCAGATGAGGGCGTAGCGCACGTCGCGCGGCGGGCCGGCGCGTCGGTGTCGGGGTGAGGGTCGAGGTCTCCCGAGGATGAGAGCTCCTACACACTCAGCCCGAAAGACCTCGACGTGCACGACGCTACCGTCGGCGGGCGCGCTGATGCGTTCGCCAGCCCCGACCTGACTGCCTTCTGCCGCCTCGACGAACTCGGCCTCGTTGTCACCGGGCAGCGACTCGAGCCGGATCGTGCCGTATTGGCCTGTCAGGTGGTCGAGCCCGACCAGTGGTGCCGGCGCTGCGGCTGCGAAGGGAGACCACGTGACACCGTGGTCCGACGGCTTGCCCACGAACCACTGGGCTGGCGGCCCACGACGCTGGAGGTCGTCGTGCGCCGTTACCGCTGCAGCGGCTGCGGGTATGTGTGGCGCCAGGACACCACCGCCGCGGCCGAGCCCCGGGCCAAGTTGTCTCGGCGCGCTCTGCGGTGGGCGCTGGAAGGGATCGTGGTCCAGCACCTGACCGTGGCTCGGGTCGCCGAGGGGCTCGGGGTGGCCTGGGACACCGCCAACGACGCCGTTCTGGTCGAGGGCAAGCGGGTGCTGATCGACGAGGAGCACCGCTTCGAGGGGGTGAAGGTCGTCGGGGTCGATGAGCACGTGTGGAGGCACACCCGTCGCGGCGACAGGTACGTCACCGTGATCATCGACCTCACCCCAGTGCGAGATGGCACCGGCCCGGCACGGCTGCTGGACATGGTCGAAGGACGCTCCAAGCAGGCGTTCAAGACCTGGCTGGTCGACCGCCCGCAGGAGTGGCGCGACGGCGTGGAGGTGGTCGCGATGGACGGCTTCACCGGGTTCAAGACCGCCGCCGTCGAGGAACTGCCCGACGTGGTGACCGTGCTAGATCCCTTCCACGTCACGCGCCTCGCTCGCGAGGCGCTCGATGAGTGCCGACGGCGAGTTCAGCAGGCCATCTGTGGGCACCGCGGCCGCAAGGGCGACCCGCTCTATGCCGCCCGCCGGACCCTGTCCACCGGCGCCGACCTGCTCAACGACAAGCAGAAGGACCGACTGGACACCCTGTTCGCCGACGACGCCCACGTCGAGGTCGAGGTCACCTGGAGCGTCTACCAGCGCATGATCGCCGCCTACCGCCACGAGAACCGGCGCCACGGCCGCGAGCTGATGGCCCGGCTCATCGACTCGATCAGCACCGGCGTCCCCAAGGCCCTGGTCGAGATCACCAAGCTCGGCAGGACGCTGAAGAAGCGCGCCGCCGACGTCCTGGCCTACTTCGACCGGCCCAGCACCTCCAACGGGCCCACCGAGGCGATCAACGGCAGGCTCGAGCACCTGCGCGGCTCGGCGCTGGGGTTCCGCAACCTGACCAACTACATCGCCAGATCCCTGCTCGAGACCGGCGGGTTCAGACCCCGACTACACCCTGGATTCGGATGAGCCGGATACACCTGTGAGGACCAGGGCCGGGGCGTCTCGAGGGCGCGGCGTGCCAGACGAAACGGACGGGCCGAGCGCGACGATCACTCCCGGGCCGTGTTCAGCCGACGAGTTCTCCCACACCTCGAACGACCGCCAGCACACCGCCGGCGGAGGCGATGCAGAGCGCCAGGACACGTGCCTTGGCCGGGTCCACCCGTCGGGCGACGCGCGAGCCGATGAGGATGCCGAGCGGCGCGCCGAGGAGGACGGCGCCCCAGACCGGCCAGGGAACGTGCACGTCCCCGGGGACGGCGGCGCCGAAGAGGGCCTTGGTGCCGATCGAGGTGAGGTTGGCGAGCAGGAAGATCGGCTGGAGGGTGGCTGCCCAGGACCGCTGCTCCCACTTGGCGGCCACCGCATAGACGGCGAGCGCGGGCCCGGCGACCCCGGCGGTGGTGTTCATGAACCCGGCGACCGCTCCGGACCCGTAGACCGCGCTGTTGCCGGTGAGGGTGAACCGCTGCTGCAGACCGAGGGCGGCGGCGATGGCGATGAGGATGCAGGTGCCGAGCAGGATCTCGAGCCATCCGTGGTCCAGGGAGGCCACCGCCCAGGCGCCGAGGAAGGAGCCGGCGATCAGCAGCGGCGCCAGCCGCAGGAACCTGGGCCAGTCCACGTGCCGGCGGAGCATGAGGAACAGGATCAGTGCGGCGACCGAGGCGGCCACGTTGGAGAGGGTGACGCCGGCGATCGGGCCGACGAGCAGGGACAGCGTGGGCGCGGCGATCATGCCGACGCCCATGCCGGCGACCCGCTGCAGCACGGCGCCGAGAGCGATGAAGCCCAGGGCGATCAGGGCATGCAGCAGGTCCATGGGGTGAAGTATGCCGACGCGGCCTGTGGACGACTCGCAGATGTCCTGGCGGGTCTGCCTACACTGTGAGCCGAGTCACCGCCGACCACGGGGGTCGGGGACGTTGGGGATCAGCGGACCTGCCGGTGGCGTCAACTGTCGAATGAGACATCTGGAGGGGTTTCTCATGCGCTTTCGCGCACCTTCCCGCGGGCTCGCCCTGTCCGCGGCGCTTCTGCTCAGCCTGACGGCCTGCGCCGGCGGTGACCCGGAGGAGGAGGCCACCGCCTCACCCACGACGACGGCACCCGCCTCCGCCTCGGACGGCACCGCCTCGGAGGGGTCGAGTTCAGAGGGGTCCGAGTCCGACGTGCCTGAGGAGGGCGAGGCGAGCGACGCCACGTCCAGCGATGCGGACTCGACCGAGGCCGGCGGCAGCGGCGACGGCGGTGAGTATGTCCCCGCCTCCGAGGACGGCCCGGCGCAGAACGTGCCGAAGCCGCAGATGCCGGAGGAGATGAAGGAGGAGACTCACGAAGGAGGCACTGCTGCCGTTGCCTATTGGTGGGACACCCTCTACTACCTGCAGCAAACTGGTGATGCGGGCCCAATGCTCGAGGTCTCGTCTGAGGACTGCGCATACTGCCACCGGTACGCGTCGGAGCTTGAGGCGCTCTACGCAGAAGGTCAGTGGCATACAGGGTCTAAGCCGCAAGTGGTCTCCTCGCAGGTTGGCGGTGACAATCCACAGAAACGCGCCTTGGCGCTTACCTCCTTGATCACCCTGGGAGAGAGCACTCACTTCGATGAGAATGGTGGGATCGTCAAGGACGGGTCCACGCCGGAGTTCAAAGATGACCCCTGGTACAACGATGTTCGCTTCAACCCAGAGAAGGGGCACTGGGATGTGACCTACACTGCGCCGGGCGGTCCAGAAAATGAGTAAACCCTTCGCTGCTACGACTCTCACTCTCGTCGCACTGACCGCATCCATGGCATTGATGACGGCCGCCCCCTCTGCGTTCGCCGAGACCAATTTTCCGAAGTGCCAGAAGGGAGAGATTGACGCAAAGGTCCACAACAAGAAGTTCCTCGTGGGACAAGACTGCAAGAGCGACGGTCGAGCCGATTTTTCGAACGGACCAGCTCGAAACGGCTACGCCAAGAAGTCTCAGAGCAAGAAGAAGCCCAGTCACATCCAGGTCTCCTACGTCGACGGGTGCTACCAGGACCAGCTGATGACACCTGACCTCCGGGACTGCAACTACCAGTTGAAGACGTTCTGTGGCGAAGGCCGGCGCTGGATCCGACGCATGGAGGTGAACACCAGGATCGAGGAGAACAAGGCAGGGTCGATCGTCTACGGACCCCGCGTCTGTGTCGACGAAGACGGCAACGTGGTCCCCGGTGCGGGGCAGGAGTCCTTCGACCTGAACGACGTCGCGGGGCTGATCACCGTGCCGCCCCGCCTGCACGCCGACAACGGCGGGCGCGGCATCCGTCACGCCCACACGAACTTCTACACGGATGCGATCTACATCCTGCAGAACTCGACCTTGAACGGTGAGCCTGCACTGATTCGTGCCACGCCCATCGAGTACCACTGGGACTACGGCGACGGAACGACCCGCACGACCGAGGTGGCCGGGTCGAGCCAGTCCGAGTTCAACGTAGAGACCGCGACAAGCCACCAGTACGAGGAGACCGGCACCTACACGGTGACCCTCAACACCGTGTACATGGGCGAATACTCCCTGGACGGTGGCCAAACATGGATACCGATCGATGGGACGATCAGCCGCGAGTCGGACCCGCTTCAGGCCGACATCTTCCGCACGGTCACCCGGAACGTCGCCGACGACTGCGTGGAGAACCCCAGCGCCTGGGGCTGTGGAGCCCCTGGCGAGGACAGCGACCCCGCCCGCTGATCGGCGTCCGCGCTGTCCCTGACCTTTCGCCGAAACCCGTGACAGCCGAAGGCCCCGTCACCGAGCCGCTCTCGGTGGCGGGGCCTTCCGCCGTCCGACGCACACACGCCGGATCGAAGTCTCACGCCCGCAGCGACTCGGCCACTGCGGCCAGCCGCTCCACGGAGGCCATGAGTTTGTCGGAGGTCGTGGCACGGGCACGCGCCTGACGCTTCGGATCGTCCACCAGCCCGGTCCAGTCATAGGTATGGATCACGCGGCACCGGTCGTCGCCTTCCGCGATGACCTCCCAGCGCCACAGGTGGCCCAGCTGAGGCTCTCCCACGAGTGAGGGCTTCCAGGCGATCAGCCGGCCCTCCTCGAACTCCACCACCTCGTTGGCACGGTCCTGCCCGTTCGTGAGAGTCATGACAAACACATCGCCGACCTCGTGGACCCGCTGGTCCGGGGCGGCCTCCTGCAGGTTGTCGTTCCCGTCCCACTCCGGCTGCTTCGCCGGGTCCGCGATCAGACCGAAGACGTCGGGCGCCGGCGCGGCGACCTCCCGCTCGGCCCGCACGACCTTCTGCTCACCCTCCGGCGCTGAGGTGGTGTTCTGCGTTGTCTCCATGGGCTCAATGTAGGACCGGCTGTCTCCCAGCACCAGACGCCGCACCCCGCCTGGGCCCGGCCGAGGGCAGGCCCCTCACGGAGACCCGCCCTCGGACATGGTGCAGACCTGGACGTCAGAGGCCGACTGCGCTGGCGCCGGCAGCGGCCTGCTCAGCGGAGAAGCCGTCGAACATCAGCTGGTCGATCAGCTCCGAGCGGGAGAAGGCCATGAACTCCAGGTAGCTCTTGGCCTTCTTCGCAGCCTGCGCCGTGTAGTCCACCGTCAGGCTGTCCACACCGTGGGTGGCCTCGGCCGTGGTGAACCCGTCGTACACCAGCTGCTCGATCAGACCCTGACGAGAGAACGCAATGAACTCCAGATAGGACTGTGCCTTCTCCACGGCCTGGGCGTTCCAGTCGACGCCGAGGCCGTCCACGGCTGCGGACGCTTCCGAGGTGGTGAACCCGTCATACGCCAGCTGCTCGATCAGACCCTGACGAGAGAACGCGATGAACTCCAGATAGGACTGTGCCTTCCGGGCCGCCTGCGTTCCGGAGACGGACTGTGCCGGGGCCTGAGCAGCCGGCGCAGCAGCCTTCTCGGCCGCCGCCTGCTCCTGCTCAGCCTTCTCGGCAGCGGCCTTCTCCGCGGCGGCCTCGGCCTCAGCGGCGGCCTGCTCCTCCGCCTCCTTCTTGGCCTGCTCCTCAGCCGCTGCCTTGGCGGCGGCCTCCTCCTCAGCCTCCTTCTTGGCCTGCTCCTCAGCCGCTGCCTTGGCGGCGGCCTCCTCCTCGGCCTTCTTCTTCGCGGCCTCCTCTTCGGCTGCCTTCTGGGCAGCGGCCTCCTCCTCGGCCTTCTTCTTCGCGGCCTTCTCCTCCGCCTCCTTCTCGGCACGGCGGGACTCCTTCGCCGCAGACTCGCTTGCGGCCGATTCGCTGGCCGCGGCCTTCTTCGACTCGTCGGCCTCCTTGGACTTGTCGACCTTGGACTTGTCAGCGTCGTCCGAGGACTCGGAGGCAGAGGCGGAGGCGGGCTGGGACGAGGAGGAGGCGGCCGCCGTCGGGGTGGAATCCGCGGCGGCGGTGGTGTCCGCATCGGCGCAGCCGGCCAGCAGGGCGAGGGCGGCCAGGCCGCCGGTCAGGACGAAGAGGGGCGAACGGGAAACGGTCATTGTCACTCCAGGACGGGAAGCACACCAGGATGCTGGTGAGTCAGCGGACACAGGGTTTGTGTCCATGCCGCGCACAGTACGGACGAGGCCGGACACGATAAGCCCATGCCCTCACCCACAGCCCGCCGACCTGCCCCGCAGGTGACGGTCCGGTGACGATCTCCCCAGTCCGCCGGTCCTTGCTGGCCTGCGCCCCGGTGAACGGCCAGTGTGGGCGGCACGGGTGCCGGCTCAGGCCCGCGCCACCATCCCCGAACAGCTGCCCGCGCCGGGCAGGACAGGAGTGATCTTCCATGACCCACATGCCGTTCGCAGACCGCGTCGCCCTCGTGACGGGAGCCGGTTCCGGCATCGGCGCCGCGATCGCCCACGAGCTGGCCGTCAAGGGCGCGAAGGTCGTGGTGTCGGACATCGACGAGAAGAACGCACAGAAGGTCGTCCAGGAGATCACGGACGCCCGCGGCACCGCGGTCGCTTTCGTGGCGGACGTGTCCTCCCGTGAGGACAATGAGAACCTCGTCCGGTTCGCCGTGCACACCTACGGCAAGCTGAACTACGCCGTGAACAACGCGGGCGTCGGCGGCCCGCCGGCACCGGTGGGAGAGACCGAGCTGGACGCCTGGGACAAGGTCATCGGCATCAACCTCAACGGCGTCCTGTACGGCATGCGCTACCAGATCCCCGCCATGCTGGAGGCCGGCGCCGAGGAGTCGGGCATCGTGAACATGGCCTCCGTGCACGGCATGGTCGCCGCACCGAACAGTGCCGCCTACACCGCGGCCAAGCACGGCGTGGTCGGCATGACCCGCAACGCCGCCGCCGAGTACGGCCCGCAGCAGCTGCGCATCAACGCTGTGGGACCGGGCTACATCCGCACTCCCCTGCTCGAGGCCAACCTGGACGCCGAGGCTATGGAGGCCATCGCCGCCAAGCACCCGATGCAGCGCCTGGGCACCTCCGCGGAGGTCTCCGCCCTGACCTGCTTCCTCCTCTCGGACGCGGCCTCCTTCATCACCGGCGGCTACTACCTCGTGGACGGCGGCTACACGGTCGTCTGACCGCTCTCCCTGGGCCTACGGCCGGGCTCCTTCCCCGCGGAAGGCGCCCGGCCGTCGTCGTGGTTCCGCCATACTCATGGCATGCCCCTCCTGCTTCCCGACGACGGCACCCGACTCCCCCTCGACCCCTCCCGGGTCCTGGTGGCAGGCCCCTCCGGAGCCGGGAAGTCCACGCTCGCCGCTGAGATCCACGCGGAGCTCGACCTGCCCTACACAGAGACGGACTCCCTGTACTGGGGCTGGAACTGGACGCCCCGGGAATGCTTCCTCGAGGACATGCGGGCCTTGGCAGCCCGTCAACGGTGGGTGGCCGAGTGGCAGTACAGGGGCGCCCGGCCGATCCTGCTGGAGCGGGCCACGGTGATGATCTGGCTGGACCTGCCCGTGCGCACCGTGATGCGTCAGGTGATCCACCGGACGCTGCGGCGAAGGAGGACGCGTGAGCGGATCTGGGGCACCTCGGTCGAGCCGCCGCTTTCCACGTTCTTCACGGACCGGGACCACATCGTCCGCTATGCCTGGCGGACACGACACACGGCCGCTGGACTGGTGGAGGCGGCTCTGGAGCAACGGCCCGGCCTTCCGGTGCTGCGGGCACGCTCCCATGTCGAGGCCCGGCGGGCGGTGCGACGACTCGCGGAGAGCAGCGCAGGCTGAGCCCGGACGACGGCAGACCCGACCGCCCCCGCACCGTGGGCGCGGCTCAGCGACCGACCGCGTCCAGGTCCTCGATCAGCTGCTCGGCGAGCGGCTGCGCCGAGGCCGGGTTCTGGCCGGTGTAGAGGTTCCCGTCCACCACCACGTGCGGACGCATGGGGATGGCGGCCTTCTCATAGACGACGCCGTTGTGCTGCAGCTGGGACTCGAGGGTCCACTTGGCCTTGCGGGCGGCGGGCACGAGCTTCTCCTCGGCGTCCGAGAAGCCGGTCATGGTGCGGCCGCGCACGGCGATGGTCCCGTCCTGTGCCTTGGACGCGAACACGGCGGCCGGGCCGTGGCAGAGGAAGGCGATCGGGGCGCCGGCGTCCATGCGTCGGGCGATCAGCAGGCCGGAGGCGGGATCGTGCGCGAGATCCTCCATGGGGCCGTGGCCGCCGGTGTAGAAGACGAGGTCGTACTCCGCCTCGTCCACGTCCTCCAGGCGCAACGGTCGGTCGAGCTCGGCGCCGATCTGCGTCAGATACGCCTTCGTCTGCTCGCGCTGGGACGGTGTGCCGCCCATGACGCCCAGGGACGCCTCGTCCACGGTGGGGGTGACGCCGCCCGGCGTGGCGATCGAGACGTCCCAGCCGGCCTCGCGGAACAGGCGGTGCGGGGTGGCGAGCTCATCCGCCCAGTAGCCGGTCGGGTGGACGGAGCCGTCCTTCAGGGTCCAGCCGTCCGCGGCGGAGACGACGAAGAGGACAGAGGTCATGGTGTGAGGATCCTTCCTTCGGTTCTTCCCGACGACGGCACCCGGGCCGGGTGCCGACGTCGCCTGGGGTGCCCCACTCTTCCGATGTCAGCGGTGTGCAGGGAAGGGGTGAGGGGTGCCCGGAAACGGATGCCGAGGGCATTCTCAGGCAGTGAGAAGGACCCAGTCAGGCGTCCTCCGCCGGAAGGTGACAGCGGAGGCGGGGATGCGCGCCGTCGTCGGGAAGGCGGCGCGGATAGGCTCGAGGGCATGACCACGCCGTTCCAGAAGCAGAAGCTGCGCTCGCTCATCGCCGACCTCGCCGAGCAGGACCAGTGGCCGGAGGACCTGGCCGAGCAGGCCTCCGCGCTGACTGCCGACGACCCGGTGTACCCGGAGATGGCGAAGGTGGCCGACGGGCTGGTGGCGGCGATCGGCGCCGGCATCCACCTCGGCCCCGAGGAGGTGTGGCCCGGCGTGAAGGAGCGGTTCCTGCAGGTGGCACCCAAGGGCGAGGACGGTCAGCCCGGCCAGCTCGAGCTGCTGACCTACCAGTGCCTGCACGCCCTGAGCGAGGGCGCCGGGTCCGAGTACTTCCGGTCCCGGCTCGACGCGTTCCCCGGCCCCTATGCGGCGCGCGGGTTCTCCAGCGCGATCGACTACCTCGTGTACTCCGTGGCCGTGGAGCTCGACGAGTCCCCCGAGTCCGTCTACGCCGGCGTGCGAGCCGGGCAGTACTCGGAGGTCGAGGCGGGGTGAGGCCCCAGGGTCACCCGCTGGGCCTGATCCTCATGACCGCGATCGTGCCGGTGCTGTGGGGCTCCACCTATGTGGTGACGCGCCAGTGGCTGCCCGCGGACATGCCGCTGACCGGCGCTGCGATCCGTTCCCTGCCGGCCGGGCTGCTCCTGCTGGCGTTCACCCGGCAGCTTCCGAAGGGCCAGTGGTGGTGGCGGTCCACGGTCCTGTCCTTCATCACGATGGCCCTGTTCTTCGTGCTCGTCTACACCTCCGGGGCACGCCTGCCCTCCGGTGTGGCGGCGACCCTCATGGCCTCGGGCCCGCTCGTGATGGTGGTGCTCGGACGGCTGCTGCTGAAGGAGAAGGCGCCGGTCATGGCGTACGTGGGGGCCGTCGTCGGGATCCTGGGGGTGGCGTTGCTGGCGGGCTCGGCGATCGCCACGCTGGACGTGATCGGCGTGGTGGCCGCGCTGGTGGCCGTGCTGATCTCCTCGCTCGGCTACGTGCTCGCGAAGAAGTGGAAGCCCCCGGTGAGCTCCCTGACGTTCACGGCCTGGCAGCTGACGATCGCCGGGGTGATGCTCACGCCGACCGCCCTGCTCGTCGAGGGGCCTCCTCCGGCGCTGGACCTGCCCGCGATCCTCGGCTTCGCCTACCTCGGGCTCATCTGCACCGGCCTGGCCTACGTGCTGTGGTTCCGCGGCCTCGCCGGGCTGCCGGCCCGGACCGTGGGCATCCTCGGCCTGCTCAACCCGCTGGCCGGAACGATCCTCGGAGCCCTCGTGGCCGGTGAGCTGCTCTCGCCCGTGCAGGCGCTCGGGGCGGCGACCATCCTCCTCGGAGTGGGGCTCGGTCTGCTCACCACGCCGAAGCGACGCCTCAGGCGCTGACCCGGCCCACGACGGCGACCGGCCCCTCCCGCCTGCCCTGCAACG